>CAISVF010000138.1 GCA_903888765.1 uncultured Verrucomicrobia subdivision 3 bacterium | reverse complement strand
GCACCGGACTGTCCGTGCCGGGAGAATTTGAATTGCGGACCGAGCACGGCGGCGTCGGGACGGATGAAGGCGTAGCGCTGGCCGGCGATCACCGAGGGCGGCAGTGGTTTGCCTTGGAGTTTATCCAGCTCCGGTTTGTAATCGAACAGATCCAGATGGCTCGGGGCACCGGCCATGAAGAGATGAATCACGTGCCTGGCCTTGCCGGGAAAATGCGGCGCGCGCGGTTTCAGCGCGTCCACCGCCGGAATATTCGCCCCGAAAGTTTTGGGAATGAACGCGTCGGTGAGCAGCGACGCGAGCGCGAGTTTACCCAAACCGAGCCCGCACTCCTTCAAGAACCACCGGCGCGAATTCACCCGCGGATCACTCCAAGCGTAAAGATGGTCGTGGCAATTCATAAGGCGCTTCAATTCTTGTTAATGGTTTCGTCAAGATTTAGCAAGACCCGCGCAACGGTGGTCCACGCGGCCGGCTCATTCAAGTCCGCGATTCCCTTCGATTCCATGATCTCCGCCGCTGACAATTCGCCGCTCACGAACCGGGAGAGTTGCGACTGATAAAATTGAACCAGTTTTGTCTGCTCCCCGCTGGTCGGCGGGCGCGTCAAGCACCGGCGAAAGAGCATCCCGGCGCGAGCGGAATCGTCGCCGACGGCGTGGGCGGCAAGCTGGCCCAAGGCGCGGGCACACTCCATGAAAACCCGATCATTGAGCGAAGTCAGCGCCTGCAACGGCGTGTCCGATCGATCTCGCCGGGCGAGACAAACTTCGCCGCTTGGTCCGTCAAACGTCGCGGTCATGGCGTAAGGCGCAGTGCGCTTGGCAAAGGTATAAAGTGTGCGCCGATAGCGGTCCGGGCCTTCGCTGGTTTTCCATTCCAGCGGACCATAGGCGCCTTCGGACGAAACGCCGGGCGGCTGCGGCGGGAAAACACTCGGACCCCCGATTTTTCGCGATAACAAACCGCTCGCCAGCAAGGCTGAGTCGCGCACCATTTCCGCGTCCAGACGAAATCGCGGGCCGCGCGCCAGCAAGACGTTCATCGGGTCACGCTCGCGAAGCTCCGGCGAGCCTTCGCTGGCTTGCTGATAGGTTGCGCTCATTACGATCACCTTGAGCATTTTTTTGGGCGACCAGCCTTGTTTCACAAATTCCACGGCGAGCCAATCCAACAGATCCTGATGCGAAGGCAATTCGCCTTGAAAACCAAAGTCCCCGGTCGTTGGCACAATGCCGCGCCCGAACAAAGCCTCCCACTGGCGGTTCATGATCACGCGGCCCGTGAGTGGATTCGTGCCAGATACCAGCCATTGGGCGAGCGCCAGGCGATTCTTCGGCGCGTTCTCCGGGAGCGGCGGTAAAAATGCCGGCACGCCCGGAGTCACCGCCGCCTCGGTATTGAGAAATTCGCCGCGATGATGGATGAACGTTTGGCGTTCTTGTCCGGGTGGGCGTTCCTGCGTGACGAGGGTGGTGGAAAATTTTGGCAGAGTGGCTCGCAGCTTTTCAATTTCAGCGCGCGGACCGGCGAAATCGGGCGACCGCAGCGTAAATTGCCGGAGCAAAATATCACGTTCGAGCGAAGCATTCGTAGCGGAGAACAAGGATTGGAGTTTCCCCTGGTCGCCATATTTGGCGAGCACGGCCAAGGCGGCACTATCCAATTGGGAAGCCCGCGCGTTGTCGTTCGTGGTCACCCAGACACGAAACCGCCCCAAGCCCGCCGCATAATATTTTTCACAAGTCATATCCAACTGCATTGCATTGGTACTGGTAACCGCCTGAGTAAATTGAAACACGGCGTTTTGCGTCCTGCCCACGCCGCCCGTAATGGCCCAGCCGGTTTGCGGATCATCATCCAACGCCTTGGCCGCAGTGTTTTCACGGTCAGCATAGGTTTCCGTCGCATTGGTAAGCGCAACCGGCCGGTCATCTGCTTTCAGCCGGAGCGTGGACAGCCAGAAATTCCCCGGCATGCCTTCGTAATAAACCGAACCCGGGCCGCCGCCAGGCAAACGATCGTCGGGCAACATTTCCAACCGCAGGGCCTTGATCCCGGCAGGAAGGTTGCGAAACTTCAAACTGTAAGTGTCGCTTTTGGTAAAATCGCCGTTGCAAAAAACGGAGTCGTCATCTTGAATCGTTAAAATCGGCGCGGTGCTCGTGGCGGACACCGGGCGCAGGGACTGCCAGTTGGCGGCTACAGGCAATTGACCGGCCAGCCATTGGACGCACCGCCGGTCGCGCGTTTCGCGGCGGCGTTGCCCGGTCAGATCCTGGTCCACCTGCTGTTCGCCGAAGCTGATGCGGAAATGTCCGAGCGTGTGATGCGAGCCCTGATTCTGAATCAGCCGGATCGTGACGATCGCGGTATTGGGCAACTCCAACAGCTCCGCCAGAGCAAAAATGGCATGCTGATTTTTTGCCAGGCCGCCCGAGCCTTGAATCGCCCAGCCGGTGTCGAGCTGGCCATCAATCGCATTTTTTCCGGGAAATCCCGGTTGCGCAAAACTTGCTTGCGCGCCGGTAAATTTCAGCGGGCGCGGCCCGGCCCCGCTGTTTTGCGCCTGAACTTCCATTTCCAATTCGCTCAAAACAAAATTGCCGTTGTCAGCGCGGCCCGGCCCGGCTTGGGGGAAATGGTCGTCCGCGATGGCTTCGACTTGAACGTGCGTGATGCGCTGCAACTTCAACTCATATTTAAGCGTGTAAGTGTCGGTGTCGGGATTGGCTCCGCCGACGCGAAACGAACCATCAGCCAACAATTCCGCGTCAGCACCATTCTTGGAAAAAAATTCCACCGTCGCAGGAATCTGCCAGGCTGCCCGCAGGTCCAGGTGGAATTTTTCCGGCAGGGCCGCTTCCAGCGCATCAATCTGCTCCTGAATTTTTTGCCGCTGCCCGGCAATTTCAGGCTCCAGGACCTGGAAAGTTGGCTCGATGAAGTTATCCAGACACGCCATGAAGCGGTAATATTCAGCGTGCTGAATAGGATCGTATTTGTGCGTGTGACATTGCGCGCAGGCCATCGTCAATCCGAGCCAGGTGGTGGCGGTGGCATGAACGCGGTCCACCATGGAATAAAAACGATATTCCAGCGGATCAATGCCGCCCTCCTCGTTGAGCATGGAATTGCGATGGAACCCGGTGGCGATGATCTGGGCGCGCGTGGCACCAGGCAGCATATCGCCGGCAAGTTGTTCGATGGTGAATTCATCGAAGGGCAGGTCGCAATTTAGAGCGTTGATCACCCAATCGCGCCAGGGCCAGATGGACCGCTGACGATCCTTTTCGAAACCGTTGGTATCGGCATAGCGAGCCAGGTCCATCCAGCGCCGCGCCCAGCGTTCACCAAAATGGGGCGACGCGAGCAACTGGTCAACCAGTCGTTCGTAAGCGGTCGGCGACGCATCGTTGACGAACGCATCCGCCTGAGCAGTCGTCGGAGGCAATCCGATTAAATCGAAATAAAGCCGGCGCACCAGAGTAAATTTATCTGCGGGCAACGCGGGCTTGAGACCTTCTTTTTCCAGTCGCGCCAGCACAAAAAAATCAATCGCTGTTTGCGGCCACTTGGGGTCATGCACTTTCGGCAGCGGCGTTTGCTTGGGCGCAATGAACGCCCAGTGCGGCTTGTATTCCGCGCCCTCGACGATCCAGCGGTGGAGAATTTCCTTGTCCGTCGCGCTCAACGGATTTTTAGCGCCCGGGGGCGGCATCAGCTCATCTTCATCGGTGGCAAAAATCCGGCGCACCAGCTCACTCTTGTCTGGTTTGCCGGGGACGATGGCCACTTCACCTGATTTTGCCGGCTTGGTGACAATTTCGCGGAGGTCCAAACGCAGCTTCGCCTTGCGTGCATCTGCATCCTGACCATGACACTTGAAACAATGGCTGGCGAGAATAGGCCTCACCTCGCGCGTGAAATCGATTTTGGCGGCAGGTCCGGGCGGTTGTTTCACCGGGTCCACTCCGGCATGAAGTGCGCAAGACACGACCAGACAAGTGCTCGCGCCATAGAACAATCGAGCCATTGCTGAGAATATCCCGGCGGGTCGAGGAGGCACGAAACCTGTTTTAAATGGGAGTTTCAAAAAGAAACACCCTCAAAATTGTTTGTTGGGAGAATAGAAACAGGCATCGAATTATATATATCGAGACAATCGAAAACGCAAAGGGACTTTTCGAAATTTTTATAACTTAAGCATCCGCCAACGCGCGGAGATGCGACTTTGTCTCGGAAATTTACCAGGAAATTAAGCTGATTTTTGCGAAGAGCTGCCATCATTTTCGGTCCGTCACCAGGTTCGAGGTAAGATTTCATTCCCCCGCCGCATCCAATCAGCAAGCCGGAATACCGGCGAGTAGCAAAACAACAACAAAATAACAAAAGAAACTCAAAATGAAAAAGATCAAACAACTCATCACCAGCATCGCCTTAACTTTGGCTGTCAGCGCACAAGCGGCGGACCTCGTCAACGTTTCCGGCGCCAGCAACATAGCCGTCTCGGGCTACGACACCGTGGCCTTCTTCACCGACCACAAACCAGTCAACGGGGATCCCGGGATCTCCGCGACGTATCAGGGGGCGACCTATATCTTCGCGAGCAAAGAACACAAAGAATTGTTTGAAGCCGCACCGGAAAAATACTCGCCGCAATGCGGCGGCTATTGCGCCTTTGGCGTTTCGGTCGGCGCGCTATTTCCCGTGGAAATCAGCACCTGGCAGGTTCGCGACGGCAAGTTGTATCTCAACCTAAACCAGACCATCCTGAAAAAGTTCGACGCCGATTTCGATGCCAATGTCGCCAAGGTGCAAAAGAATTGGCCCGGCCTGGTCGAGAAAAACGGCAAATAATTAAACCAACGGTGGCGGGCAAGCCATTACCCCGCTGCCACATAACAAGCAAAAAACAACCAGAAATAATTAAAACAAATTAAAATTATGCCTCGTATTCCCACAATTAACGCGGATTCCGCATCCACTGAACAGAAACAAATCCTCGTCGGCGTCAAGCAGGCGATGGGTCTGGTCCCGAACCTGGTTTCCACGCTCGCCCAATCCCCGGCAGCGGCCCACGCATACCTCGCCTTTAGCGGCGCGCTCGCCAAAGGCGCGCTTCCGGCCAAACTGCGGGAACAAATCTCGCTCGTGGTTGGGGAAGCCAACTCCTGCGATTACTGTGTTGCCGCGCATACGCTGCTCGGCGGCAAGGCCGGCTTGAACCAGGAAGAAACGCTCGCAGCGCGCGCGGCGGAATCCACCGACCCGAAAATTGAGGCCGCCCTGGCTTTCGCGCAAAAGCTCGTGACAGAGCGCGGCCTCGTGAGCGATACCGACCTGACCAGCCTGCGCCAGCACGGCTTCACCGATGGGGACATTGCCGAGATCGTGGCCAACACAGCGTTGAATATCTTCACCAACTATTTCAACCACGTGGCAGGAACGGTGCTGGATTTCCCGGCCGCGCCGAAGCTCGCGACTTGCGCCTGCGCGCATTGAGTTCTTGGCGGGCCAGTCTGGTTTCGTTAAATTGCGGCAGTGACGCAAAATGAAATCAACTGGCCCGCTGCCTTACGCGCAACGGACAGCGGTGAACAAGCTGCCGCGGTGCGGGCGCTGCACGACGTTTTGCATACCGGCTTGCGAATCGCGTTGACGGGACGCAGCGAGGTGAGCGAGGCGCACCTGGAAGATTTCGCGCAAGAAAGTTTGTTGCGCGTGTTGGACCGGCTCGACCAGTTTCAAGGGCGCAGCAAATTTACGACGTGGGCACAGGCCATCGCACTCAACGTGGCGTTCACCGAGCTGCGCCGCAAACGCTGGCAGGATGTCTCACTCGATGCGCTCATGGCCGATGGCGAACAAATGACTGAGCCCACGATGATAGCGGACGATGCGCTCGGCGCAGAGGAAGACCGCACGCGCCTAGTCGCGACGTTGCGCCACGCGATAGAAAATGACTTAACCCCGAAACAGCGGGCGGCGATGCTTGGCGAACTGCGCGAAATGCCGTTCGACCAGATCGTGGAACTGCTCGGCACGAGCCGCAGCGCCGGCTATAAAATGTTGCATGACGCCCGACGCGCGTTGAAGCAACGCTTGCACGCAGCCGGGATCACCGGCGCGGACATCCAAAATGCTTTTAATTTATGAGACCGGAAGTCCAGCGGTTGACACGCGAACAAGTTGGCGGCATCGTGAAGATGCTCAGCCTGACGACGGACCGCGAATTCAACTGCGGCGAATGTCTGCAGCACGTCAGCGAATTTGCCGAGTGCCAGCTGGTAAGCCAGCCGGTGGGCGAAGTCATCGCCAAAGTTGAGCAACACCTCGCGCTCTGCCCCGAATGCCGCGAAGAATACGAGGCGCTGATGAAAATTCTGAAGGCCGGTCAGTGAAAGAGGAGAATTAACCGAAGCACTCGTAAAATGCGGTTAACTGCTATTTTGTCAGGTGCCTGCTGAACCGCAGGCAGGGCAATTACATGCGCTCCTTCAATACGAATAGTCGTCGGTTGCCCGGACACTTGCAGACGTGCGGGTGAGGCGGCAAAACTAAACCAAGCCAAGAGAAATCACCCTTGAAAGGGTAACCAACGTGCCATTCCATCATTCGGGGAACTTCGAGTAATAACCTGTAAGGAGAGAGCTCCTTGCTCGACCAACAGAGGTATGAAAGATGTTCCATTTGTCCGGTTGCCAAAGAATGTCACAGTTCCGTGGCTGGTACTTTTCCAATGCACCGCCAGCATTTTTATACTTTATTTTGAAGCCAAAGTGGCCAAGCCCGCGTTTGCCCGAGGCGGCGGCGATGCCATGTTTGGCCTGGCGACCACCATGATGCTTGGTCTGGTCCTGAATATTTTATGGCGCAACGCCATCGTTGACTTCATCTGTAGTCCATTGACAAACCTTCTGACCGGCGGCAACGAGGTTTCCGAGAAAAGGCCGCTTTATGCCGGCGTGATTAGTAAACGGAACCGCGGCGAGTATGGCGAAGCGAGCGCCGAGGCCCGCAAACTGGTGGATGAATTTCCCGAAGATTTGGAAGGCGTCCTGCTGCTTGCGGCCATTGAAGCGGAAAACCGCAAGGATTTGCAAGCCGCAGAAATTACGGTGAACCAATTTTGTGACCGGCCCACCGCCGCACCGAGCGAGATAGCTATTGCGTTGACGCAGTTAGCGGACTGGCACCTTAAATCCGCCGACACGGCGGCGGCCAGCGCGGTGTTTCAGAAAATTATGGATCGCTTCCCCTCTACCAAGGCGGCGGCGCGCGCCGAACAGCGGTTGGCGCAACTGGGCGAGACGGCAAAAACCATCCTCGCGCATCGCGATTGCCAGCGCATCATGGTGCCCGAAGGCGTGCGGAATATTGGCTTACTGGAATCCAGTTCCTTTTTGCAGCCAAAAGCAGCGGATCCGGAAAGTTTGGCAGAGACTTACATCCAGCACCTTGCAGCACATCCGCATGATTTGGTCGCGCGCGAAAAGTTGGCGACGCTTTACGCGCGCGATTTCAAACGACTCGATCTGGCAGAATTTGAGCTGGGACAGCTCATCAATGAAGCTCATCACCAGCCAAAGCAGGTGGCCCACTGGCTGAATCTGCTGGCCAACTTCCAAATTGAACTCGGCGCGGAGGAAGCGACAGTCCGCCAAACGCTGGAAAAAATTGTGGAACGCTTCAACACCTTGCCCGTGGCCAAAATCGCCCAGCGACGGCTGGCGCTCTTGAACAATGAGTTTCGCGGAAGGCAAACCTCCAGAATGGTAAAGCTGGGCGTTTATGAACAGAATATAGGTTTGAAATGCGGATTGCCTGCCCGCCACTAGTATTACTATGTTAAGTATAATGTTGCTATTGTTTCGCTTTTTGTCCAGAGTGCGTTTCCATGCAATGGAACGAGCGGCTCTGGCAACAAAGTCAGCACCAACTTTCACAATTTCTGATTCCGCTGGTTGAGGTTT
>CAISVF010000137.1 GCA_903888765.1 uncultured Verrucomicrobia subdivision 3 bacterium | reverse complement strand
CTCGCGGCAGTGTTCCTGATAGCCTGCGTGACGCTGCCCGCGCTGGGCGGCGCGTGGAACCGCCCGCTTTCCGACCAGAAAACTTCGTGCATTTGCGCTTTCCAATCCGGGGAACAGATTTTCATCAGGGCGGCCAGCACGGTGGGATAAACCGGCGGATTGGCTAGGTCGGGATGGGAACCCGCCAGCCGGGCCACGTCAGTTTGATTCGTCACCTGACTCAGGGAGTTCAGGTGGTGCTTGCGCACCAGATAAAGGCTGAACGGGCGAATAAATTCCGTGGTGTAACCCCGGCCTTCCGAAAGGTTGCGCGCCACCTGGGCGACATCCATTGCCTCGGGCGAGGAAAAGTTCCGATAGGCTGACAGATCGTAAAGCACCATCAGCGCCAACAAAGCGAGCACCACCGGCACCGCCCGCAGCCAGCGCGGCCCGCCCACCACCTCAAACTTGTGGATCGTGCCCTGAATCCGATCAATAATCATCATAAATTAGAAACCTTCCAAATGATATTCATGTAATTTGCGGTGAAAGGTGCGCCGGCTCATGCCGATTTTTTGCGCCGCCCGGGTGCGATTGCCCTCGGTCTCCTTCAGCGCCCGCAATATTAATTGTTTTTCCGCATCTTTCACTGTGAAATCTTTGCCCGGCAACAACCGGCTTTCGCCTGCCGCCGCACCGCGCGCCGAGGCTGGCAGGTCGCGCAGCGAGATCCGCTCGCCTCGACAAAGCACCACGGCATGTTCAATGGCCGTCCGCAGCTCGCGCACATTGCCCGGCCATGAAAAATGCATCAGGGCTTCGAGCGCATCCGCCGTGAAATCATTCACAGTTTTCCCGTTCTCTTTCGCAAACTCGCGCAGAAAACTTTGCGCCAGCAGCGGAATATCACCCGTTCGCTCGCGTAAGGGTGGTAGCTCGATTTCCACCACCCGCAGGCGAAAAAACAGATCTTCGCGGAATTTGCCTGCCTTGACGAGTTCTTCCAAGTTTTTATTGGTGGCCGCCACCAGCCGGATGTCCGCCGTAAGCGTCTTATTTGCGCCGACCCGCTCAAAGGTTCGCTCTCCCAGAAAGCGCAGCAATTTGACCTGAATCGTGGCATCAATCTCCCCGATCTCGTCCAAAAAAAGCGTCCCGCCTTGCGCCTGCTCGAACCGGCCGATGCGCCGCTCATGCGCCCCGGTAAACGCGCCCCGCTCGTGCCCGAACAACTCGCTTTCCAGCAGCGTGGGCGCTAGCGCCGCGCAATGCACTGTCACAAACGGTTGTTTGGCGCGCGGACTTAATTGGTGCAGGGCTTTCGCGATGAGCTCTTTGCCGGTGCCGCTCTCGCCCAGCACCAGCACCGTGGCGCGCGTCGGCGCCACTTGCTGCACCACCTCGAAAATTTCCTGCATCGCCGGCGATTGGCCGACAATATTTTCCAGGCCGAATTTCGCATCCAGCTGCTTGCGCAGGGAAACATTTTCCACCTCCAGATTCTGCTGCTTGAGCGCGCGGGCGATGCGCATCTCTAGTTCGTCAATTTGCAGCCGGCCCTTGGCAATATAGTCATCCGCGCCGCGCCGCATCGCCTCAACGGCGATTTCCTCCGAACCATAAGCCGTCATCAAAATACAAATCGGCGGTTGCGCCAGTGATTTGGCGCGGGCAATCAATTTCATGCCATCTTCGTTTGGCAGCTTGAAATCGGTCAGCAGCACATCGAAATTTTCCGCCTCGAGCAAATCCATCGCTGCCTTGGCATCCTCGGCAATGTAAACGTCATAGCGCTCTTCAAGGGCGGCGCGCAATCCTTCTCGCGTTGTCTTCTCGTCGTCCACAATGAGCAGGGTTGGTTTCATATTTCAAAATTTGTTCCCGCCGGCTGGCCGGTGACTACGGCCGTCCGGCTGGTGCGGCGATGCGGCCTTAATTGAGTGTTTTTGCCTCCAGTAAGCGCGGTTTTTTCTCGTGCAGCGGTAGCCAGATGCGAAAGGTGGTGCCGCGGCCGACATGGCTATCCAATTCGATGCGCCCGTTATGCGCCCGCACGATGCGCTGGACGATCATCAAGCCGAGGCCGGTGCCTTTTTTCTTGGTCGTGTAAAAGGGCTCGAAGATACGATTGATTTGTTCCTGCGGAATGCCGCCGCCGGTGTCCGTCACACTTACCCACACGCCGTCGCTGCTCTCACCCGTCTGCAGGGTCAAAGTGCCGCCGGTGGTCATGGCTTGCGCCGCGTTTTTTACCAGGTTCACCAGCACCTGCTGCAACTGCGCTGCGTCCACCGGCGTCTGGGTCAGGTTGCGAAGCAGTTTGGTTTTTACTGTTACGCCGCGGTTTTCCACTTCCGGACGGAGCAGTTCCAGGCTTTTTTCCACCACGAGATTAAGGGAAGCCAGCTTCAATTGCAGCGGCGCGGGTCGGATCGCGCCGAGAAACTGCGTGACAATGTAATCAAGCCGGTGAATCTCGCCCTTGGCCACTGTGAGATACTGTTCCAACTTTTGAGCGGTTTCGATCACACCCGGTGCCTCCTGGCGCTCTGGTTTCCGCCGCATTCTGGGCAGACTGACCGCCGGGCTCGCTTTCAGCTTCTTCACCTCCCGCTCCATCAATTGCAGATGGATGTGCAGCGCATTGAGCGGATTTCCTATCTCATGCGCCACACTGGCCGCCAGCAGGGTCAGGGCTTGCACGCGTTCGCTCTCAATGGCCTCAAACGTCTTCTGCCGGGCCTCCGTCGCGTCATGCAGGATCAAGGCCACACCGGAACTGCCGGTCGCCTCCCGGTCCAACGGAGCGGTGTAGAGCCGGAGAAAACGCGGGCGCGGATAATGAATCTCAAATTCGTGGCGAGTAACATGGGCCTCCTCGACGTTATCCGACCGGGAAATCTTCTGCCAATCCACCTCCGGCAGAATATCCGCAATGTTGCCCGCTTCCACCTCTGGCGGCAAACCAAGCAGCCGGGAAACCGCCTGATTAAAGTAAATCACCCGACCTTGCTCATCAGCCACCAGCACCCCATCTTCAATGGTGTTGAAGAGAGTTTCCAGAAAGCTGCGCTCGCGGGCCAGCCTTTGGACGACGGTTTGCAGCCCTTCCGTGTCCAGTCGCCCAATGCGACCAAGCACTTTATCAAGGAAGCTGGATTTCGCGTTTGCCATTGAAATATAAAGCAATCAATCAGTAGCAAAATGGCACAACCCGCCAATTCGTCAAATTAAATTAATGGTCCTTACTGGCACATTCAAGGCATTTTCATTTACTGAGATCTAGCAAGATCCAGCAAGGGAAAAAGCAAAAGAGCTAAACAAGCTGGTTTTTTTGGGTAAGGTTATGGAGGAATGAACCCAGAAAGCAAAATCTCACAGGCGGCCCAATGGCTAGAGAAGGAAGTTGATGTGGTAGTGCTCAAGGAGTTGGCCGTGCGCGCGGTGGAGGCTGGCGAAATGGACCGGGTGCGCGCGGTGCTTCTGGACGAGCATTATCTTGGGGCTGGTCGCGAGGTGGGGCGCACGCTGGTGCAAATCGTGCATCACCGGGAACGCTGGGTAGCCATTCTGGTCTGGGGGCCGGCGGCGCTGCGGCTTATCGACCGGGAGGAGTGGATTGGCTGGACGCACCAGCAGCGGGCGCAACGGCTGGGGCTGGTGGTGCAAAACCGACGCTTTCTGGTCCTGGCGGAAACGCGGATGCCCAATCTGGCGTCCCGGGCGCTGGGACTGGCCGTGCGGGCGCTGCCCACCCATTGGGAGGCCAAGCATGGCTACCGTCCGCTGTTGGCCGAAACGTTCACTGACATCGAAAGCTTCGCCGGCACCTGTTACAAAGCGGCCGGCTGGGAACCCTGCGGGATGAGCAAAGGATTTGGGCGGGAACACCGGGCGGATTTTTACCGGGAACACCAGCGGCCCAAAAAGCTCTGGCTCAAGCCGCTCTCTATAGCGGTAATTTGGCAAACAGCGCCACGTCAACCGCGAATCGCAAAATCAAAAAAACCACCGGGATTAATCGCTAAACTGTTCCGGCCCGGCCCGGCAAGGGTAAGATTATTGGTAATCGTCAGTTGCCCATTGGTAAGCGTGACGGCAAAGTTAATGGTGTCGCCGGACGCGGCATCGGCGATGGCCTGCCGCAGCGTGCCGGGGCCGCTGTCCGCCAGATTGGTGACGGTGATGTTGGCCTGCACCACGGCGGGTAGCGCCAGCAGGAACAGGAGTGGGAGCAGTTTCATGGTTTTTCTTCTGATTTCAATCGGTTAATTCCCGGCGGGATGGCCAAAGGGCCAACCGCCGGGTGTCAGAACGCCTTCTTAAATTCGCGCGGCGAGCGGGTTGAGCAGAAACTGCCATTTGCCTTGCTGCATCGCCAGGCTCATGGCCGCCTCGTAGGAGAGGACCGCGCCTTTTGCGGTGACGAATTTATATGTGGTCTGACCCCGGTTGTCTAAGGCCATTTGGAATTCTTTCACCGGAGAAGCATCATAAATTGGCGCACTGGCGACCAGCACTGGAGCGGTGGCGATTGCAGAGATCAGAAACACATTGCCATCCGCCAGCGTTATATTTCCCGAAGTAATGCCCGAGTTGGCGTATGTCCAAGCTACCGTGGGGGCGAAGTTCACGTTGGTCACAGTGCCTACAATGGCGTTGCCTTGGTTTAACAGGGAGGTTCCCACAGTGAAGCTGATGCCCAACGGAAGATTGGTGGTAACGATCTCAACTGGGACTGTGCCTGCCTGTGTGAGTGTATAAATGCTGCTTCCGGGATTTGCCGGCATTTCGACGCCCGCCACGGACTTGATGCGGGCGGACGGAACTGCGGAAAGGTTTACCCCGCTCAGAGTGAAAGGCCAGATCCGTTTGCCGACAGCCGCAGTGTCTTGGATAGATGCAGATTCAAGGACGCGACTCAAAGAACTGGCCCGCACCGGTCCTACAATCTGATTCGCAAACAGAGCCACCGCCCCATCACCGCCGCCGGCTACATATGACCACCCCGATCCAGCGCTGATAAAGCAACTTTGAGTGGGCGGTGCGCCACTTACGATAATTCCATTGGGGGTCACCCCAGGGCTGACAAACACAATCTTCGTGGAACTGGCCAAATAAAGAACGCCACCCCCGCCTCTGCCTGTTGCCCATCCGTAGTTAATAGTAGCTGAATAAGCCCCTCCAGATCCACCGACTAACGGAAGTGAAAGGGGAGCTGCGCCACCAGACCCGTGGAACGTATTGCAACTCACCGAACTCAACGCAATCCCGCCGTAGGGTCCACTGCCGGGACCGTTCACTCCACCCGCGAAACCACCAGGGCCAGGAAGAGTAACGTTGGTGCTACCAAGCGCCGCTTGTGTATCCGGCGCACCGACGGAGATTTCCCCGCCGATGGTAATATCGCCGGTGGCGAGCCAGACAACCGGAGTGTTGTTGGCATTGGGCAGGAAACGAATACGATAGTTGGCCGGGACAGAGACGGCAGTAAAGTTATAGATGCCGGAAGCATTCAGCGGCACGGTGATGTTCGTTACACCGGATAGGTTTGTCCAGGTGCAACCCGCCGGCACACCGGACAGGTCGGTTGGGTTTATGCCCGTGATGATGGGATTGAAAGCACCATCGGCACCGGTGCTGCCGCTATTATAGACTGCGCCTTGAGCAGTCAGTGTCAGTCCGCCACACAGGACGGAGAGCAAGAATAGGCGATTGGTTTTCATGTTTTTTGTTTGTTTCTTTTTTTTGTTTTTGGAGTGGAATGAAATTTGTTGTTGCTTGCAGTGTGGTCAGGGTGTTCGGACAAGCACTGGCAAGACTACCGGCGTGTTGGAAATACCTGACGTTCCCGATGCGTAGGCAAAGACGTTTACAGGCAGAACCGTAGGCATATTGGAAATGCCCGACGTTCCGGGCGCGTAGGCAAAGACGCTCACAGGCAGGACCGTAGGCATATTGGAAATACCCGACGTTCCCGATGCGTAGGCGAAGACGTTCACAGGCAGAACCATAGGCGTGTTGGAAATGCCCGACGTTCCGGGCGCGTAGGCAAAGACACTGATGGGGGATACCACGGGGTTGTAAGACATGCCGGTGACATTCACATCGATGCCCGCCGAACGCACACCGCCAGATACGACAGACAGTCGGCCAGCGCCCGTCGTGCGGGGCAGGCGCACGAACATCTCCGTGCCATCGGCGGAGCACTCCAGGATTTGCAATAACTGCTGATCCAGCCACACCTCGGAGCCCGAACTGAAACCAGAGCCCGTAAGTCGGAGCACACCGCCGGGCATCATGATGTAATTCGAGACCGCATTGACGGTGGCCGCGTTGGTAGCGGGGACCACCACGACGACCACAGTGCCGACTGCTTGCACGCCGTTGATAGTGACGCCAACATTCCAAAGGCCGGGCGTGCCCGGTGCCGTGACGCCGACACTCGTAGCCGTGCGCGGGCTGGCGGGCAGGGACAAAGCGCCAGCGTGAGCGCTGACGGTTCCAGAAAGATTGGTGCCATAAAGCGTGAGATTTGCATTAGGTGCCACTGACGCCACATCTGCGAAATAAAGCGCCGGAACGGTAAGCCCATTATCCAACTTGAGTTGGTAGAAGCCTCTGGTTTGGTTGGTGGGCGGCGCAACCCAAAGCACGACCGGCCCGGGATCGGCAAAGCACTCGGTGAGGCTCACCGGGGCGTTGGAACTGAGCGCGAATGGCACCGGAATCAAAGACTGCTGGCCGAGTGCGGACGAACTCAGCAAACAAAAACCGTTTCGGCCGGGCAGATTTACGGGAATCCCAATGCGGCCGCCAGCCACTTGCAGCTGGTTTAGGAATGGCCGGCTATTTGGATCCACTGGGCTCAAACCCCAACCATCGAAAAAGGGAGTTGGGTCGAAGGGGATGGCATCGAACACGGCAGTAAAATCCGTCCGGTTAGTGCGACTGACGAGGATTGAGCGATTGGAGGTCGTCACGCCATCTGCCCAGCCAATGAACACTGCGCCCGGCAGCGGTTGGGCTGAGAGTGTAAGAAGTTGGCCTTCCAGCCACGGTGCCGGGGAACCGAAGGTGGCTGCGCCAGGCCCCTGCACCTGTAAATTGATGCTAACCGGTTGCACAGCATTGGCAAGCAACGGGGCAATCAAGCCGAACAACAGAACAATTTTCAGACGCCATTTCGCTTTCATTGGTTTCTTTTAGTTAATTTTTGATTTGGGTTCGAATGCTTTAGCAGGGTGGCGGGTTCGCAAATGACGGCGCTGCAGTTGGAGCCTTGTACGATGCTTTCGCGCGCCGGATTGCTCTCGTAATAGGCTCGCAACTGCTGGAGCAGCGTTATGGAATTGGCCGGCACGGCCAGCGAACCACCGCTGAAGCCGGCGGCGTTCCCATCAGCGTTCCAACTTACATCGGGGACGGGAAACAGAGATCGGAAACAGAGATCGGAAACAGTTGTGGAATAAGGGCGAACTTTGCTCTCGCAAGACAAGCGCAGCTATCTGGGCGGATTGGCTTGAGGTTTTTCCGATTTACCGGGCACGGAGGTCGAGCTAACGCCACGCTGGCGATTCCCTGTTTACATGGTTGCCCAGTTGCTTCGGATTCATCGTTAAAAAGATTGGTGCTCCGTAGGCTCATGGCTTCTCATGACTTCTAGACGCACTTATAGAAAAGACTGCCAGCATGTCAAGCGCTTACGCCAAAATGACAAGCTTGTTCAAAAGAATTACAATAAAGGGTTAGCCGATTGCCTGGCGTCCCTGCCGTTCTTGTGATCCAATCAATTCACCCAATCAACCATCCGCAGTCGGTGTACATAGGGCAATACCCTAGCTTAAGGCGTTTTTGTCGACACTGGGGGTGCGGTGTTTACCCAAGCACGCCGGGGATAAGCGTGGAGTTTTTATGCGGCTGTGAAACGAATCTGCGAATTTCCCTGCGCGCATGGCTACGCGGTTGCCGTCAGCCAATACCCGCTGCTTTGGAAATACCGACGGCTGGATGAATGCGCGCGCTACCAAGCAAACCAGAATCAGAATCAGTGCAAGTCCTCGCCCGGGCGGGAGAGGATTTAGGTGAGGGCCAGCGTCAAAACAAAAATTGTTCCAAAAAGGTAGTGCCGATGACAGTCTGCACAGACTGGCCGACCGTGGTTAAATAACTGGCCTGGATCAGTGCCCACTTGCAGTTCCTCATCCTGTCAAATTATTTTTCGCCTTTTTCGTTTCATCAAGCTGCATGTACTTGCATTTTCGTGCATCAAAACCGTCCCTCCCTGTCACCGCCTTTTCACCACCTCAAAAAACTTCCCAAAACCCGTGCTATAAATCTTCTGCAACAAAAAATAAAATGATGCCGAAACTGCAAACCATTCCTCCCGCTCCGGCGGATACCGCCTCGCCCTCCTCCGCCATGTTTGATGCTGTCGCCATCTTTTCACGACCACCCGTTTTTATCATCGAAAACGAGAACCCTTTTCACAATTCGTCATTGCTCCCCTATAGCTCTTTTATAGCTCCTCCACTGCTCGCTAACACCCGCATGACCTTTTCTGTTAAAATCCTCGGTCAATGGCCTCCCTCTGGCTGCCTTTCGCTTGCGTTTGTCGCCGGCACCGGCAACCAGAGGGGCCTGCAACAAAAACAAAGCTCAAAACAAAGTGATGCGTGCTCTAAAAACAGTTCTTTCCGTTCGAGTGGAAATGACCTCGGTGCCAAGCATCGCGGTTGGTGCCACCACAGCCCTGTTTCCTGCACTCATTTTCACGGCAAAGTCGGTCATGCTCTTCGTGATTTTCACGGATTCCGGACTATTTGCACCGGATTCGCCCACTATTCCTTAACCCCTGCTCGAAGCTTGGCTTTAAAATCAGGATGGATTGCCTGAACAAAAATAAATTTATGAAAAAGACACAAACCATTCCTCCCGCGTCAGCGGAGGTCACCCCATTGCCCACTGCTGCGATGGATACCACTACCACCACCATCACCGTGGCTCCGGTGCCGGGCGAATCCGACCGGGCCTTTGAAGCGTTCCAGATGTATCTGGAACTGGGCCCGCGGCGACGTTACCTCGCGGTGGCGCGTAAAACCGGCCTGAATTTTCGCACCATCCACCGCTGGGCCAATCAATTTTCCTGGTCCGATCGCGCCAAGACCCACACCGCCCGTTTGGCCGGACAAACGGCCCAAATGGAAGAGGAGGTCCAGCGCGCGGAACTTCAGGATGCCACCAGCCGCGCCAAACAGTTTCGCGACCGTCAATACGCCCTGGCCGATGCCATCCTGGAGGTGGCCGAACGCTATCTGGAAGAGGTGGCCGACGAGGATCTCCACCTAATGCGTTTTACCGACGCGTGCAAAGCCATGGACTTCGCCTCGCGGATCATGGCGCAGGCTCAGGCCGCCGATGCCGGAGCCCCGGACCAGGGTTTGCGCGATCAACTCACCGCATTGCTGGATCAGGCCTGTGCCAAAGTTTCGGCCAACGGGGACAACGCACCTGTTGCGGCTCACTTCAATCAAGGCTCCGTATGAACGACGTATTCAACCATCCAAATGGGGATCACCCAGCCGATCTACCTTTTATCCACCGTTTTTACATGGCGCACAAAAAAACGGCCGGACAAATTGTGACATTTTATGACAAAATATGACAAAATGTGACAAAAACCGCCATTAACCGAGATTAACACCACCTTTTAAAAGGTGGTGCCGATTTCAAAACCCAGTAGGAACCGAGGTGACGAGGCTCAAATTAAAGCAAGGTTAGAGACTGCCAATGAACGGCAAAGAGTGCATTATGATTATGCATCCACCTGATGGCACCTCCCCTTGTGGCACCGACTGAATCACAATTTTGAATCAAACCAAAAAATAAATCTTCCACCCGGACGGACCGGAAATCGTACCGGAAATGGACCGATTTTGCCTTTCATGCCCCGACGTTTGAGCCTCATTACCTCGGCTGCTACAGGGTTCAGGGTGCAGGGTTTGGCGGAGGTTTCCGGTCGCAACTGCATGTTCAAAATCATTCGCTGTGATATTTTGCAAGACCGCTCGCGGGATGTTTGCCAGACTCCTGCCATGAAATCCCGCATAGCCAATCCTGTCCTGATG
>CAISVF010000136.1 GCA_903888765.1 uncultured Verrucomicrobia subdivision 3 bacterium | reverse complement strand
TGGAGGCGATGATCGTAACGTGCGTCTTGATGGCGGTTGATTTCTTGTTGCAGCACAGCCAGGCTGTGCTCCGATAGTGATAGTCTTAATGGTCGCATGACCATCCATACCCCATTCAGCCTCTATACGCAATATATTATGTCGCTATGTATAGCTCCCGCCCGATATTTTGCGCATTCCAAAAAACCGAAGCAGCAATCCCGCTCGCGGCAAGGAGACCACCAAAGATTAACTTTTTAAGGGAATGCTTCATTTACAACTGGGAGGTTAATTTGGATTTCCCAGCGGGGCAATCAATCCTACGCCGGTGATTTGGAGACCTGGGCTTAACGGTCGAAAATGGGTTCCCTGAGAAGGTTCTAAAATTAGCTTTTTGTTTATGTTTTTCGGTGTTTTTCCCACGTTGCCAATATTGTTGCCATGAACCATAAGGTTTCAGTTGCCCGGTGTCTGGTGCGCGGCGTTTCCCTCTGGCGCGTGCGCTGGCATGGGTTCGGACGCGTCCGCCTCAAATTTTTTCCGCTCGCGAGGCGGCGGATGGTCGTGACGATGGGCAAAGAACCAAAGAGCCAGTCCACCGCCCACGATCGCGCAGGATGTCGCCGCTCCCCATGAGCAGTTTCAACGCCGGATAAAACAACGTGGCCAGGCCGACCCACAGGATGCCCCGCAGGCTCGCCAGCTTCGCGCTCAGTTCGCGCGCCGTTTAAGCACCAAGCTCCGTGCCCGTCCGTGTCTCATCATGCTCCACCACCGTCATCGGCGCGACGGCAAACAGTGTTGCCCCCTATGCGAGAGGCTTGGTCCGCCAACAGATTGAATTTGACGCGGGAGGCAAACGGGTTTTTCATTTCCCCATGAAAAAAATTTCATTTTGGATCTTGGCTGGCTTGTTGCTAGCGGTGCCGGTGCGCGCCCAGGACACTGCTACCCAGCAACAGCTCGATAAATTGGCCGGACAAATTCAGGACATTCTGGCCACGCAAGGCCGGCAAGATCAGGTTATTTCAGATTTGCGAAGGGAAATTGCTGAATTGCGCGACAAGGTCAACACTCCGCCGGTGAATGACAGTGCCAGCCGTGAAGATCTGAAAAAACTCGCCCAGCAGGTGCAGGAGGTTGACCGCAAGCGCGCAGAAGATCGCGAACTGATCCTCAAAAATCTGGCCCAGCTCGCCAAAGCCGGCACGGGTGACACGCCGCCGCCCCATTCCCACAAACCCACGCCGAAAAACACCGATGATACCGCCCCAGCAGGGCCGGCTACGCCGCAGAATGGTTACGAATACGTGGTGAAGTCCGGCGATAGCCTGGGCACCATTGCCAAGGCCTATCGCGCACAAGGCGTCAAGGTGACCTCAACGCAGATTCTCAAGGCGAATCCCGGGTTGGAAGCAAACAAGCTTTACGTGGGAAAGAAAATTTTCATCCCTGATCCAAACGCTAAATGACGGTATGCTCGCCGGAAAACGGCGATGCTAACCGGGCACCTTACGGGTTGATTTAACCGTTTGCCAAGGATACAAGGCCTTGGTCTATCTGCCGTTTTAAAAGCCGAAGTGGTTATTTCAAAAGGAACAGAAAAATTCCTATTGCCAGAGCCACGCGATACCAGCCAAAAGCGTTGAAGGTGTGTGACTGTACATAGCGAAGCAACCACTTTACAGCTACAAACGAAACTGCGGCGGCGATGATGGAGGCCAGAAGGACCAGGCCCCAATTTTCTTTTGGGGCGTCGGCAACGGGATGGTGCAGGGCCTTGAAAATTTTAAACAAGCTGGCCGCCAGCATGGTGGGTATGCCCACCAGGAAGGAAAATTCCGTGGCGGCCGGCCGGCTTAAGCCGAGCATCAATGACAAAATAATGGTTGTGCCGGAGCGTGACGCGCCGGGAAAAACCGCCGCCACGAGCTGGCCTGCGCCCACCGCCAGCACAATGGCCCAGGTGATATCCGTGCCGGATTTTTTGCCGCGCATTAAAAATTCGACTACCAAAAAGGCGATGCCGCCGACCAGCAGCGCCCACGCGACCGGGGTAAGTTCCTCGGGCAATTTGACTTTCAGCTTGTCCAGCACCAGCCCGCCCGCGCCAGTGATGGCAAAGGCGATCAGCACCTTGATCAGATAGTCGCGGGTCTCCGGTTTTCTCAGTTTAAAGATGAATTTGTGAATCCGCTCGGGAAACAGCGGGAGCACGGCCAGCACGGCACCGCATTGGATCACGACATTGAAAAGATCGGTTTGGTGGGTGCCCAGCAGTTTCTCGGTAATGAGCAGATGGCCGGTGGAGGAAATGGGCAGGAACTCGGTGATTCCTTCCACAATTCCCAAAATAAGAGCGATAATCCAGTCAGGCATAAAGGTATATTTGGACGTGAAAACCAGGCGGCGGGCAAGCCGGAAATGGCCGGAAATGGCGCAGTCCGCGCTGGTTACGCCTTTCCGCGTGCAAAACCGGTGAAATTTTGTTCAAATTAAGGCATCACATGGACGATACCAATTCATTGATCGAACAGCGCAAGGCCAAGCTCCAATCACTTGAAGCCAAGGGCATTTTCCCGTTCAAAAACAAATTTGCCGACCTGGATCCCACCGGAAACGTCAAAGCGCCGGAAAAATGTCATGAAGTCCGTGAACAATTTTTGAAGTGGGTGGCCAATCCCTTGGACGCCGGCGGCTTGCCGGAGCACACCTGCGTTTATGTGGCCGGACGCATCACCGCGCATCGCGACATGGGCAAATCCATGTTCATTGACGTGCGCGACCAGAGCGGCCGCATCCAGGTTTACGCGCAGAAGAACGTTCTCGGCGATGAGCAGTTTAATATTTTCACCCACCTCGATCTGGGAGATTTCGTTGCCGTCAAAGGCACGCTGTTTTTGACCAAAACGAAAGAACCCAGCATCAAGCTGGAAGCCTTCCTCATTCTTGCCAAATCGCTGCGCCCTCCACCGGCGAAATGGTATGGCCTGGAAGACACCGAAATCCGCTATCGCCAGCGTTATCTCGATCTCATTGCCAATCCGGATGTGAAAGACGTGATGCTCAAGCGCAGTGCGATTATCCATGAAATCCGTAGTTTTTTCCACGCCCGCAAATATGTCGAGGTCGAGACGCCCGCGATGCAGGCGATTCCCGGCGGCGCGGCGGCGCAGCCGTTCAAGAC
>CAISVF010000135.1 GCA_903888765.1 uncultured Verrucomicrobia subdivision 3 bacterium | reverse complement strand
GAGGCTCATGGTGGCACAATTGAAGTGGCCAGCGAAATGAATGTGCAGACGACCTTCACCCTGCATCTGCCCGCCGCCTAAAAAGGCTATCATAAAAATCGTTTGTTCCCGACCAGATCAGACGGTTCCCAGCATGCCGGCGATGGAAAACGGTTTGGGTTACGCCATTCCCTGAGGGAGGGAGGGTTTTTTTGTGGATATGGTTTTGGGTGAAAGCTGGAAGACTTCATGGCGCATTTGCTTGCCAGGCTTAAATTTTACCGCGGCTCTGGCGGGAATGAGCATGGCATTGGCTGGTTGCTTTGGGTTGCGGGCAAGCCGTGGATTCCGGATAATCACGTCGAACACCCCAAAGTTTCGCAATTCCACCTTGTCGCCACTGGCCAGGGCTTCCGAAATATAATCAAAAGTTTTATTGATCATTTCGCAAACGAGCGGCCGCCCCATCCCGGTTTCTCTGCTGATGCGCTTAATCAATTTGAGCTTGGTTAACGTCATATATAAAACCAAACTTTAGCGGCGAATTTTCTAGCCGTGAAGATGTTTCCGTCCTTTTATTACTGCCAATAAAACTATGCTTCGCATCGCCGCCCGGAAACCCGTCTGAGATTTCTTGAGGTTGTCCAAATTTTACGCTTCCGCCTCGTGAGTATCCAGCGCGCTCAAGTCGTGCTGCGGGGCATTTAGTCTATCGCCAGGGCGTAAAAAATAGTCGGGCAACCGCCAAAGTGACCAACTGCGTTTTCTCGAAAAGCGGGCGATGTCAGTCGTCGGATAGAAGCCGATGCGGGTGCCTTTAAACTTGCAGAAAATCTAATAGTTCGATATTTCGATTCACTGTTGGGCACTTTCGATTTACAAATAGGGTTTACTTGAATGACTGATAACCAAACCGTCACTGTCGGCTCACCCCCCCGCCTACGGCGAGGCTGGCGTTTATTCCTGTTTTATTCGTCCGCCCTGGTGCTAACGGGTTTCGTCTCGCTGCTCTTCGCTGACCTCCTTTGGCGCACGGGGTGGTCTTCCTCCCGGACGCTGCTGCTGCTGCTGTTCATGGTTTTATTCTGCCTCACCGCCATCGGCTGCATGCATGGGGTTTATGGTTTTTTCATTCGCATCTTCGGCACGGAGCGACGGTTGACCGCCTTGAAAGCATACAAGGCGCAGAGCATTGCGGGGGTCAGCACGGCCATTATTTTTCCGATTTATAATGAGGATTCCGTCCGGGTGCTCGAAGGGCTGCGGGCGACTTACGAATCGCTGGAGCGCACCGGCCAGCTCGACCAGTTTGACTTTTTTATTCTGAGCGATTCGACGGATCCGGACCGGTGGGTTGAGGAGGAGGCGCGCTGGTGTGAATTGGTGCGCGACCTTGATGCCCTGGGAAAAATTTATTACCGACGCCGGCTCTTCAATGAAGCGCGCAAGAGCGGCAACGTGCGGGATTTTCTCAACACCTGGGGCAAGCGGTATCGTTACTTTGTTTGCTGCGACGCCGACAGTGTGATGCGCGGCGAAATCCTGGTGGATCTGGTCAAATTGATGGAGGTCCATCCGCAGGTCGGACTGATTCAAACCGTGCCGGCGCTGGTGAATGCGGAGTCACTATTCGGGCGCATGCAACAATTTGCCAACCGCCTTTATGCACCGGTTTTTATCGCCGGACTAAATTACTGGGCACTGGATTTTGGAAATTACTGGGGGCACAACGCCATCATTCGCACCGATCCGTTCATGCAGTTTTGCGATCTGCCGCAACTGCCGGGTCGCAAGCCGTTTGGCGGGCAGATCTTGAGCCACGATTTTGTGGAGGCCGCTTTGATGTTGCGGGAGAACTGGACCGTCTGGCTGGCCTACGATTTGGAAGGCAGCTACGAGGAAGCCCCGCAGGCGTTAATTGAAAATGCGCAGCGTGAACGGCGCTGGTGTCAGGGGAACTTGCAACACAGCCTGGTGCTGTTTGCCAAAGGCTTGCGGGGCGTGAGCCGGCTCCATTTGATCCTGGGCATATTTGGCTACGCCGCCAGTCCGCTTTGGCTCGCCTTTATGCTGACCTTCAACTGGATCTACTGCTACCAGAAATATACCGGCCTTTCGAACATCCCGGTCGAATCCTTCAATCCTTATTTAAAAAACTGGAGCGGCACGGAACATGCCTTGCTTATTTTTGTTATCTGCATGGTGGTCATCATGCTGCCCAAACTTCTGTCCCTGATTGACCTGGCGCGCGACTGGTCGCGAAGGAAGGCCTTTGGCGGGCTGATTAACGCCACCGCCGGCGTGGTGGGTGAAACCATTTTTTCCACCCTCCATGCGCCGCTCCTGATGCTATGGCACACGCGGTTTGTCCTCACCAACATTGCGGGCATCAGCGTTGGCTGGACCACCCAGCGCCGCACTGCCGATGGTACCGATTGGATTTATGCCCTGCAACGTCACTGGGGACACACGCTTATTGGGGTGATCTGGGGCTGGTGCACCTGGAAACTGGATCCCGGTTTGTTCTGGTGGTTTACTCCGGTGGTTGGAGGCATGGTGTTTTCCGTGCCCTTGAGTGTGCTGACGAGCCGCCGCAGCCTCGGCAGCCGGGCCAAAAGCGCGGGCCTTTTTCTGACCCCGGAAGAAACCAGCCCGCCGATGGAACTTGTCTCGCTTCGCTCACGCATGCGGATTCATGAACTGACGGAGGAAGAGGCACCGCGCTGCCGGATCCATGCCGGGCTCGCCGCCGCTGTGCTTGATCCGTATGTAAATGCCATTCATGTTACGCTGTTGCGGGAAAAGCAATTGAACCCGGTTTACGCGGAACATTTGACGAAAATGGGTGCCGGCACGGAAGCCGTGCGCGAGTTGGGGCAAAAACTACTTGCTGCCGGCCCGGAAAAATTAACTGCATCCGAGCGCATGGCTGTCATGGCCGACCAACGGGTGATGGTTTGGTTACACCAGCAAATCTGGCTGCGCCCGGAAGAAAAACTGGCTCCCTGGTGGCGGGCCATGATTCGCGACTTCAGTTGGCGGGAGAATTGAAGCGGTCTGGATTGCTATCGCTCGCTGGCCAAATTGTTTAGAGATTCCGGGCGCGACTACCTTTGGTCAGCTTCGTCCGCTGGCTGGCTGCCCGCCAACTCTTTAAGCGGTTCGTAAAAGGTATTACGCTGCACTGGCGTGCGACCCGCCTCGCGGATGGCCTTGACCATGTCGGCTTCTGTCTGCAATTGGGGCGAAGTGGCCCCGGCCATATGGAAGATGTGCTCCTCAATGATGGTGCCATGGATGTCATCTGCGCCGTAGTTCAGTGCCACTTGAGCGAGTTTCATGCCCAGGCCCACCCAGTAGGCGGTGAGGTGCGGAAAATTATCGAGGTAAATGCGGCTGACCGCCAGAGTGCGCAGTGAATCAAAGCCGGTGGGCGGATGTATGATGGGAATTTCATTATCCTCCGGCTGGTAAGCGAGGGGAATGAGCGCGGTGAACCCATGGGTTTCATCCTGCAGTTCCCGCAACTGGCGGAGGTGGTCCACCCGGTCAGCCAAACTTTCCACATGCCCGTAAAGCATGGTGCAGGTGCTGCGTCCTCCCAGCCGGTGCCATTGGCGGTGAACCTCCAGATATTCCTCGGCAGATTCCTTGCCTTTGGCAATTTTGGAGCGGACCTCTTTACGGAAAATTTCCGCGCCACCACCCGTGAGCGAGTCCAGTCCGGCGGCTTTTAATTCGGTCAGGGTCTCCACCAAGGTTTTTTTCGCTAGCCACGCCAGATGCAGAATTTCGATGGCCGTAAAACACTTCAGGTGCAGTTTTGTGGAGGCTGGCCGTGGTGCGTTTTCAGGGCTGCTCGCCAGCGCAGGTTGAGGTTCGGTTTCAAGAGCCTTCAAGGCGCTCAACATTTCGAGATAATAGCTGAAGGGCAGGGAAGGGTGTAAGCCGCCGACGATATGCAACTCCGTAATGCCAAGTTTCAAGGCTTCCCGCGCTTTCTCCACGATCTGTGGAACGGTCAGCTCAAAGCCATCGGCATCGCGCTTTTTGCGCGCGAAGGAACAGAACTGGCAGGATAATATGCAATAGTTGGAATAGTTTATGTAACGGTTAATGATGTAGCTGGCGCGGCGGGAATTTTTGCGCTGGTTTACGAAATCCGCAATGGCACCCAGCGCGTTGAGATCCTTGGATTCAAATAGCCTCAAGGCATCAGCGTCTGATATGCGCTCGCCCGCCACCACCTTCTCGTAAAGGTCGCGTAATTCACTGCGCTGAATGAAAAAATTCATTCTCCAGATTAAAGCAGGTTCCGGTCGTCAAGGCAAACGGATGCCAGAAACAAAAATACTATGATGAGCCGCCCATGCGGTTTCGAGAATTGGTTTGCAGAACCATTTTGCCGGTGTCATGCGGTTTCCTCGATGTTCACGCGCTCTGGATTGGTCGTTTCTAGCCAAGTTGTCTGGCGGCTATATGCAAATATGAGATGTTTTCGAGGGCCATCCGGCGCGGCGTGGCAGGCACCCGCGAATTTTGCGTTTAATCCCTGCTCGGAGTTTGCAATGGCTTGCTTTACGGAGCGGCCGAGCCCCTTGCCAAAGCCGAAAATTTGCAGCGAGGCACCGGAGTGATCATCCCGCTGGGATGTAGCTTTAAGCACCCGAACCCATACGTTGCTATGGCCGGATGGCCTTTGCAGCATGAGAAATGCAAGCCTCTGACTGACACTGGATTTAGCCATTTTATGAACCTGAAATTTCCCATCCGCTATGGGATTCGTGTTTTTTCATGGCAGGGGCACTCATCAAAAAATGCCAACCATTGGGCAAGAAATGGGTAGTTGAGTTTCATGCGGTTAGTAGAAGATGATGGCGAACCCGGCACTTGATGCCGACAAACCAACAATCAAAAATATTATATGAAAAAAATGTTTCTGTTAGTCACGCTCCTTGGCCTCGCTGCCGCACTTTCCGCAAAAGCGGCGGATGCCAAAGATACTTGGACCAGCAACTGCGCCAAATGTCATGGCGCCGAAGGCAAGGGCGACACCAAAGTGGGGGCCAAACTGGGCGTCAAAGATTTTACCGACGCCAAAGTGCAGGGTGATATCAAAGATGAAGACGCCATCAAAGCGATTAAAGAAGGCATCAAGGATGCCGATGGCAAAACCAAGATGAAGGCTTTTGTTACCGGTGCGGATTCACCCCTTTCGGATGATGAAGTCAAGGCGCTGGTAGCCTATGTTCGTGGTTTGAAGAAATAAAATCTGACAGGATTTGTCAACGAGGGTTGCCATTCGGGCTTTTGAAAAGGCAACCCTCGTTCCGATAAAAAGTTAACCCAAGCCGGCTTATGTTCCCATTTAAATTACCGCCACAAATATTGCGACTGGTGCTGGTGGCTCTTGCCATCGTGGGCTCCTATTTTGTCGCTCGCTCTTTTCTGACTCCGCCTACCTTTGGGCAGTATGGCTGGTATCGCGGAGATGCTTTGCAACTGATTGCATCGCGGGAACCTGTTTTTGCCGGCAAGCAATCGTGTGACGAATGCCATTCCGATATTATTCACAAGTTGGAAAAGGATGCGCACAAGACCCTTTCTTGCGAGGGCTGTCACGGGGTAAGCCGGGAGCATGGCAATAACCCCAACATCCTGCCGGTAAAATCAACCGGCAACTATTGTATCCGCTGCCATGAGGCCAATCTCGCGCGTCCCGCTTGGCTCAAGCAAATTGTGGTGAAGGACCATTACGGACCCAAGTGCATTGAATGTCATGTGCCGCATCAACCCACCAAAACTCCATGAAAAATCCAATTAGCCGTCGCAGTTCATTGCTTCGTATGGGCTCCGCCTTTGCCGGCTTGCTCACAGCCTCTGCCGCTCGCACCGCCAAGGCAGCAGTGCAAAATGTCTTTGCTTCCACCAGCGCGCCCAAAGGTTACGATCCAACCAAGCATAAATGGTTGATGTGCATTGATGACAATAAGTGCATCGGGTGCGGACTTTGCGCGGAGACGTGCAAAAAAGAAAATGGTGTGCCGGAAGGACCCTATTTTCGCACGTGGATCGAACGTTACATCATTCCCAAACCCAAACCGGGCTCTGGTCAGACCCGTGGTGAGGCGATCGTGGATTCGCCCAACGGAGGCATTCCCAAAGACGGGGCTCCCGCTTTTCCGGAGCCTACTTTGCCGAAGGACCAGATTGAACATGCTTTCTTTGTGCCAAAACTTTGCAATTTGTGCGAAAATCCACCGTGCGTCCAGGTGTGTCCTGTGGGGGCAACCTTCCGTGCGCCGGACGGTGCGGTGCTGATCGACCCCAAATATTGCATCGGTTGCGCCTTCTGCGTGCAGGCTTGTCCATATGGTGCCCGGTTCTTGAACCCAGTCACCAAGACCGCTGAAAAATGCACGCTTTGCTATCATCGCATAACACGTGGACTCAAGCCTGCCTGTGTTGAAATTTGCCCGGCTGAGGCGCGTATTTTTGGTGATTTGAACAATTTGCACGCCGATGATCCGATTCAGAAGTTTTATGAAAAAAACCGGGTCCAAGTGCTCAAGCCGCATTTAGGCACCGAACCGCGCGTTCTTTACGCAGCCTTGGATAAGGAGGTCAGATAATTTATGATTAACGAGGCAACTAATTTAGTCGCTGAGGCTTTACCTCAGGTTCAGGGGTATGTTTATCCCAATGAAGCCAATTTTCATCCGGTGTGGAGCTGTTTGATTGTCATTTATCCCTACATTACCGGACTCGTGGCGGGAGCCTTTATCATGGCTTCTTTGGTGCGCGTGTTTAATGTGAAGGCTTTGGCACCAGTTTATCGGCTCTCCATGCTGACGGCTTTGGCGTTTTTGCTTTGCGCCACCCTGCCGCTGCTCTGTCATTTGGGGCATCCAGAAAGGTGCTATGAAATCATGATGACGCCGCATTTGACCTCGCCCATGGCGATTTTTGGGTTTGTCTATGCGTGGTATTTAATGGCTGTCCTGTTGCTGGAGTTGTGGTTTGATTTTCGCCAGGACTTCGTAAAATGGTCGAAAACCACTCCCGGTTTGCAGGGCCTCATTTATCGGCTACTAACCCTGGGGGTAACCGATGTTTCCGAAAAAAGCGTCCGTTTAGATATGAAGATGGAGTGGATTTTGTCCATTGTCGGGATTCCATCGGCCTTTTTATTGCACGGCTATGTCGGCTTCATTTTTGGATCCATCAAAGCCAATCCCTGGTGGGGCAACGTATTGATGCCCATCATGTTCATTCTCTCCGCCATTGTTTCGGGCATCGCCCTGTGCGTGTTCAATTATATCGTGTTGACTTGGTTGCGGCGCAAAACTGTGGATATGCGCTGTTTGGATACCATGGCCATGTTCCTGTTTTATGCTCTCGTGGTGGATGCGGTCATCGAAGGCTTGGACGTGCTACATCGTGGCTATGCGGCGGAGGAAGGGTTTGCGGTATTGCAAACCATGATCCGCGAAAAATTGTTTTACACGCTTAATGTGGGGCAGGTTGGTGTCGGCACGCTATTGCCGCTGGTTTTGCTGGGCTTGTTGCAGCTTTTCCGCACGCGGGTGCCGGAAGCAACCCGGCGGGTCATGATTTTTTTGAGCGGAGCGATGATTCTGCTGGGCGTGCTCATGATGCGCTGGAATGTCGTCATGGGGGGACAGTTTTTCTCCAAGAGTTTCCGCGGCGTGATGAGTTATAAGATGGAATTTTCCGGCCAGGAAGGATGGCTGCTGGGGGCCGTTATTTTATGCCTGCCGCCGATTATTCTGACCGTGCTAGTCAAATTGTTTTTGTCGGAGTCTGATCAGTTGCGCCCTTGTGAACATCCGCAACCGCACGTTTCCAAAGCGTAGGTATTGCGCAACTGGATTGTTTTGGCATACATTTTTCAGCCGGCAGTTTTATGAGCGTCAGGGCTGACCTGAACGGAGCGGCTGGCTGAATTAGCAAACTAAACATTAACACAAATATTATATGAAAAAACTGCTCGTTATTGGTATTGCGACCATGGCCTTTGCTGCACTGTCTGCTCGTGCGGATGATGCCAAAACCACCTATGAAAATGCTTGCGCCAAGTGCCACGGGGCCGATGGTAAAGGCGACACAAAAATTGGCCAAAAGCTGGGAGTCAAGGACTTCACGGATGCCAAAGTTCAGGCTGATTTGAAAGACGATGCCGCCATCAAGGCCATCAAAGAAGGTGTCAAGAATGCTGACGGGAAAACGGTTATGAAACCATCCGAAGGCCTTTCCGACGGTGATGTCACTGCTCTGGTCGCCTACTTGCGGACGCTCAAGAAGTAGTCTGCTACAAATGTGGCACTTCCCAAGCCGGGTGCCGCTCGAAACATTATTTTATGGTTGCATGGGCTAATCCCCATGCAACAAGGCTTTTAATTTTTGCATTTAAGGAGCTTTGAGGCGGGGGCCACAGCGGAAGTTTTTAAAGAATAGAAAGTTGATCAATTTTATGAATACCGAAAACACGGGAAAGCCATCACGCCGGCCATCCCTGCTACAAAATTGGATGAGCTTGACCGGTTTGGTAGTAGTGATCGGCGGCTTATTTGTCTTTGTCTTATTGTTCGTGCTGGATGCGCTTGCGCACTTTTCAAATCCATATATTAGCATCTTCACCTGGATGGTAACCCCGGTGGTTTTTGTTTTCGGATTTATTTTGGTGTTGATTGGTGTCGTGCGCTCCCGGCACAAGCGCGTGGGCAGTTCCTCCATGGTTTCGGCGGTGCAAATTGATCTTTCCCGCCCGCGCGATCGACGCATCATGGTGACCTTTGTGGTCAGCAGCCTGGTTTTCATCTTGCTGGCGGCGGTGGGTAGCTATAACGCATTTAATTTTTCCGAGTCGGTTCAATTTTGCGGCGAAACTTGTCACGGCGTCATGAAACCTGAATTAACCACCCATGATCACGGGCCCCACGCGCGCGTGGCTTGCGCCGCTTGCCATGTGGGGTCGGGTGTAAATTGGTTTGTGCGCTCGAAACTTGCCGGGTCCTATCAAATTTACTCTGTGCTGTTCAATAAATACCCACGGCCAATCGCCACACCTATAAAAAACTTACGTCCAGCCCGGGAAACCTGCGAAGAATGCCATTGGCCGCAAAAATTCTCCGGCAATTTGGACCGAACTTTTAACTATTTCCAAAGCGACGCATCCAATTCACCCTACTCAATTCGCCTTTCTATTAAAATTGGCGGCGCTGATCCAGCTCATGGCCCGGTTGGCGGCATTCATTGGCACATGATGGTCGGCAATCAGGTTGAATACATCGCTACGGACGCAGCGCGCCAGAAAATACCATGGGTTCGCACTACGGACTCTCAGGGGGTGGTAACGGTTTTCCATGAGCCCAAATTCACCAACGAGATTTCGAAGTATGAAATTCGCAAAATGGATTGTATGGATTGCCACAACCGCCCCTCACACCGTTATGTGGCTCCGGATCGGGCCGTCAATCAGGCCATGGAACTGGGCAAAATTGACCGCACCATACCGTGGATCAAGACCAATGCCGTTTATGTTTTAACCCGCAAATATGATAATGACAAGCAGGCCCATGACGGCATCGCTACGGCATTGTCGCAGCGTTATCCCAATGACCCTCGTATCCATGAGGTAATTCCTGCGGTGCAGGAAATATACCGGGATAACTTCTTCCCGGAAATGAAAGCTAGTTGGAGCGCCTACCCGGATAACCTTGGTCACATGATTTGGCCGGGATGTTTTCGCTGCCACGACGGCCAGCATAAGACCGACGACAAAAAACTATCCATCAAGGCTAACGACTGCAATTCATGCCACACAATCTTGGCTCAGGGGGCAGGTGAGGAAATGAATAAGCTCCTGCCCACCGGTCAGAAATTCAATCACCCTGGCGGTGACTATGATATCACCTGTACTGACTGCCATACCGGTGGCCCATAGGCAGCCTGTCAGTTTTGTTTGACGAAAAGGCCGGAACGCAAATCGTTCCGGCCTTTTACACCACCCGACGAGAGAGTCATCGGATATAACTTTATGGCAGGGTCTTCCGTCGCCACGTCCGTCAGGAAAACTGCTTTTGCAATTTTGCCGCAATCTGAATGAAACTCTGGCTTCCTGGGTGGTTTGGCGCAGCGACCACGATCGGAGTCCCTCGGTCGCCTCCCTCGCGAATTTCCATGAAAAACGGGATCTCGCCTAAAAACGGGATTTTTTGCCGCGCAGCCTCTGTTTGGCCCCCTCCGTGCCCGAATATTTCCATCCTGTCACCGCTCGGGGTGATTAGGTAGCTCATGTTCTCAACGATGCCGAGAATAGGGACGTTTACCGTCTTAAACATCTCAATTCCTTTGCGCACGACCCCTAGCGAAGCTTCCTGCGGCGTACTGATGATAACTCCGCCATCCAGTGCGACAGTCTGACAGAGCGATAATTGCGCGTCGCCGGTGCCGGGTGGTAAATCAACTAGCAGAAAATCCAATTCACCCCACTCAAACGCCATGAGAAATTGCTGTATCGTTTTGGCGATCATTGGCCCACGCCAGATAACCGGACGATCATTTTCCATCAGCAGCCCAATGCTCATTACTTTCACGCCGTATGCGATTGGTGGCACAAGGCGGGAGGCCGTGCTGATGGTCGGTTGTTGGGTGACGCCCATCATCAGGGGAATGCTAGGTCCATAAATATCACAGTCCAGCAAACCGACTTTGGCGCCCAAATATTGCAAGGCGCAAGCCAGATTGGCGGAGCAGGTAGATTTTCCGACTCCGCCTTTGCCGCTGGCAACGGCGAGCACTCGCTTTATTCCCACAATCTTGTTCTGGCTGTCCAGCGCCCGGCCCGGCACCTCGGTCGTTGCGACGGGATGGTGTACTTCCACCGTAAACCGGGGCATGCCAGGCAAAGCATTTAGAACACGTTCGGCAGCCGCTTGAACCTGCTGGGCCGTTTCCGGCTTTGTCGAGGGCAACTGCAAAACCACGCTAACCATATCTTCTGCGCAGGAAATATCCTTAACCATGCCAAACGAGACAATATCGCGTGAATATCCGGGATAGGTAACCGCTTTCAAGGCAGTTTGAATTTGGTCGGGTGTCATTGTGTGGCGCAGGTTGCCATCCGGAACGAGCAAGGTAAAATAGTTTTCGCGGGCAATTGCTGGGAGTCTTGCTTGTTGTTGTCCGCTCATCCTCACCGCATCCCAAAAAACGTTACGCGTTGCGTTAGCTGATTTGCCATTGTGGCAGCGCTTTGTTAACTTACGCGTCGAAAAATGAGCAATCCGAACGCCATCACGCCTGACGTCGTACCCGCCGCACCGTCCGATTTTATTCGCGACATCGTGGCCGCACATGTCGCCGAAAATAAGTATCCCCGCATCCACACCCGCTTTCCGCCGGAGCCCAATGGCTATCTTCACATTGGCCATGCCAAAAGCATTTGTTTGAATTTCGGCATTGCCCGCGAATTTGGCGGCATTTGTAATCTGCGCATGGATGATACCAATCCGACCAAGGAAGATATCGAATACGTTGAATCCATTCAGGCGGATGTCAATTGGCTTATCAGTGCATGGGCCGATGACCAGCTAGGCCTCAAACTCAAGGGAAAAACGCCCGAAATCGTCACGGTCAACGGGCAGCCGGATTTCTACCTGCCTGCGGTAGTTGGTCAACCGGCCAAAAGCACCACCGGAAGCGGGAGTGCTCCCGCTCCAGCCATGGAACCTTTTTACGCATCTGATTATTTTGACCAGCTTTATGCCTATGCGGTGGAATTGATCAAACGCGGCAAGGCGTATGTCTGTGATCTGACGCCCGAGGAGACGGATGAATATCGCCGTCACGGAAAAGCTTCCCCATTTCGCGATCGCAGCCCCGCGGAAAATCTGGACTGGTTTATCCGCATGAAAAACGGGGAGTTTTCAGATGGCTCGCGTGTGGTCCGCGCTAAAATTACCGTGGATTCCCCGAACATCTGGTTGCGTGATCCGCTTATCTACCGCATCAAGCATGCCGATCATCATCACACCGGTGCCACTTGGCGCATTTATCCGATGTATGATTTCGCTCATTGCCTGAGCGATTATATCGAAGGCATCACGCACAGCATCTGCACGCTCGAATTCGAGGTGCATCGGCCGCTGTACGATTGGATATTGGAGGCGCTGGGGCTCCCGCGTCCACTGCCCCATCAATATGAGTTTGCCCGGCTTTCGCTTGGGTACACGGTGATGAGCAAACGCAAACTCATGCAACTGGTGGACGAAAAACTGGTGACCGGCTGGGATGACCCTCGCATGCCCACCATTTCCGGCATTCGCCGCCGCGGAGTTACCCCGGAGGCGCTGCGCAAGTTCGCCTATCACATTGGCATTACCAAATATAACGGCATTACCGATGTGTCCGTTTTGGAACACGCCATCCGTGACGATTTAAACCAACGTTCCTTGCGGCGGCTGGCGGTGCTGCAGCCGGTCAAGGTGATTATCACCAATTACCCTGCCGGGCAGGTGGAGGAACTCGATGCCACGAATAATCCCGAGGACCCTCACGCCGGCAAGCGTAAAGTCCCTTTCGCTCGCGAACTTTTCATTGAGCGCGATGATTTTGCCGAGGTCCCGCCCCCCAAATTTTTCCGCCTCAAGCCGGGTGGCGAAGTGCGTTTGAAATATGCCTACATCATTAAATGCGAAGAGGTCATTAAAGATTCGTCAGGTCATGTTGTTGAGTTACATTGCACCGCCGACCTTGAGAGCAAAACCGGTGGCGCGACTTCCGCTCGCAAAGTGAAGGGGACCATCCATTGGGTGAGCGCCGCGCACTCAGTGGATGCCGAGGTTCGGCTGTATGACCGCCTTTTCACGGTGGCTGAGCCGGATGCGGATGGTGATTTCAAGCAACATCTCAATCCTAATTCCCTGGAGGTCATCACCGCCAAGTGCGAACCTGCTTTAAAAGACGCCTTGCCCGAGGCCCGGTATCAATTTGAGCGGCTTGCTTACTTCTCCTTGGATCCGGATTCGCGTCCCGGCAGGCTCGTTTTCAATCGAACCATTACCTTGAAAGACACCTGGTCGAAAGAGGTAAAGAAGGGTTAATTTTGCAGGGGGCGGCCTTCTGGTTTTTCCTGCCTGCCGTCGCCGGTCCAGCGCCAGTGCCGATTATAAGCTGTTTCTCAAACACACTGTCATCTGCGCCGGTGAGGTAAGTCGCCTCACCGACCTGCCTCGGCAGCGAAATATTAAAATTTAAATTTGTCTGCTCCGGGGGACAAATTCACTGTCGCGGGGCGAGCAAACCTTGAGGTATTCTGTAGTTAGAGCATTTACATGAATCATATAGCGATGCCGGCGTTTACAAAGAACCCCCGGCAATCTTCGGTGGTGATCGCAGCAAAGGCTGGGCCCGCTGCGTTGCAGAGTTGCCGCAGGGTTCTTGGACT
>CAISVF010000134.1 GCA_903888765.1 uncultured Verrucomicrobia subdivision 3 bacterium | reverse complement strand
TTCGTAATTGCCGGCCAGAGAACCGCTCAGAATACCATAAGAAGCAGCAGCCTGAACAGAGCCCATGCGAGAATTCGACGTGAGCGTCACCGGACCAGCCAGTGTATCACCTGCGATACCGAACCGGAGGGCACCCACCGGGCCACTCGGCTCACTCGCCCAACCGGTTCCGCCTAGATTGAAAGCGTTGGTCCAAGTGTGCGGAACGGCTCCCGTGGCGATAAATGCCGCCTCGCCTCCCGAATTTACAGTCACTGATCCATAGCCGAAACATCCATTGGCACCGCCCTTAATCTGCCCAGCATTGACGATGGTGCCGCCATGGTAAGTGTTGTTGATATTTAAGGTGCCACCCGCGCCGAATTGGATGAGGCCGCTGGGACCGTTATAAGTGATACTGTAAGCGTTGGCCCCATCTGCAATGACGTTGGTGAATGCAAAAATGGCAGTTGAAGTCGTGGTTGAAAGATTGGTGATGAGCAGATTGTCATTCAACTTAACGGGGCAGCCAAGGAGCTGTTGGGTAGTATTGGCTGCAACTGGCATGGTCAAAGAAGCGCCTGCGCCGGCATTGTCAAAGATCAGCGACCCGCTGGTTCCTTGAAGAATGGTGAAGGTTTTAAAAGTGGTGGCCGAATCGCTGATATACAGTGCGCCCAAAGTCCGATCGCCGTCCAAGGTGATGGCTTCGGCGTTGGTGATGTTGGCGACATTGATGAAGGCCCGATCGCCGGCGGAGGCTCCGGGAACGCCATTGGTCCAATTGGCGCTCACACCCCAACTGTTGATGGTGGTGGCAGCCCCAACGCCGCCGACTTTGTTGGTCCAGTATCCGTCTGTGGCACGGGCGGTTTCGGATTGCAGGGTTAGTAGCGCTGCCAGCAGCGTCGCGGACAATGTGATCACAGACGTTTTTTTCATGGTTTGTTTGGTTATGATTCAGGATTTAGAATTTAGCATTAGTTAAACAGCGATAAGCCTGACTGTAAAAATGAGGAAGATCGAGCAGTAATTCAGATAATTAAAGGTCGCTTCAGGCTTGGGTGAAAGCTTGTTTTGTGAGGGTGTTTTTTTTAACCGCCTACCCTTGCCCGCGGCCTTTTTGGCAGGCCGGCGCACTGGGACTTTATCTTTTTCAATTATCACCGAGCTAAACTTTATCACCGCCGGAGAAATTAAACTAGCCCATTTGGTTCAAATCATGATACAATTTGTTTAAGCTTGATTAGCCATGTCATTGCTTCGCAAAGTTGCCATCGTCTCCCGGATGAGGTCGGCCTGCATTTACCGACTGATGCTGGGGGCATTATCCTACACGGAAACGCATCCGCATCTTGTCGCCCAAGATTTTTTCTTCCCTGACGATTTCTCGTCGCTACCCGGTCCCGAACAGGATGCCGCCATTAAGCGGCTGTTGGAACGGAAACCCGATGGCCTGCTTTGCACGCTGGAGCCGGAAATCCTGAACCGACTGATCACTTGCCTTGCCCCGGGTCAACAGGTGGTAAACATGTTTGCGTCACCGAGCCAGCCGAACCTGGGGGTCGTGGTTTGCAGTCTGGCGACCTGGTTTAAAGTGGCGGTTCAGCATTTGCGCCAGCAAGGGTTACGGTCCTTCGCCCACCTGCAACTTGAAGTTGCACCCAATTATGCGAGGAGTAGCCGCATCTTTAATGAGATTGTGCGACCGGCCGAACCGGAATTGACCTGTTTTCATGAAATAGTGAAGTTCGCCCTACTGGAAGACGCCTACGCGCCAGTAGCTCCCGTGCCGGCGAAACTCGCGGCCTGGCTCCGCCAGCTACCCAAACCCGTGGGCGTGGTCACCACCACCGTGGGAGGCGGCGGCTATATCATCCGGGTCTGCCGGGCTTTGGGGCTACGAGTGCCCGAAGATGTCGCGGTGGTGGGTGTGGACGATGTGGATTTGGCTCTGGCCAGCCAGCCCACCCTGACCACCGTACTTCCGGCCGACTTGCAGATCGGGAGGACGGCTATGGAATTGCTCGACCAGATGATGGGTGGCCGGCCCGCCCCGGCCGACGACCTGCGAATTCACGCCATGGATCTGCATGTGCGGGAATCCACCGGGTTGAAGCGGGCGGAGATCTGCGACATTGCCGCCGCGCTGGAATACATCAACCGGCATGCCTGCCAAGGCATCAGCGTGGAACAGTTGATGAAAGATACACAGCATGTGTCGAAAGCCACCTTTCATAAATATTTTCAGGCTGCCGCCGGCCTGACTCCCGGTGAAGCCATCTTGCAACGACAGATGGAAGAAGCGCGGCGACTGCTCGGTGAAACACAACTCTCCATCACTGCCATCGCCGGATATTGCGGCTTCAGCGACCATAGCAGTTTTGCCCGGAGTTTTCGCGCCGCTCAGAAAATGTCCCCGGGTGATTATCGCCGATCGCACAAATGAAGCGCAGAACATCGACTGGGAACAGCGGATTATGAGCTTTTTCCGGCGCAAGAGCACTGAGACCTCAGAGGGCAGACGGAGTTTTGGTATGCTATGACTGGGCTGAACGTGCGCTCAAGTGCGGTTATCCGGAGCGGTTTGCGATGGAGAATATGGGGCACAATTCCAAGGCGGTGCATCGGGCGTATGCGAAGCGGGCTCAGACGAAAATTCCCTCTCTCGAAGAATACGAGCTCCTGGCGGAGGGGTCTTTGCAGACGGCCACTTTGCAGTCGGGCAATACTTCGGGGTGAACGATGCGGAGAGCCACCTTGCGGTAAGCCAGTGCGATCACCGGTAGCTAGCTAACCACTGCCGTCGTAGCCTTACGACGGCAGTGCGGTCAAAAATCCCCGACACCAGGAAATCATTCTAAAATGCCCCGCACGGTTATAGCGTTACGACCATTCCACGGCTATTCGGTCACAAAACACGAGGCCAGTGCGGCCAAAACCCAGAAAACCTTGCGCCGCCAATTTGGCCATTCTTACGACCAGAAAAAAGTGTGTAATATCTCGCACCTTCCCCTGCAATTCCGGCTGACTTGTTCAACTCGTTCCTTCACTTTCGCAAATGATCACCTGAGTCTGCCTCTGCCCATTTTGGAAAGTCACAATGAACACAACACTGCGCAAAATGGTGGCTGGAATATCCGGTGAAGAAAAAAATCGGTAACAGCGGGGGCATCTAAAAAGCGTAAAGCGAACACTGACTATCGCAAAAAAAATCATCCATGCTGTGCTAATGATGTAAAATGGTGCTGAGGAATGAAAAACCTTGTTGAGCAAAAAACTTGACAAAATAACAACAGGCAGGCCACTGAACCAGACGCAAAAGAACCAACGTCGGCGTGACCGATAATCGCTCCACGAAGAAATATTCTTTGACTCTTGACTCATGGCTGAGAACCTTCGTTAAGAAAAATTAGTATAGCTCTGAGTAGCATAAGTCAATCACGGGACAGAAAAAGGAGGAAGACTGGAACCAGGCGTACCGGGCATCGGCCCGTTCGCAATAGGACTCGAGGTTGTCGTAGCCGTAGGATGGTGCCCGAATGGTCTCCAACGGCTAACGGGGTGCCGCCGCCAAAGCATAAATGCTGTTGGGATGTTTTGCGACCACGGCTATAGACTGCCATTTTTTCGCGTTCGGGGGAAGTCTCATTTTTGTTCGCAGATGCACCGATGCGGCTGTGCCGAGGCTAAACTTCTTCGGGCTGCTGGCAGCGGAGAGGGGAAAATACTACGGTACTATTGACTGACGGCTTTTCCGTCCGGCATGTCATAGAAATTAAATAGGCACGGTAAATTGAAGCCGCCTGATTGCAACCATCGGGGTCCAGGATGGCCGCGCGGCTGGTTCGGGAATGGAAAAATTGTTCCGGGCAGTTTAATTTGTCAGGGGGCTCGTTGCCGCAGGGCCGTCCGCCGCCGGCCAAACCAACCGCCGTTTCCGCCCATGCTTGGCTCAAGGAAGAGTTTTTACCTGATAGAAACGTTGTGGCTCAGTGTCGTTAACCGGAACACTAAAAGAAAAAGTACCATCGGAAGCAAAGGTGTTCGTTTGACACACGTCCCAAGCCGAAAGCGGCTGGCTGAGATTCGTGCTCGTCATCACCCAGTAAGGCAGCGCCGCAATGTTGGGGCCGCCGATGCCAGAAGCGGTCATCAGGTTTTGGCCGGCATGACCAAGGGCCATTTTGGTGATTTGCGGCGCACTGGGGGGCAGCACGGCAACCGCCTTACCGGCAAACGGAGCAGTTCCGGAAATGTAACCATTAGCTGACACGCTAATCTCATACCACGCCACGCTGGCGACGCTGGCTGATAACCATGAATTCCCTGTGGCCCAAGAATCCACATTCACGATGTCTTGGTGATTCATTTCCAATGACACCAGTTCGCCATTACCCGTATAAATCGTATAAGGATCCATCAAGTCGGTGACCACAGTAGCGCCCTCACTGCCCCGACCTGAAAGTGTCTTATCACATTGAGGAACCGCCCAAACTGCTTTGCTTCTGGCAATGGACAAAGAAAATTTGACTTCGCAAGAGGCTATTCCCCCGTCCGGGGGCGTGGGCGTGGCATCCCAACTCCGGATGAAAACATGCGGAGTAATGGTAATAGCAACTGTACCGCTCCCATAGACCTGAAACTCGAGGAGACTGCTGGCGGCTGTATGAGCTTCATAAATGCTGTCGCCATTCCAACTCACTGCGAGGTCACTCTGACACAGGGCTGCATAGACTGTGCCCGTATAATTTCCTGCCATTGGGTCAGAGCCGCTATCGGAATCGCTAACGGCAATGCCATCCTCGGTGCTCCCCCCCGGATTATTGCCCAGCCCTAAAAAATCCCAGGTAATTAATTCACGGGCATAGCCATCGGTAAGACTGGTAGCCAGGCAGATGGCGACCAAGCCACCGCAGATGGAGCGCGCAAACCGCCGGGGTTGGTGAGTGTTTTTACTGGTTGACAGGGAATCCCCCGAATGCTCAGGTGAATTATTGTCGGCGACGACAGGTTGAGTGAGTGTTTTCATAAATATAAGAGGCGCTTGCAAAACCGCAGGAGACGACGTGAGGAGTCTCTAACATGGCTTTAATTTGAGCCTCGTCACCTCGGCTCCTACAGGGTTTAAAAATTGGCTCATAGTAATCAGATTGATTCGCCGCCAGAGTCTCGCATCGTGAGATGGGGCAGATACGGTTTGACTCGGCTGCCAAAGTGAGCATATGCAATTATTTTGATGACGCTTGATCCTGTCAGCCGGCGACTTTCCTTTGGGCTGATTAGTTGAACTTGACCACAGTGATCCAACCCATGTCAAGTTACAATGGGGTGCAGGTGCAGTTACAATAAAAATTGATACTGAAGTTAACTGAAACAAAAGGGATCTTCGCCAGAAGTTGAAAACTGGCAAGCAAAAGCCACGCAAGGGATGCGGCGGCGAGGAATATCGGCATCGGTCGTGGCGTTGATGGTGTTCAGCCAGCCATTTCTTGCTAAAAGAAATAACAAAATACGTTGAGACATATTCCGGCGCATCTGACCCAATTGAGGCAAATCTGAAAAAATCAGAAGACTCGGAGTGCCAATGAAAAAAAATCAAAGTTTATCAAAAATGAAATGCTGGCTTATTCAACACCTCAAAGCCGCGCTTCTGGTCACCCTCGGGCTAAGTGCGAACCTGGCAATGGCAGAAGTCAACAACCTCCTGTACACCTTCACCGGCGGGTCCGACGGCAGTCAGCCGGTCGGCACCCTGGCGCTCGCTGATGGCAACCTCTATGGCATGGCTAGCAGCGGCGGCAGCAAAGGCTTCGGCACGGTCTTCAAGGTCAGCACCGCCGACGGCAGTTTCAATCTACTCCACACGTTCACCAATGGCCCAGCCGACGGGAATGCCCCCTCCGGCTCACTGACACTCGCCGGCACAGCCCTTTACGGAGTGACCAGTGGCGGCGGCAACAGTGGTTGGGGTGCCGTGTTCAGAATGTTTACCAATGGCACCGGCTACACCAACTTGCACAGCTTTGCCAACGTCACGACCGACGGAAGGTCGCCCTATGGCTCGCTCACGCTGGGCGGGGCAACGCTCTATGGCATGACCACCTATGCGGGCAGCTACAACAACGGGGTGATATTTAAGCTCAACACCGACGGCACCGGCTACACTGTGTTGCACCACTTCGCCGGCGGTACCACCGACGGCAGCCGCCCATTCTATGGAGGGCTCGTGCTGTCGGGCTCCACCCTTTACGGAATGACCGAGTTTGGCGGTGTGAACGGCAAAGGCACGGTTTTCAAAATTGACATAAATGGCAATAATTTTGGTCTTTTGCACAGTTTCGGCGGTGGCACTAATGATGGGACTATGCCCTATGAGAGCCTAACCCTTGCGGATTCGGCGCTCTACGGAATGACCTGTTACGGCGGCGCCAATGATCTCGGCGTGGTGTTTCGAATCAACCTCAATGGCACGGGCTACACCAACCTGCACAGCTTCGCCGGCGGTACCACCGACGGCAGACTACCCGTCCGGTCGCTGACGCTCGCCGGCTCAACCCTCTACGGCATGACCCCGTATGGGGGTAAATACGGCTACGGCACTGCGTTCAAGGTGAATACTAATGGCACCAGCTTTAATCTCTGGCACAGCTTCGGCAGCGGTCCAACCGACGGAAGTTCTCCCCAGGGCGACTTTACGATTGCCGGTACGGTGTTTTACGGCACAACCTATGGGGGCACGGTGTTTAGTTTGCTCCTCACCCAAACCATCACCGCCACGGCGGGCAGCCATGGAACAATCCAACCCTCCGGCCCAGTCACCGTGCCCACCGGTTCCACGACCAATTTCGTCATCACACCCGACCTCTATTGGCACGTCACTGACGTGACGAGCAACGGGGTTTCTGTGGGGGCTGTCAGTGCCTTGACGTGGCCCGGCGTTACCGCCGACGGTTCGATCTCTGCCACCTTTGCCCCCGATCTGGCGGCGGGCGGCACTCCGGATTGGTGGCTCGCCTCGTTCGGCTGGACCAACAACTTCGATGCGGCCGAAGCGAGTGACACCGACGGCGACGGCTTTACGGCTGGCCAGGAATACATTGCTGGAACCAATCCAACCGACTTTTCCTCTGCACTACGCATCCTGGGTATGAGCGTGAATCCGCCGCAACTCACCTTGCTCTCCTCCACCAACCGCCTCTATACACTCTATAGCTGTCCCGACCTGGCGACCGGCACCTGGGCTCCGGTTCCCGGCCAGACCAACCTGCCGGGCACCGGCAACTTGCTGACTCTGGCTGATACCAATGCCCCGGCGGGAACTTGCTTCTATCGCCTGGGGGTAAGCCTGCCCTGATGCAAAAATATCCCCAAAACCGGTTGCCGTGCGCCGAGAACGGAAAGAATCAAAAAAGTAAACCCGGCGCAAAAAGTTCTCCCGGAACCACGCAGTGTCCCGGAAGCAATTTCATATCCGCGTTTATCGGGCTTTTGCCATTCAATTATCAACACAAACAGCTCCACCCTATTTTATACAAGGCATTTTTCCATGAATTCCTATTCTGACCGATCCGCTTGCGCAACGCCTGCGAATACAGGCACCTGTAGAAAGGCTGGCCAATCCTGCCAAGCCATGGCACGGTTACTCACCCTGCTGGCGTGGAGCGCTTTCCTGACCTGCGTCTGGCAGGCGGCGGCGGCTCCGACCATACTCTCATCGGCCCCCGCCAATGGCGCGACCGGGGTGTTGCCCACCACCGCCTTGACGCTGACTTTCAGTGAGGCCATGAACACGACGGCCACCACCGTCATGGTGATAGCTGGCTCGCAGATGGTCGCGGTCACCCCGGCTTGGAATGCGGGCAAGACCATACTGACTTGCACGCCCACCACAGTCCTGCCGGGCAATCAAACCATCACTTGGGTGGTGAGCGGTGGATTGAGCGCCGCCGGTGGGGCCCTTGGTGGCACCACCTATGGCATGTTTACCACCATGGCACTCAGCACCGGCTGCGACCCGAGTGCCGCGCAGCTTTCGCTGACAGTTTCCAAGAGCAGCATGTACTTGCAGTCTTCCACCAACGCGCCGATACCCAATCCTAGTTCGTCGAACGTCTTCCTGGCGTGCCTTTCC
>CAISVF010000133.1 GCA_903888765.1 uncultured Verrucomicrobia subdivision 3 bacterium | reverse complement strand
GTCGGGACGATCTACCTTGCTACTAACGTCAACGTTGGGCCGCTAGTCGTCGCGCAATCGCCCGGCGGCACGATCTACCGTTTCGTAAGTTATGTGGATTTGACCTTCGACCAACCGGTTGATCCGGCCACCTTCACCACCAACAACGTCACCGTGACCACCCCTGCCGGACCGATTTCCGCCAGTCAGATTACGCTGACCGACTCCGGCGGCGTGATCTGGCGCATTGACTTCCCCACTCAGCTCGCCAATGGCAGCTACTCAATCCTGGCCGCTCCACATGTCAAAAATCTGTTCGGCCAGGAGATGGCGACCGGATACCATGGCGGCTTTACCGTGAACTTCACGAACCCGGTCGTAACCCTAAGCAAGATGGGAACAGATTTGAAACTCATCTGGGCGTCGGCCACTGGCTTGAGCTGCCAGCTCCAATCCGCCACGAACCTGCTCGCGGCGAGCTGGCTCAATGAAGGCACGACCATCAGCGGCACCGGCGAGCCGCTAACCAACCGCTTTACGATTGATTCCCAGTCCAGCAAGTTCTTCCGCTTTTTGCTTTTGGAAAACTGAAACGGAAATCCGGTCTTTCGGTCTGGGCTTGATGCCTTTGACCGCCATAAGCCCACTGGGGCACTGGCACCGTGGGCGTGGATTTCACCGCCGGCGGTAACAGCTAGTGCGTGGAAGTAGCCGATGCGCCGGCCGGGAAGCAGTCGGAAAATTATGAAAACAAACAAAATACTCACCACTGCTATCAGCATCGTTTTTATGCTCGCCTGGCAGGCGGATGCGCAAACGTACGATACGAACAATGAAGTTGTGCAGACCTTCGCCGGTTATGGCATTCCCGGCTACGTTGACGGACAAGGTATGTTTACCGAGTTCAACCAGCCTTCCCAAATTGTGGCTGATACGGCGAACAACCTATATGTGCTGGATCGCGGAAATTTTAGAATCCGCAAGATCACTCCGACGGGAGCGGTTTCCACCCTTGCCGGCGGCGGGACGTTTTTTGAGGGCTATGGAACCAATGTTTCGCTGGCGTGGCTAACTGCCGGCCCGCTGGCGATTGACCACGCCAACCGGCTTTGGCTGGTGATGGCGAATGGCTATGGTGATAACGCTTATCTGTTGAGCATCGGCACGAACGGCTATGTGAACATTGAAAACGGTGGTTTGACGAACCTGAATTCCTCCAGCGGAATTTGTTTTGACTCTGCCAATAACCTCTACTATTCGGGCGGGAACCGGATTTACCGTTACAGCCCGAATAGCGGTAATCTGCAAGCCTTTGCCGGAAACGGGGTGGCTGGGAACTTTGACGGGCAAGGACCGCTTTTTTCGGCCTTTGCCGGCCCCGCCTCGCTGGCGTGTGACCGCGCCGATAATCTCTACGTTTGGGATTCCGGCAACGCCACGATCCGGCGAATTGACCAGGATCAGAACGTGACCACGATTGCTGGAAACAACAACAATTGGTACTCAGTTGCGGATGGGGTGGGCACGAATGCCATATTTGCCGGCGGTTCAGCTAGTGGCGGGATCGCGGCAATGTTTTCCGACAATGCGGGCAATATCTATTTCGTCTGTGGGAGTTGCGTCCGCAAAATGAACGCACAAACCAACGTGGTAACCTTGGCCGGTGTGTTCTACCAATATTCATCAAGCTATGCCGATGGCGCAGGCAATCTCGCCCGTTTCAATAACGCCTCCGGGGGCTGCTTTGCACAAGGCATGATTTATATTGCGGACACCGGTAATAACCGGATTCGCAACATTGCCCTTAACCAGCAATCCCAAGTAGTTTCACCGGCCAGTCTGCAATTGAACATTTATCCGGGCTTGCAAATCACCGGCACCATCGGGAGAACCTATCAAATCCAAGTTTCCCCGAATATGAATACCTGGACCACCGTGACAACCCTGTTGCTCGGCTCAAGCCCCTACCTTTGGATTGATCAAAACCCTGCCCGAGGCAGCAAGTTTTATCGCGCGGTGATGCTGCCATGACCGCCTCCAACGATCACCCTTTCGCCCAAAATTATGAATCAGAACCAACCGAACCAGGCAGCCCAGCGCATTCTGGAGCGTGGGTGGAAAATGGAGGAATTGGTGAGGCACGCCAATTTCTGCCTGTTTCGGCCCACATTCCCAAATCAGGCGCAATGGGGTGTTTACCCCATATAATATCCGCCAAAATTGCTATCTACTGCAGCAGAACGAGCGTAGCGTGGTAGTGAGTTGAAAACCAAATATCCTCTGGGAAATAAAGCGGAGGATTCATGCCGGCCAACGTCGCCTGATGTTGGCAGGATAAAAATGGATCGAAATGTACCCCGACCAAAGCACGCTGATTGAGCAAGCGGATTTGCGGACAGAAAAGGCGGAGACTTTGAGTGCGGCACTAAGCGCTTCCGAATTGAGCTATCGCCGACTGTTTGAAACGGCGCAGGATGGCATCCTGATTCTCGACGCGGAGACGGGGCGCGTGAATGATGTCAATCCATTCCTAATCCAACTGCTGGGGTTTTCCCACGGCGATATGGCCGGCAAAACCGTCGGTGAATTAAGTCCGTTCAAGGATGTCGTCGCCAATCAAGCCATGTTGGAGCGGCTACAAAAGGAGGGCTATATCCGCTACGAAAACCTGCCGCTCGAGACTGCTGCCGGCCGGCGAATTGAGGTGGAATTTGTCAGTAACCTGTATCAAGCAGGTGACAAAAAAGTAATCCAGTGCAGCATTCGCGACATTTCCGAGCGCAAGCGCATGGAGCACGCGCTGGATCAAAGCAGCCGGGAGCTGCAGCACAAGAACGCGGAGCTGGAACGTTTTCTCTACGCCGCCTCGCATGATTTGAAAAGTCCGGTCGTCACGGTCCGGACTTTTCTTGGCTACTTGGAACAAGACATGGCGTCCGCTGATGCCGGGCGGATTGCGAAGGATATGGAATTCATCCGCGCCGCCGCCGACAGGATAGCGCAGTTGCTGGATGATTTGCTGGAAATCTCGCGCGTCGGCCGCATCGTCAACTCGCCGGTGCTGGTGGCGTTCCGGCAATTGGTGGACGAGGCGCTGGCGGCAGTGGCCGGCCAGATTGCCAAACGCGGAGTGACGGTAACGGTGGGTGACGGCGAGGCGGAGTTATTCGGCGACCGCGTGCGGCTGGCAGAGGTGCTTCAGAACCTGCTCGATAACGCCTGTAAGTTCATGGGCGGCCAGAAAGACCCGCGCATTCAGATCGGCTGCGCGGCGCGCGGCGCGGAGACGGTGTTCTTCGTGCGCGACAATGGCATGGGCATTGACCCGCGCCATCAGGCCAAGGTGTTTGGGTTATTCGAGAAGCTGGATCCGAAAGCCGAGGGGACGGGCATCGGCCTGTCGCTCGCCAAACGGATTGTGGAATTGCACGGCGGCCGCATCTGGGTGGAGTCCGCCGGCGTGGGCCAGGGTGCGTGTTTCTATTTCACGGTGCCGGACACAGTCAACCAAGGCAAACCAACCAAGCAAGGAGAAACAATATGAATGGCGAACCGATTGTTATTTTATTGGTGGAAGACGATCTGTCCCATGCGGAGATCGTCCGGCGCAACTTCGAGAAATTCCGGGTGGCCAACCGACTGATCCACGTCACCGACGGTCAGGCGGCGCTGGATTATCTGAACCAACGAAATGGCTACGGGGACCCCGCCACATCACCTCAGCCCGGCGTCATTCTGCTCGACCTGCGCCTGCCAAAGGTGGACGGGCTGGAAGTCTTGAAGACCATCAAGGCCGACCCCAAACTCAAAGCCATTCCCGTGGTGATCCTGACCACCTCGAAAGCCGAGATTGACATGGTCAAAGCCTATGCCTTCCATGCCAACAGCTATCTGGTCAAGCCGGTGGATTTCACGCAGTTCACTGAACTGATGCAAGCTTGCGGCTACTATTGGCTAGCGTGGAACCAGCGTCCGAATTTAACCCCAACCCAGGCTCCTGTATGAAAACCGAATGCCTCCATTTACTGATTGTGGAAGACGAAGCGGCCCACGTGGAAGCCATCCGCCGCGCCTTCGACCTGACGGCTACCAGGCCAGACCTCCACGTCGTGGGGACCCTGCGGGAATACCGCGAGCGGATTGCCGT
>CAISVF010000132.1 GCA_903888765.1 uncultured Verrucomicrobia subdivision 3 bacterium | reverse complement strand
TTTTTCCATTCCACGCCGAAGGGCGGATTGGACAGCATGTAATCGAACACTTTGCCGATGAGGCCATCGGCGGAAAGGGTGTTGCCGAAGATGATATTGGCGATGTCCTGGCCTTTGATGAGCATGTCGGCTTTGCAAATGGCGTAGGATTCGGGGTTCAACTCCTGCCCATACATGACGAGGCGGGCACCGGGATTCAAGCCCGCCAGATGTTCGCCCGCGACGCTCAACATGCCGCCGGTGCCGGCGGTGGGATCGTAAATGGACCGCACGACGCCGGGCTTGGTCAAGGCGTCGTCATCCTCGATGAACAGCAGATTGACCATGAGCCGGATGGCGTCGCGCGGGGTGAAGTGTTCCCCGGCGGTCTCGTTGGAAAGCTCGGCGAATTTGCGGATGAGTTCTTCGAACACCGCGCCCATTTGCGCGTTGCTGACGACTTCGGGGTGCAGGTCAATGTTGGCGAATTTCTCGGTGACGAGATACAGCAGGCTGGCTTTGGCGAGTTTATCAATCTGGGTGTGAAACTCGAAGCTCTCAAAGATGTCACGCACGGCGGGGGAAAATGCCTGGAGATACGCGCGCAGATTTTCACCGATGTGGTCCTGATCACCCATGAGCTTTTTCAGGTCGAGGGGCGAGGTGTTGTAAAAGAGCTGGCCGGCTTTGCGCAACAGGAACGGCTCGGGGTTGACCTTGGCGGCGGTGCGTTTCTCCAGCTCCGCGAGCACGGCAGTTTTGGTGCTTTCCAGCACGCAATCCAGTCGGCGCAGGACGGTGAACGGCAGGATGACCTTGCCATATTCCGACTGTTTGTAATCGCCGCGCAAGAGGTCGGCCACGGACCAGATGAAGGAGGAAAGATTGGGGTCGCTCATGCGATTGGTCCGGTGCGGGAATTTTGGCGCGTGGTCATTGGCAAAGACAGAAAGATGCGGCAGTTCCGGCAACGCGGCGAGACGAAAATATTCCTCGCGGAATGCCATCGTGCACGACGGCACCGGACGGGAGTCTATTTTTCATGCGTTTAGCATGACAAAGGCAGTTGGACAACGGCTGTCCAAGGTGAAAAAAAAGCCAAAATTAGTTGTGAATTAATTGTGGGCTGGGCGAACAAGTTTTCGTTGTCTTTTAAGGTGGTATGAAACCACCCTTTTACAAGATGCGCCGGGGCGTTGCCCCGGGCTAGCAGCGGCTCGCCCGGTCTGCCTGCCGGGCCAATCATCAGAGCGCGAGGCCGTGAGGCCCCCGCCCTCAAAACTCAGCAACTTCCGGTTCCCGACGGCTAACTCCAGTGGCATACATCCGCAAGTATTTCACTGCGACCTTCAAATCCTTCGGGCACGGACATTGGATCGTTACGGTTTCGTTGGTGAGGGGATGAACCAGACTTAAGATTTCTGCATGCAGCGCTGCCCGGGAAATCAGCGGACGCTCTTCCCGGCCCGGCTTCAGCCGGAAATCCCGCTTTAAGCGCGATAGCCAAAGCAGTTTGCCACCATAAAGCTCATCCCCGACGATGGTAAATCCCGCATGTTTCAAATGAACGCGAATCTGGTGCGTCCGGTCGGTCAGGGGCAAACAGCGGAGCAATGACCAATCAGAAAATTGTTCCAGCACCTCGAATCCGGTCCGGGATTTTTTGCCCTCTTTTGGATCCACGCGCATCTCGCCAATTTTCAGCGGATGGAGCGCAAGCGGGGCATCCACCTCAAAATTCCTGGCTGGCGGATTACCCCAGGCCAGCGCAACAAATTGTCGAAGCGGTTTTTCGGAGCCGAACAGATTTGCCAGCGCTACCAGGGCCGGTTTGTTTTTGGCCAATAGCAGCACTCCGCTGGTCTCAAAATCAAGCCGGTGCGCCTGCGCCAGGTAGGTGAGCTGCCGCGCTAGTGCCCAGGGTTTGCCGGCGGCAATCCCATCATGCAGCAATTGCATTAAACTAGGCCGCTCTGGAGCCAGCGGGTCCGGCGATAGCAGCAACCCCGAGGGTTTATCCAGGGCCAGCAGATGGTCGTCCTCAAAAAGGACGGGGATTTCCCAGAACTCCCGCGTGGCGGGCGAGGAAAGTTTAATCGCGCGGTCGGTTTTCAATCGTTATCCAGTGCGCAATCTTAATCGCAACCGGAAGCCAAGTTAACGATTAGGACGACGCTTTGATTATTTGGCAGGAACTTTGGCTCCGGTTAGCTGGGAATAAACCGGCGTACTGCGCAGTTCACGTCCAGCCTCGGCTTGCAACCAAAGATTGAAGGCCTCATTCTGCCGCGCCCGGCGCACTTGCGAAGTGAAATCTGTCAGGTCAGTCTTTTTCTTGGCCGGATCCACCGGCAACAAGGACTTAACAAACAGCACAAAGCCGCCGTCAGCCGTCGGCACAAAACTGCTCAACTTGCCGGCCGGCGTAGCGAAAGCCACCTGTTTTAACTGGCCGATCTGAGCGCGATCTCCGGCTTCCGGAACTTCGGAGGAACTCAAGGAGAAGGGCGACAAGGTAACCGGAGGATGGCCGGCAGCCACCGCCACCTGGGCGAAGGTTTTTCCCGCGAGTAATTGCGCGGCCGCATTGGTCGCGAACATCGTGCCGGCATTGCGGGCCAGAACGGCAGCCTGATACTGCTGATAATTCACCGTGACGCGACTGCGGATCTGTTCCAGCGGCGGAATATTGCTGGGCAACTGGGCCGCCAATTCCAAAACATAAACGCATTCAGCCCCGGCCACCGGTCCGGAAAGCGGGTCTTCGGAACTCAACTTAAACGCCGCCTTGGTGAAACCTCCGGAGGAGGTGATTTCATCCGGACCAGCCTGGGCAGAAAAGGGAGCAGTGGTGCGAACTGCCAGACCTTTAGTTTTGGCCAGTGCAGCGAGACTGCCCGGCTTTACCGTATCTTGTGCCGCCAGGGCACCGGATAAATCCTTGGCCTGCTGCCCCGCCAGGGCAAACGCGCGACGGCGGATGAGTTCTTCACGAATTTTGCCCTTGGCTTCTTCGGGAGTTTTGGCGTCAGCAAATTCGGTGGCCGCGTTCTGGCGATAATAGGCTTCCACATTTTCTTCCAGATTGGTCTTGGCCCATTCCGTCTTGGACTGCGCGAGGAAGTTGGTCAATTCAAACGTAACGTAACTGACCTGCACGCGGTCAGGCTCGCGGTAGGCCGCCATATTATTCGTATAAAATTGCGCGACCGCCGCCGGTGAAAGCGCGACCTGCGACAAATAATTGGTCAGGGAGAAAAACACGGCCTGGGCAGACACCTCCTGGTTGTCATGATCATAGAGTTGCCCCGCCTCCTGCGGCGTGACCAGCGAACCGGACAGGCCGAGAGTATGAACCAATTGCTGGATGATCAAATCGTCCCGGAGAAAATTCTGGAGATCCACCACATTCAAACCTTCCGGCTGTAGAACTTTGCTGAGAAATTGGTCCATCGGCACGGACTGGCCATTCCGCCCCAAGGTACGCAGCAGTTCCAGGGCGGCGTTTTTAACGGCATCGTCGCCGACGTGAATACCCAAGGACTTGGCCTTCTGGGTCAACATCAGGCGGATGTAGGTTTCGCGCTCGATATCCTCGCGCTTGAAACTGGCGTTTTTACCCGGCCAGTCACCGGAACGCAGCCAGTAATAAATATAAAAGCCCCGCTGGGACTCGGCAAAAGCGGCGGCGGAAATTTCCTTGCCGTAGAGCGTTCCATATCCGGAACCGGAAACCCGGCCATTGCCGTTGCGGGCCGGACCGGAGCCCATGAACACAACAAAGGAAACGATGGTGAGGCCGGCGATGATCCACCACAGCCAGCTAGAATGTTTGCGAATTGTCCCAATCATAGAAAAAAGTGAACGCGAAGCCTAACTTGCCTGAGGCCACATGGCAAACGTAATTTAGGGTCAAACTCAGGGTTTTTGTTTCCCGAGGTAAACAAGCTCCCGACCGCCCCCCTGCCAAAGCCGACCGCGCCGCATCTTTTCCCGGTTTCCCGCATTCAGTCCGGAGTTATTTAATCCACTTCGCGACGTCCATCGCCGCGTAGGTGATGAGAATGTCCGCGCCGGCACGGCGCATGGCCAGGAGGCTCTCCAATGTCACCGCCCGCTCATCAATCCAGCCATTCGCCGCTGCCGCCTTGATCATGGCGTGCTCGCCGCTCACCGCATAAGCCGCCGTCGGCAGGCCGAATTCCGTTTTCACCCGATGAATGATGTCCAAATAGGCCAGCGCCGGCTTAACCATCACCAGGTCCGCACCTTCTTTAATATCCAAAGCCACTTCGCGCAATGCCTCGCGGCCATTCGCAGCATCCATCTGGTAACTCCGCCGGTCGCCAAACGCCGGGGCGGACTCGGCCACCTCGCGAAAGGGGCCATAAAACGCCGAGGCAAATTTCGCCGCGTAGCTCATGATCGGCGTGTCGGTCAATCCTCGCTTATCCAGTTCCGTGCGGATGGCGTGGATGCGTCCATCCATCATGTCGCTTGGCGCGACAATGTCGGCCCCAGCCTCCGCCTGACTGGCGGCCGTGCGCGCCAGCAATGCCAGCGTGGGGTCGTTCAGGATTTTCCCGCCATGCACGAGACCGCAATGACCGTGCTCCATGTATTCACACAGACAGACGTCAGTGATGACGAGCAGCGAAGGCAGTTCCTTTTTCAAAAGCCGCGTGACCTGCTGGACGATGCCGTGCTTGGCATAAGCGCCGCTGGCTTTCGCATCTTTATGGTCGGGAATGCCGAACAGCAACACGGCAGGCACACCAAGCGAATGAGCCAACGTGGCCTCGCGCACAATCTCATCCGGCGACAGTTGAAACACCCCCGGCATGGCGCCAATGGGGCGGCGCAGTTTCTTGCCGCTCCGCGCAAAAAGCGGCAGGACCAGCTGCGAAACATTCAGCGACGTTTCGGCGACCAGGCGGCGCAGCGGGGACGACGTGCGCAACCGGCGCGGACGGGCAATCGGAAATCCGGGCAAAGTCATGGACCCAGTCTAGTTTTTGCAAGACACAGGCAAAAGCGGAAAGTTATACGATCGTGAATCAATCGGAAATGCATGCCCCACCCTGCTCCTTCTGGTCTTGGTAAACACCATGATTGATTAATAAATGTTTCAAGGCCCAAGGCCACGCAGCGCTCGTGCCACCGCGGTTATTTTTCAACCCCACGCTTGAATCGAAGGGTTTTGCCCCTTAAATTCCTGCCGCATGAGCACACCGTTAAAGGAACAAGTCGCACAAACCAGCGCATGGATCGGCAAGTTGCGGGAAGAAATTGCCCACGTCATTGTGGGGCAGGAGCAATTGGTGGACCGGCTGCTGGTTGGCCTGCTCGCCAACGGCCACGTGCTGCTTGAAGGCGTCCCGGGCCTCGCCAAAACCCTATCCGTCCGCACCCTTGCCACCGCGGTGCAAGGCAGATTCAACCGCATCCAGTTTACCCCCGACCTGCTACCTGCCGACATTCTCGGCACCCTGATTTATAATCCGCAGGACGGAAAATACCACGTCACCCGCGGCCCGATTTTCGCCAACTTTGTCCTCGCCGACGAAATCAACCGCGCTCCGGCCAAAGTCCAAAGCGCGCTGCTCGAAGCCATGCAGGAGCGGCAAGTCACGCTCGGGGGTGAAACCATGAAGCTGCCATCGCCTTTCCTGGTGCTGGCCACGGAAAATCCCATTGACCAGGAAGGCACGTATCCATTGCCCGAAGCGCAGGTGGATCGCTTCATGTTCAAGGTAATTTTAGATTATCCCAACGAAGCTGAGGAAAGAAAAATTCTGGATCGCATGGCGTTCACGAGTCCAGAGCAGCCGGTGAAGCCCGTGGTCTCGCTCGATGAAATCCTGGCCACGCGCAAACTGGTGGATCAGATCCATGTGGACGACAAAATTCGCGATTACATCGTGAAAATTGTTTTTGCCACCCGCAAGCCCCAGGATTTCAAGTTGGACATCAAACATTTCATCCAGTTCGGCGCGTCGCCGCGCGCGACGATTTTCCTGACGCTGGCCGCCAAGGCGTGGGCGCTGCTGCAAGGCCGCGATTATGTGATTCCCGAGGACGTGAAAAGCATCGGCCCCGACGTGCTGCGCCACCGCATCATCCTGACCTACGAAGCCGAGGCGCAGGCCGTGACGACGGATGTCATCATCAAGCAAGTGTTCCATGCGGTGCCAGTGCCGTGAATTATGGCAAAGCGCATTTTTGACATTTCCAATGAATTTGGTTTGCACCCAAAGGTGGTTCTTGCCAAAGCCAGAGAGCTCAATATCGCGCAAGCTAAAGTCGTATCTAGTTTGTTAGATGAAAATGATACTTCGCGGCTTGAAATGGAATTGCTCAAGGGTAGCTCGGAACAAATGAAACCTAGCCTGAAAAATTCCAGATTAGTTGAGGTGCAAGCTGGTTTGACTTGGCTAGCCGCAATGAAATACAGAATTTATTCATGTCCTGATACGCCGATTTATGATTTTGTTTTGGGCGCGACTGTTTTGCTTCTAAATAGCAACGTCAGGGGACGCCGAGTTCTCTTGAACATCGAAGCGGTGGAGGCATGTGATTTGCGCGCTCCGAGTTTCCTCGAAGTGATACCGGAGAAATTTCGCGACCGACTGAGCGGCTATAAGCGCGAGGTGGAAACCATTCGAGGAATACTCGACGGTGATTGTAAACATCGCTTTTATTTTCTGAACACAGAATCTTGGCCGGAAGAAATGCAAAAGCAGACCACTCCTGCCATGACTCCACCAACCGAATGGGTTGCGATTCTCTCCATTCTCACCGATCCAAAACAATTCTTTCAGTGGCCGCAACTAGGTATATTATTTTGGCCGAACTGCGTTCGGACGGAAAGGGACGGCGAACATATTTTCCCAGATGAACTCGTCATTCAATTGGAACGATTGGGACTTAAACCAGACAGCCGAACGAATGGGCCGGCAATAAATTCTTTTCAGGCTGCTGGCGGAAAACGACCAACTTGGGGAAACGAAGGCTGGCCAATTTATCACGTTTTCAATGGAGCAGACAATGGCAATTTATTTACTCATTCGGCAGGGTTAGTTGCAGCGCATCCCGTTGCTCATCATTTGGCGCATCAGTCTGGCTTGTTAAAATGGCTTTTGCAAAGGGAAGCGTTCTTGCGATTTGGTTTTGATCCGAAAAGAATTTTTGTTGAAACATGACGCTGACCGAACTGCTCGAATCCGTCCGCCGCGTGGAAGTCCGCACGAACCGCCTCGTGAATGACACGATGGGCGGCGCGTATTTGAGCGGCTTCAAAGGGCGCGGCATGGATTTCGAGGAACTTCGCGAATACATGCCCGGCGACGACGTGCGCAACATTGACTGGAACGTCACGCACCGCCTCGGCCGCCCGTTCGTCAAACGCTTCCGCGAGGAACGCGAACTCACCGTTGTGCTCGCGGTGGACGTGTCTGCCTCCTCCAGCTTTGGCTCAGC
>CAISVF010000131.1 GCA_903888765.1 uncultured Verrucomicrobia subdivision 3 bacterium | reverse complement strand
TGAGAAATTAAAAGTTTTTTCATATAAAATTGGATACTTAGTTGAAGGCAATAATTTATGGGCAAGCCAACCGCAATACCACTGATAAATTTTCAATGCACCATTCAGTTTTTCCAACGAATCTTTCTAAAGCATGCTCTGAAAATCGTTAGACCATGCCTATCAAATCTGCAACGCGGTGCGGACTGACAGCACTACACTTTTGCTATCAATGTTCGCATGCTGTGGACAGTGTTCAAATTGGTTGGGCAGGTTTGGGCACCAAGGGGGTCTGGGTGCCGGGTGATCACTGCTAAACCGCCAGAGCGGAAGGGTGTGACCGGTAAGCCATCGTTGGAAACGAGAATGCAAACAGAATGGTCCGCCTCGGCAGAGCGTGCAGCGAAAATCCGGACAGACGGCCACCTGCCCACTGTACCTTGGGGAACAATTTTTGTGTTAACTCTCGCCCTAACCTGAATCCTCTCTCCCCATTGCTGACAAGGAGTTTAAACGATTGCGGTGCTGGTTTCATGATAGTGAGCGTGTTTAGCCAAGGGATAGTTGTCCAGAAAGGTGGTGGTGGCCAGAGGTCAGCGTTAATTATTCGGTTTATTGGTTGGCGTTTCGGCAAAGTCAATTGAGGCGGAATTGATGCAGTAGCGCAAACCTTTCGGGCCAGGGCCGTCATCAGAAACATGACCAAGATGGCTGCCGCAGTTGGCGCACAACACCTCAATGCGGTGCATGCCCAAGCTGAAATCATCGCGGGCGAGCACTTTTTTCTGCGCGGCAAGGTCGGAAAAACTTGGCCAGCCGCAGCCGGAATCAAATTTATCGTCTGACTTGAACAAGACCTCCCCACAGGCAGCACAGCGGTAGATGCCCGGTTCCCGGGTATTCCAATATTTACCAGTGAAGGGCCTTTCCGTGCCGGCTTCACGAAGAACGTGATATTGCTGGGGTGTCAAAATTTTGCGCCATTCGGCTTCCGTACGCTGCAGGGGAAATTTCATAGTAGCTGTTTGGTTGGTTGAATCCGGTTTCAGCAAAGGGTTAGAGGGAGTCCCGGCCTCGCATCCCGCCAGTGCGAGCAAGGCGAGGCTGGCACTATATTTTAGCACGCTTTTCATTTTTCGGCATGCTTGTCTCCGGCGCGCAACACCCGCCACGCATGAGTCCACGGGTCAATCCGGCAGGCGGCCCGATAATCGCAAAACCCGCACGGGGTCTGGGCTCCCAGACGATACGGATCCACCGCCGCAGCACCAGAGAAAATTTTGTGAGCAAGCGTTTGCAATTGCTTCTCCACTTGATCAATGAGTTGGGCAAATTCCTTACCGGGAATGGCTTCGGTTGAATTGGACGGCAGACCGCCCGACAGGTTCAAACGAAAATTAAACTGGTCCCCTTTGGCGACCCCGCGCCGATCAAATTTGCTTAAATGGTCGGCGTCAAAGCGCCCGTTATGGCGATAAGCCAGCGGTTTGGCCCCGGCATCACCCAAAATCTCATCCCGGTTGTCTCCACTGGCAAAGCGGCCTTGCAGATTGACATAAAACGCACCGGCAGGAACCACGGGTTTAGCCCCCCAAAGGGCAACGTCCGGTTTCCAATGGCGGAGTGCGCCAAGATACGCCAGCAATTGCATTTGAATGCCATTTTGCACGAGCAGTGACTCCAGCTTTTTACCGCCGGACTTGTAATCCATCACCACAGCCAAGGTGGTGCCGAACGCCGGATCAGGGCACAAGTCCAGGCGATCAATCCGGCCCTGCAAGGCCAGCCAGCGCCCGTCACCCAGATCCATTTTCCAGGCAGGCGCAGGGTCGTCTTTTCCGCCAAAACCCAATTCCGCCGCGACCGGGTCAAATTCATACTGTTCCCGGTTCCAGGTAATAATCATTTCGATAAAATCCTGCAAAGCGGCCGACATGGTGCGGGCGGCAAAAACGGTTTCCGCCGATTCGCGCAGCAATCCGGCATGGAAGTGTTCGATTTGCTCATCCGCAATCTGCCGGATGCGCAAGCGCGCGGCCGCCGGCTCCAGATCGCGCCAGCGCTTTCCAGCAGCCATGATTTCAGCGTGGAATATTTTAAGCACCTCATGCTGGAAATTGCCGCGCTCACGAATATCCAGTTCAAAGCGCTTGCGCTCGCTGGCGCGCAGACCGACGCGAACAAAAAAACGGAAGGGGCAGCCTGCAAATTCTTCCAGACGGCTGATTGATGATTTCAACACCGGCCCGTACAATTTTTCCGCCAGCCCAGGGGTGAGATTTTCCGATTCGGAAGGCTCGCGCAAGGTGGCCAGTTGCTCGACCAATAAATTCAGCGCCGGAATTTCCCGCCAGCCGGGAAGAATCGGATTCAGTTTATCCAACGAAATGCACAGCGGAACCAATCCGGACACATGCTCTGCCATGCGCCAGTCGGTTTCGCCAGAAAACTCCTCCAGCACAAGCGGGGGAAAAACGCGCTGCAAACGGGCGATGAAGGGAGAGGGGTTCAGGGTCTGACCGCCGGAACCCAGGCGCGCATAGGTCACCACCAATTTTTCGTGCGCCCGGGTAAAGGCAATATAGCCAAGGTAGCGTTCGCGAGAAATCTGATCGAACCGGCTGGCACCCAAGCGGGCATTTTGCAACTCCAATGCATCGCGATCGGAGTTGGTTAGAATGACCGGCGCGGCGGGCGCGGCGGGGAAAACGGATTCATTCACACCGAGAATGAGAGCCAATTTCAGGCTGGGATTCCGGGCGCGGTCAATCGCGCCGATCAGCACCTCATCCAGCACCGGCGGGATGACGCCCACCGTCAAATTGGCAAGGCCAGCCTCCAATACCGGCAGCCAATCGCGCAAGGATAGCGGCGCGCGCGGGAAGGCCAGCACAACATTATCGAGCCACAAATTCATCTGCGCCCACACCGAGGCATGCATGGCAGGGGAAGCCGGGCGATAGGCAGCTTGCTCCGCAGCAAAACTCCAGCCTTCCAGCACCGACGGGACATTTAAATCCGCCCACAAATCCCGCAGGGCGGCCGCGAGCTGCGTGCCGGTGGGGTGAAAATGGACCTGCTCAAAGGCCGTTAAAAACCTGGCAAACGGAGGCAAAACAAGCTGGCGCAGTTGCTCGCTGGGCGCATCCGGCAGCGGATTCAGCCATTTCCGGCCGCGCCAACCGGAAGCTAGAGCAACATTCTCCAACTGGTCGAGCGCCGGCTCCGCAACGGGCGAAAAACCGGATTTAAGCACGGCAAACCAGTCCTCCGGCTGCCAGTCAAAAGCCACGGCGCGCAGGGCGCTACGCGTCAACTCGGCAAGGGGGTGATGGGCGACACTCTCGCGACGATCCAGAAAAAAAGGAAGGCCATAGCGGCGAAAAGCCCGCGCGAGCGGCCGATGATAATCATCCAATTGGCGCACCAGGACGGCGCAATCGCGGTACCGCCGTCCGGAGCGGACAAATTTCAAAACCTCACGGGCAGCACAATCAGCCTCAGCCTCGGGATCAGCGCAAGCAATAACCCGGATGGAATCGGGATTGGGCAGGGAGTCCGGATCCAGCACCGGCAGCGACCAACTTTCCTCCAGATATTGCAGCGTGGGGTTTTGCGAAAACCGATTTTTACCGGGCGCACGGGGCAGTGTATCGATGACCACCTCGCAGTCGGGAAGATTGGCGATTTGCGCCCGGCATTGTTGAAACGTCTGACCAATAGCCGACCAGATGGAAAGCCAGGAGGTTTCACTGGTCGGCTCCGTCTCAAGGCAAAAGGCCAGCGTAGCTTGATCACAATAGGGAACCACGGCAGCCAGCAAGGCCATTTCCTGCGGGGTCATCTCGGCAAAACCATCGAGCCACAACCTGGCGCACTGGAAGATCCGGCTTGGGCGATTAAAGTCCTGCCGCAGCGCGGCGGTGGCGAAGTCCAGCAAATGACTGGCATCCTGTAATTCGTGAGCCTGAAGCCAGACGGCGTATTGCTCCGCCAGCAAGGCAAGATCGTGAAGTTTATCGCGCAATACACGCACGAGATGGCTTTCTCCAGACAGCGCACGGAGCCGGGCGGGCGAAAACCGGTGCTGTTGCAGTTCTTCCAGCAATGCACCCAGTTCCCGGGCGAAACCGGGGCGGCGGGCACTTCCGCGAAACAGCTTGAGTTCATCGGCATGATCCCGCAGCAAAGCTCGCAACACCATGAGCCGCCCCTCGGCAGAAAGCAGCTTCGGAGGCGCCACATTCAAGTGGTCGAAAATGAAATGGGCCAGCCGGTCAAAGGAAAAAATTTGCAGACGCGTGAAGCCGCCAATTTCATCACCAGCCAGCAACTGGCGTTCGAGTTGGAAGGTTGCCTGCTTGGGGGCTAGCAAAATCAGCGGCGGACCGGCGGGAGACGCCTGCAAAGCGCAGCGAATTTCCGCCAGACAGCGGCAGGTTTTGCCGCTGCCGGCGGGACCGAGCAGAAAACGCGCTTGCACGCCGGAATCTTCAGACAAAGGCGCATGGGCGTAAACAATTTTATGCAACGGTGTAAAAAATATTCCATCAGTTTTAACGATGCGCTAAGGTGGCCGGGTTCAAAGCACATGAAAAAAGTTCTAGCAATCCTCCTGGCAGCGGCGGCGGCGACCGGCGCACGCAGCGAAACCGTCATCGCCAACGTGTTTGCGCGGCAGGCGACCAGCCTCAATGGAAAATGGCATTCCATCGTGGACCCCTATGACACAGGCTACTTTGACTACCGTCGCCAGCCGTACGATGCGGCGGCAACCATTACCGGCGGCTTCGCGCTCGACAAACAGGCCAAGGACAAATCAGAGCTGCTGGAGTATAATTTTGAAACCAGCCCAACGCTCGAGGTGCCGGGCGATTGGAATTCGCAAAACGAAAAACTGTTCTACTACGAGGGCTCGGTCTGGTACCGGACCAGATTTGACGCGCAAAAATCTGCGGCGGACCACCGACTTTTCATTTACTTTGGTGCCGCCAATTACGAGACCGATGTTTACCTCAACGGCGTCAAACTGGGAAAGCACATCGGCGGTTTCACACCTTTTGCCTACGAAATCACCCAACTGGCGAAGGCGACCAACAATTCGCTGGTGGTCCGGGTGAACAACAGCCGCCATGCGGAAGCGGTGCCAACGGTCAATACTGACTGGTGGAATTACGGCGGGATAACCCGCGACGTTTTGCTGGTGGAAACGCCGGCGACCTTCATTGCCAACTACCGAATACAACTCAAGCCAGGCACCACCCATACGATTACAGCCTTCGTCCAGCTTGACGGAGCGGCAAAATCACAGACGGTAAGCATCCAATTTCCCGCACTCAAACTTGCCGCAGAACGGCCGGCGACCGCCGATGGACAGGCGCAATTTGAATTTACGGCGGACAATCTGGCCTTATGGTCACCCGAATTGCCGGTATTAAATGATGTGGAAATTTCCAGCGGCACCGAGCGGCTGAACGATCGCATCGGATTCCGGACAGTCGCGACCAGCGGGCAGGATATTTTGCTCAACGGCAAAAAGGTTTTCCTACGCGGCGTGGCGATTCACGAGGAAAACCCCCTGCGCGGCGGACGCGCCTGGTCCGAAGCCGATGCCCGGCAGTTGCTAGGCTGGGCCAAGGAACTGAAGTGTAATTTCGTGCGGCTCGCCCATTACCCCCACAACGAGCATATGGCGCGGCTCGCGGACGAACTGGGGATCATGGTGTGGGAAGAAACCCCTGTTTATTGGACGATCCAATGGTCCAATGCCGACACATTGGCAAACGCCAAAAATCAATTGCACAGCCTTATCGCCCGTGATCAAAACCGCGCCAGCGTGATTGTCTGGTCGGTGGCGAATGAAACCCCCGTGGGCGAGGCGCGCACCAAGTTTCTCAAATCCCTGGTGGACGAGGCGCGGTCGCTGGACGACACCCGATTGGTATCTGCCGCGATGGAAGTCCACGCCGACCCCGCCGATACGTTGCACAAAATTGTGGATGATCCCTTCGGCGAATTTACCGATCTCGTCAGCTTTAATGAATACGTGGGCTGGTATGACGGACTGCCGGAGAAAATCGACCGGATCCGCTGGACCATCAAATATCCGAAACCAGTTTTCATCAGCGAATTCGGGGCGGGTGCCAAACAGGGGTTTCATGCCGATGCGCAGACACGATTCAGCGAGGAGTTTCAGGCGGAGGTCTATCAGCGCACGCTGCCGATGCTGGATAAAATCTCCGGCTTCAGCGGCTGCACGCCGTGGATTCTGTGCGATTTTCGTTCCCCCAAACGGCAATTGCCCGGCATTCAGGACGGGTGGAATCGCAAGGGAGTCATTGGCCAGAATGGCCAGAAAAAACTGGCCTTTACCGTGTTGAAAGATTTTTACGACACCAAGGCAAAGGCGAACCCATAATTTGAATCAATGAGCCGGACTGCAGAGCCAGACCGGAATACAGGAATCTAAACCCTTATTGAATTGGCGAACGCAAGAAACTGATCATTGAGCGGCTGGCAGTGCGAGCAATGCCCGCATTGAAGTTAAACCAGCCAAAAACCTTTTGAGCAATATGAAAACTTCTATTAAAGAACTAATGATGCGCAGCGGCGTGACCTTTGGCACCAGCGGCGCGCGCGGTCTCGCCACGGCGATGACCGATTGCGTCTGCTACGCCTACACCAGAGGATTTCTACAATACCTTGAGAGCATCGGGGAACTTCATCGGGCCGGCGAACGCGTGGCCGTGGCCGGCGATTTCCGGCCCAGCACCGACCGAGTAATGGAAGCGGTCTGCCGGGCCGCCGAGGATATGGGCTATCGCGCCGTGAATTGCGGCAAGGTGCCCTCGCCAGCGGTCGCCCTGTTCGGGCTGGAAAATAAAATTCCCTCCATTATGGTGACCGGCAGCCACATCCCGGACGACCGCAATGGGATCAAATTCAACAAATGTGCAGGGGAAGTACTCAAGGAGGACGAACAGGGTATGAGCAGCCAGGTGGTTGAAGTGTCCGATGCGCTTTTTGGTACGGATGGGAATTTCACCAAGACTGCGGCAGCGCCCCGCGCCGTTTCCACCGAGGCCGGGGAAAATTACATCGCGCGATATCTGAACTTTTTTGACCGGGATTCGCTGGCCGGCCTGCGCATCGGGGTTTATCAACATTCCGCCGTGGGGCGAGATGTGCTGGTGAAAATCCTGGCCGGACTGGGTGGCGCAGTCACGCCGCTCGGCCGCTCGGAGAAATTTATCCCGGTAGATACCGAGGCCATCCGGCCAGAAGACACGCAACTGGCAGCGGATTGGGCAAAGTCCGGCCAGTTCGATGCACTGGTGTCAGCAGATGGAGACAGCGACCGGCCACTGGTCAGCGACGAACAGGGCAGCTGGCTGCGCGGAGATATCGCGGGTATTTTGTGCGCCCGCTTTTTGCAGGCCGACTCCGTGAGCACGCCGGTCAGTTGCAATACCGCCGTGGACAAGTGCGGCTGGTTCCACGACATCCGCCGCACGCGCATCGGCTCGCCCTTTGTCGTGGCTTCCATGATAGCCGCCTCGGCGGCGGGCGCGCAACGGGTGGTCGGCTATGAGGCCAACGGCGGCTTCCTGCTGAATTCCACCATCACCTCCGGTCAAAAAGGCCTCCGAGCCCTGCCCACCCGCGACGCCGTGATTGTCATGCTGGGGATTTTGCTGCTCGCCAAGGCGCAGAAACAAACGGTTTCGGAACTGGCCGCCACCCTGCCGCCACGTTTCACGGCGAGCGACCGGCTGAAAAACTTTGCCACCGAGAAGAGCGTGGAAATTCTGGCGAGATTCGATTCCGGCTCGGATGCGACAGACCAAGCTGCGGTGGAAAAAATGTTTGGAGACATCAGCGGCACGGTGAAAACATTAAACCGGACCGATGGATTGCGCATCACCTTTGCCAACGAGGAAGTCATTCATTTGCGCCCTTCCGGCAATGCCCCGGAATTCCGTTGTTACGCGGAGGCGGCAACCGACTTACGAGCCCGGACCATCACCGGGCTGGCCCTGAAAAAAATACTGGGGTAAGGTCAAGCGGACCGGCTGGAATGCAGGGGAGCCGGCTCAGCGCCCCCTCAAAGCAGGTGTCCGAGTTTTTCGCGCTTGGTTTTTAAATACCGCTCGTTATGCGGGTTAGGCTTGATCTGGATGGGGATCTGCCGGGTGATTTTTAAGCCGTACCCTTTGAGCCCAACAATTTTGCGCGGGTTATTCGTCAGGAGGCGGATGGTTTTCAAGCCCAAATCGCAGAGGATTTGCGCACCCAAACCATATTCGCGCAGGTCCATCTTATAGCCCAGTTTCTCGTTGGCTTCCACCGTATCATAGCCCTGCTCCTGCAACTTGTAGGCCTTGATTTTGGGGGCGAGTCCAATACCACGCCCCTCCTGGCGCATATAAAGGATCACCCCGCGACCTTCCGTCGCCACCTGACGCATGGCGGTGTGCAATTGGGGACCACAATCACACCGGCGCGAGCCAAACACATCACCAGTAAGGCATTCGCTGTGAACCCGGACCAGCACATTTTTTTTGCCGGAAACGTCTCCACGCACCAGCGCCAGATGATGCTCGCCATCCAGCTTGGACCGGTACAAATGCAAGTTAAAATCCCCATAGTCGGTCGGCATTTTGACGGATTCCACTTTCTCGACCAGTTTTTCGCGGGTACGCCGAAATTCAATCAGGTCGGCAATGGAACAAATTTTAAGCCGGTGCTGCCGAGCGAATTTCAGCAAGGCCGGCAAGCGCGCCATCGTTCCATTGTCGTTGACCACCTCGGCAATGACGGCTGCCGGGTGCAGCCCGGCCATCCGGGCGAGGTCCACGCCCGCCTCGGTGTGGCCGGCGCGCCGAAGCACGCCGCCTTCGCGATAACGCAACGGAAAAACATGGCCCGGCCGAACCAAGTCGTCGGGACGGGTTTGCGGATTGGCCAGCAGCCGGATAGTGTGAGCGCGATCAGCCGCAGAAATGCCGGTACTGACCCCTCGGGCCGCATCCACGGAAATTGTGTAAGCCGTACGCATCCGCTCCGCATTTTGCTGGGTCATGAGCGGCAGATGCAGTCGGTCGAGGTCGCCGCCTTCCATTGGCACACAAACCACGCCGGAGGTATAACGCACCATGAAGCTGACATTTCGGGGCGTGGCTTTTTCGGCGGCAAAGATAATATCCCCTTCATTTTCTCGGTCAGCGTCATCCACGACGACAACCATTTTACCTTTGCTCACGTCGGCAATGACGGATTCAATACTGTCAAAAAGCGTTTTCATCAGCGGCTAGCAGCATACCGCAAGCGCGGAAAAAGTCACACCCTTCGTAACTCTTCAAAGACTGCAAGCCCACACACGCCGCAAGCGCGCCGGATTTATTCGCCAATCAGATGGTAGCGATTCACGGAGTCGTCACCCACGCTCTGGGACGGCGCGGCTTTCAAGGAGAGCGCAAAACCCACCGTAAAGTCCTGAGAACTGCCCACGTTATCAGTAATCCGGAAGGTAAACGCGCCGGTCCAGCTGCGCAAATCCCGGTAAAGCGTGTAAAACTGCTCCTGCAAACGACCGGAATGAGAATCAAAATTATGGGTGGCGCGCAGGCCCCAATTGTCATTCACCCGAAAAAAGGCGGTGCTGGTCAGATAATTATTTTCCGAGCGATTTAGAAATCCGTCGCGCAGATACCAATGACCCACGCCCCAGCTCCACCGGTTATCAGGCGCGAACGTTAACTGATGAAACGCCATATTCAAGTCCCCCCGATCCAGGTCATAGCGCAGTTGTGATTCCGCAGTCAGCCAGGTGCGCGGGCGGAAGGCGAGCTGCGAATACAGATCATTGAGAGTGCTCTGCCCGCGCCGAGGATCAAGCCGCCAGTCCAGGAGCATATTCCAATTTACCAAATCCTCGAGCGCACCATCGCGCCGCGTTTGCAGCACATTGCGCAAACCAAAGCGGACAACGTTCATGGTATCAATCGAGTCAATGCTGTTGTAATCCGGAAACGTCACCGGCCTGAGCATCAAAGAAGGCAGTTCTCCGTCAAACTGCGGCAATTCGCCGGGCGGCGTGCTGGGGTTGGGAACAAAAACGTAGTTCGCCGACGGCTCGATGATGTGGCGCAAGCCGTCCACCTCCAGAAAGGAATTGGTGGCTTCCGTCCACAGGCGCGACGACTTGAAAGAGGTGCCCACGCCGGTATTGAAAACTTCCCGGTAAACTTCGTTGTTCTGGCCGACCGGCCCATTGCGTTCGCTGTAATAGGTCAGCCGCCCGCCCACGCGCGGAGCAACATTGAGCCAGTTAAAGAAAGTCCAGGGCAAAGTGAATTGATGGTAGGTGTCAGCCCGCGCAGCGGAGTTGGCGTAAAAACCATTGGTGCCGGCATAGAGGCCGTTCGTATAAGTATCAAACGAACGATACCAGCCAACCGAACTCTCGCTGTCATAATAAACCGGTGTGTCCCAAACCTGCTGGCGAAAACCGGTAAGCTTCACATCCGGCAGCCGCTCCACCTGATTGAAAAAACTATTCACACGGGGCGTGGTCAGCGCATCCAGGCTCCAGTTATCCCAGTACCGATTTGCCTCCACAAAGGTGTTGGGCTGCGGATCCCGCGTGTAATCACCGTCAAAAAAGTCGTGCAGGAAAAGCGGATCCGATTGGTAATTGACCTGCGCCTTCAAATTCAAATTGGTTGCGGGCGTAGCCTGCCAGTCGAGGTGAAAGCGCTGGCGGTTTTCGGGCATTTTGCCGAACTGCGGAAAAACATTCGTACTGGAATTGGGACGCCGGTCATTCAGGTAATAGTATTTTAGGGCCACTTCACCCCACTGCCCCAAGTGCATTTTCACATCCGGCCCGGCCCCGGGGCCGCGCCGCTCACGATAGTCTCCGTGAATTTTACCGTCCGCCAGATTGCCAAGATACCAGGAATAGGTATTCAGCAAATAGGCCCCATAACGACTACGATAGCCGGGCGTGGTGACAAAATTATTTGCGTGCGGTCCCAGGTTGCGCTGGTAATAGGGAAAATAAAAAACCGGCACACCGGCGACATAGGCCACGGCATTCCACATCTGAACCGACTGCCTCGGGATCACTTTGATGCGGCTGGCCCGAACTTCATACGACGGATCCGAAAAATCGTCCGTGGTGAAATAGCCATTGGTAGCCGTATAAACTCCCAGCTTATTGGTGGCAACCAGGGTGTTATGCGACTGATGCAGGCGGTTACTTGCATTGCCGGTAAGCCCTTCGCCACCGGCAAACACCGGAGCTTTGCCGGTGCGAAATTGTTCACTCTGCATCTGCCCGGTATTAAAATTAAAATTGATATGATCACCCACCCAAATCATATCACCCAACTGAATACGAACGTGGCCGTCGGCCTCGACATCCTTGGTTTTATAATTCAAAAGGACACTATCGGCCATGAGCGAAGCACTGCCATCTTCCGCAAAGATAAAAATATTTGTTCCCGTGGCCGTCCCGCTCGCAAAATCGGTGTCCACCCAACCGGCTGGCGCGCCGGGAATCACCTGGCTCAGCGACACAGCCTGCAACCCTCCCATCTGGGCATACGAGGAAAAAGCCAGGAGGGTGGCTAAAACAATCAGCGGAATGGCGGGAATGTGTTTCATCGTACAAATGCAATTAAACAGAATGGAGCAGAACTGCCAAGCGAGTTTTCCCGCCACGCGGAATCATTTTCACGGCGACGGGGCCGTTTTTTGCTCTGCTTCCGCTATGCCGGAGCAAAAGCACTGATCGTCACCGGCGAAAAGCAGGTCATGGATGTTAATTGTTTTACCGGCCAAGCAGTCAAATAAACCCCTGACGGAATTTGCTTACGCCCGTTTATTTTTTCGGCAAAAAGGTAAAAGCCACCGCTGCCAGTATGCAGGCGAAGGCGACAAAATGGTTCCAGCGCAGGCGTTCTCCGAGGTAACAAATCGCGAAGGACACGAATACGACCAAAGTGATGACCTCCTGAATAATTTTTAGTTCCGTGGCTGAATACAGGGAGTTGCCCCAGCGATTAGCGGGCACCTGCAAGATGTATTCAAACAAAGCGATCCCCCAGCTGGCCAGAATGACCATGAATAATGGTTTGTTTTTAAATTTTAAATGCCCGTACCAGGCAAACGTCATAAAAACATTGGAACATGCCAGCAAAACAATGGGCAGCCAGCGGGATTCAGTATAATTCATGTGGCTTAAATTGGTTTTGAGCCGCACAGCTGTCAAACGAGAATCCGCTGGCTCACGCAGCTTTGAGGATTAAGAAAGCCGAGGAAAAATGGCACTTGTCAGTCCCGAATGCTTTGCGAAGACAGCTTTTTTTGCGCGACCAAACCGCCCAACAAGGTGAAGGCCGGCCAAGCCAGAGCCGGAATATAAAGGCCGAATTCACCAAACCCCTGCAAAAACCAGGCCAGCAAGCCGGCAAAAATGGCGAACGAAAAACCATCACGGCTGCGCCAGAGGTTTTTCCCGGTGGCCGCCAGGGTGAAATAAACCCAGACCAGATAGGCCAAGCCGCCGGCCAAGCCTGAATCAGAAAATTGTTCCAGATAGTCATTGTGAGCCAGCCGCGCCATCTCCGAGTCTGGTGCTTTCAATTGGGCATAGGGGCGCTGGAACGTTCCAGGGCCGCTGCCAAAAACGGGCTTGGCTGCCGCCGTCTGTACCGCAGCCCGCCAGTAATCCAACCGCGCTCCGGCACTGGTTGCCCCGGCGGAAAAATAGGCATGAAACCGGATGGCAAAAATGGCCAAACCAAATACCAGCACCATGAAAACCGCCGCCAACCGGTATTTTTTCGAACCTTCCTGCCGGAGTAAATAAAGGCCAGCCAGCGCCAGACCAAGGAGCCAGCCAAGCTTGGACCCGGTCCAGAAAAACGCGGCCCCGCCCAGGAAAAGGGTCAGACCCAACACCGCCAGGCGAATGGACGGCTTCAGATTGGTGGTCGCACCACGCGCCAGCGCAAAGGCAACCGGCCAGAGCAACAGAATAATGCCGGCGAGCGCGTTCGGATAGACGAGTGTGCCGGAAACGCGACCTTTGATAAATTTGGCCAGAATAACCGGATTCACCACATCCAGACCATTAGTGGTGATGATGATATTATCCGCCTTCATTTGGGTGACGATTTCGGGCGGGAAATTGGTCCATGACGAACGCTCGCCATCGGCCAGCTCAGACCGGCTCTGCGGATACTCAAAACATTTCTGATCCACGCCGCGAACGAGACAAAACGTGAATGCCGCCAGCAAACCCGCCAGAAGCCAGCACAGCAGGTTTTCGCGGGCAAAAATGAAAATCCCAAGAAAATAGCAGCCGATCAAACCGGAAAATTGCCAGAGCGTGGCCCGGGTCAAATCGGTATCCACCGTTTGCGTGGCAGAAACAAATTGCCAGCCAAGCCACACGAGCGGCAGCAGCCACAGTCCCGGCGAAAGCTGGCACGAATATTTATACTTCAGCACCAGTCCGGCCCCGAAAGCCGCAAGCGGCAGCAAGATCCAGTTGGCCCAATGCAACGGCCAAGGAGCATGAATAAATTCCCCGACCGAAGCGGGGGCAAAAATCCGGTGATCCAGAATGACGGGGTTGCCAAATTTCAAGACGCAGAGGCCAAGAAAAAAACCAAACGACAGCGTGTAAAGTCTGGTCGCGGAGAGCGTCTTCATCACTTCACAACTGCAATTTCAGAAGGCCGACTTCAAGGGCAAGCGCCTCTTGAACGTTGCTGTGCAGGAGCCGCTGCGTCTGTTCCAACACCTGTAAATTGTCCCGGGCCTGACGCGAGCTCAGGCGGCGAGCAATTTCATCGACCCCGGCAATTTGCGGAAAGCTGAGCAAATCTTCACCCGCCGCAAGGGTATGCAGCCAGACATCACGCAGCCAACCTTGGAGCAGCAGCAGCACATCGGCGCGCTGGCGGCGATACTCAGCCTCAATGGCGGCGGCGAGTTCATCCTCCCACTTTTCCCGCAGTCCTTTTTCCACATCGGTGTATTTTTCGAGAGGGGAGCGCGCCGTGAGCAATTCATCCGTGCGGGCGCGGATTTTACCAAGCTGCTGCAGGAGCGAATCGAGCAGACGATAGCGGCTAAAAAGACTTTTCTGCTCCGCAACGGCAATGCCGCTGAACTGGTTGAGCCACTCCGATTGCTCGGCGGTGAGGACTGGCCGAGACTCGCTGGAAAAATTAAGGCGCAGACAGCGGGATAGGATGGTTTCCAAAATCCGCGAAGGCTCGGTGGACAGCAAAATGAGCACACATTTTGCCGGCGGCTCCTCCAGCGTTTTGAGGAAAGCGTTGGCGGCCTGCACGTTCAGTCGATCCGCCCCGACAATCACTGCAACCTTGAATCGGGCGTCATTGGGCTTGAGCTGAATTTCGCGCATCAGCTCGCGCGTTTGGTCCACGGAAATAATGCGCGTCTTGGATTCCGGCCGCGCCCATTGAATATCAGCATGGTTTTCGGAATCGATTTTCCGGCAACTCACACAGGAGTCGCAGCAATCCGTCGCGACGCCGCCGATATTTATGGGGTGCAGGCAATTGAGCGTCTTCGCCAGCGTCCGAGCTAGCATTTCCAACTCTTCCAGGTGTTGACCGGTGAACAAATAAGCGTGGCCCAGGCGTCCGCGCGCCAGCGAACGTTGTAACAGCTGCACGCCCTGAGAGTGTCCGGAAATATCTTGGAAAGCCATAGCTTGCAGAGCGGTGCGGAAGTCAAGCCGCCCCGACGGGCCGGCTGACAAAGGGGAAAGCTGGATTTGAGCGCATAAACAGGGGCAATTTTGCGACCTTACCGGAAGACCGTCAAGACAGGGTTTCAGTAAAGCATGGCGGCATAGCTGCAAAAGCCTCCCGATTACCAATCTTTGATAGGGCGCCGACTATCGCGCGGCTTGTTTTCCGGTTTCCACTGCAAAAGCTGCTCGCTGGCTTTCTGGGATTCCAATAGTCGCTTGGCTTCCTCCGGAGTCATCTGGCCGGGCTTCATTGCTTGGGCTTCGCCATCCGCCTTGTCTGGATTTTTTTCATCTTTTTTATCGGCGGAAGATTTTTGCGCATCCGGCTTTTTTTCCGACTCCTCCTTTTTTTGGGCTGCGGATTTCTGCTCGTCCGGCTTGGGCTGATCCGGAGATTTTTTATCCGGCTGGTTTTGCTGACTTTCCGACTTTTGTTGCTGCGAATCCTTCGGCTGATCTTTTTTGTCCGGTTGTGACTGGTTTTGCTGGGACGATTGATTTTGTTGGGACTGCTGTTGCTGGCTTTGCTGTTTGAGCAACTCCTCGAGCTTTTTCAGCTTGTCGTCATCGGGATAAAGTTTGCGGCCCATCTCCACAATCTCCTTGGCCTGGGCGACATTGTTGGAAATGTAAAACTGGGCACCGCTGTGGAAAAAATCCCCGGCGGGAGCAAGCTGCGCGCGAGCGGGCTGCCATGGCAGCAGCAGTGCGCTAAGGCTGAGGAGGAGTGGCAATCGCATCAATATCCTTCAATTTTTTGGTGAACTCTTCAAACTGCTTGGCGGCGACCTGATTTTTCAGCAACTGATCCATGATCTCGACAGCGCGGTGATAATTGCGCTGGCGCACTGCGGCATCGGCATCGCTCTTGGCGCGGCGCATCGCCTCGCGAAACATTTTGATCTGTTCCACGGCATTTTTCACGAACGCCAGATTGAACGCCGCATCGGCATCCCGCTGGTCCAGCGCCACCGCGCGCTCGTAAATTTTAATAACCCCCTCCCAGGCTTCCTGCAGCGCATCGAGGTCCTTGGCGGCGGCACCCTGCCGATATCGGGTGTTGGCGAGGTTATAAAACGCCTGCTCCTGAAGCTTTAAGTCCGGTGCCAGCGTGGCCGATTGAAAATAATTTACCGCTGCCTCATAGTTTGTGGCCCGGTATGCCGCCACGCCGGCATTAAAAACGAGTCGCAAATCGTTGGTTTGAATTTCCGATAACCGCGCGTATTCCACCATGGAATTGGTGAAATTCCCGGCCCGGTAATCCCGCAAGGCATCGGCAGAGGAAGCCGCCAGCAAATCCGGCAGCAGGCAAACGGCCAAAACCAACCCCGCCAGCTTGGCCGTGGCACCGGCAACAGACTTTGCCTCACGCTTTCGTTCCGGCAAAATAACTTCCGCCAGCAGCAGCAAAATTGCAGCAGCGAGCGGCCATTGAAACTGTTCGTGATAACGCCGCACCAGTTTTTCCTTGGTCTCGGTTTTAGGCAGGGTTGCAAGGCCCCGGTCATACAGGGTGTCCATGGTGGTCGCCCCCCGCAAGGGCAGGTAAAACCCACCCGCCGCCGTCGCGATCTGCTGAAGCAGGGCCTCGTTCAGTTTGCTTTTGACGACCTGCCCCTTTTCGTCGCGAATGTAATCGGAATTCCCCTTGCCATCGGCTACTTGCACCAGCGTCCCCTCTGCCGAACCGACGCCGACGGTAAAAATCTTCAAGCCTTCCTTCGCAGCGTTTTGTGCGGCTTCCAGCGCACCTTCGTCATTGTCCTCGCCATCGGAAAACAAGACGAGCGACTTGAAATGATTTTTCTCCTTGAAGGCCGCAAGGGCAGTTTTGATGGCCTCGGCGAGGGCCGTGCCGCCTTGCGGAATCGAGTTCACGTTCAGCGCCTGCACGCTTTGCTGGAAGGCCGTATTATCAATGGTCAGGGGACATTCCAGAAACGCGTCGCCGGCAAAGGCGACCAGGCCCATGCGGTCCGTGGCCGCTCGCTGCATCAATTCTAACGCAGCCAGCTTGGCACGCTCCAGCCGGTTCGGCGCGATATCCGTTGCCAGCATGGACTTGGAAGTATCCACGGCAACAATGATGTCCAGCCCCCGCTGCTCGACTTCCTGTAAATCAAAACCACGCTGCGGCCGAGCGAGCGCAAGCACCAACGCCGCGACAGCAACAACCACCAGAGCAAAACGGAATTTTTGCCGGGCTGGCGACAGGCCAACCGTCAAGGCCGACAACAAGCGCGCCTGCACGAATTGCGTCAGCAATTTTTGCCGGACCCGCCAGGACCACCAGAAAAGCCCGGAAAGCAGCGGCGGAACCACCAGCAATAACCAAAGAATTTGGGGATGCTCGAATCTCATGGCAACCTTCGAAAAATCGTTTGTCCCAGGACCAGTTCCAACAGGAGCAACGCCAGTCCGGCGGTGGCGAACCACGGGAACAGCTCCTTGAACTCGGTGTATTTATTGACCGTCGCCTCGGTCTTTTCCAATTTGTCAATTTCCGCGTAAATTTGCCGGAACTTCTCCGCATTGTCGGCGCGATAATATTTTCCACCCGTCTTGTCCGCGACTTTTTGCAGCGTGTCTTCGTCAATATCCACCGCCACCATTTGATAAACCTTGCGACCAAACATGTCGCGCGCGGGCATCGGCGCCTGACCGCGCATGCCGATGCCGACCGTATAAACTTTCACCTTCATAGCCGCCGCCGCTTCCGCAGCCACGAGCGGATCCAGTTTGCCGGAATTGTTCTGCCCATCCGTCATCAGAATCACGATTTTACTTTTTGCCTTCAAATCGCGCAGCCGATTCACCGCCGTGCCAAGCCCATCGCCAATGGCCGTGGAATTCTCCTCAATGGCACCAATCTCAAGCCGATCCAGATTTTCTTGCAGAAAATCATGATCCAGCGTGAGTGGCGTGGCGATATAAGCCTGGGTGGCAAACAATACCAGCCCGATGCGGTCATTGGGGCGCTGATCGATGAAACTTTTCAGCACGGAACGCGCCATGTTGAACCGGTTTACCCGTTCGCCATGCACTTCAAAATCCTCGGAAATCATGCTACCGGACATGTCCAAAGTGGCAACAATATCCACGCCACTGGCTTTTACCTCGGTGTGGCTTTTCAGCCAGCGCGGCTGGGCCAGCGCCACAATGAAGATCGCCAAGGTGATCCAGCGCAGCGCCATCAGAAAACGGCCCGCTCGCGAACGCCGGGCTCGCGTCAGTCCCTCGACTAACTTCACGGATGAATATAAAAATGCCGGCGGCTGGCTGCGGCGTCCTTTCAGCCATGCCACCAAGGGCAGGAGCAAGAGCAGCAGCAATAAATAAGGATACGCAAACGTCATTTCGTTTCTCTGGTTCTGAATTCCGGGTTCACGACTTCTACCGGCTTGGTTTCTTCAACCAGTCGCAGCGCCGCGCCATGCAACTCCCGCAGTTCCTTTTCGCCCGGCTCGTATTTGGCAAATTTCACCAGGTCGCAGCTGGCTAGAAAGCTGCCAAGACTTTCTTTCTGTTCCTTCACCAGCAGACTGGTGCTGCTCAACTCGCGCAGAAATTCTTCCGTGGTTCGCTCCGGCGCGCGAAAGTCAAACCGTTCCTCCAAATAAGTTCGCACCGTGTCGGAGACCGCAGTGACGAAAGGTTTTGGCTGACCGAGGAGCGCCAAGGCCGCCGCCAGCTTTTGCTGCGCGCGGACATGCGCCGGCACTGGCGGGACGATGGGAACATTGACCTTTCGTCGCTGACACCAGCGCCAAAGAAAAGCCGCCAGCACCACCACAGCGATGGCCGCCAGCGTCCACCACAGCCAGGCAAGTCCGCTGGAGATTTCCAGCGGCGGCTTGATATCGCGAATGTCGCTGACCGCCGGGGCAGCGCTGTGCGCCTTGGAAAGGGTTGCGTTGGTGATCATCCGCGCAGCCTCCGTTTCTCGCGAGTTTCAAAAAACTTTCCAAGCGCCGCCCCATACGGCTCGTCGGTGCGCAATTGAATGGTATCAATTCCGGATGCGCGAAATTGCCGGGCCAATTCGCCGCGCTGCTTTTCCTGGCGCAGCATAAAGGCGTCGCGGCTGCTGGCGCGAGTGGTGTTTAATTCCACCGTCTCACCGGTCTCGGCATCCTGCAAAATCAGCCGGCCCAAGCTGGGCAGGGCCAATTCATAGCGGTCCGTGATCTGCACGGCCACCACGTCATGCTTGCGGTTGGCCATCCGCAGGGAAGTTTGCAGCGCCTTGGGCAGACTCCCGCCACCCTCCGGCGTCAGAAAATCCGACACCACGACTGTCACGGCCTTATGGGATTGCACGCGCATAAAAAAATCCAGCGCCGCCTTCAAATCGGTTCCGCGCCGCTTTGGCTCGAAGAACAGGACTTCGCGAATGACCCGCAGGACATGGCTGCGACCTTTGCGCGGCGGAATGAATTTTTCCACCTCGTCACTGAAAAGAACTAATCCGACCTTATCGTTGTTGCGGATGGCCGAGAAGGCGAGCACAGAGGCGATCTCGGCGGCGAGTTCACGCTTGGACTGGCCGCGCGAACCGAACAAGCCCGATCCGCTGACATCCACCACCAGCATAAGGGTGAGTTCGCGTTCCTCCACGAACTTCTTGATGAACGGATGATTCATCCGCGCGGTGACATTCCAGTCAATTGCGCGAACATCGTCGCCGGGCTGATATTCGCGCACCTCGTCAAAGTTCATGCCCTGCCCCTTGAAAACGGAATGGTACTGGCCGGCAAGCGTTTCAGTCACGATGCGGTTCGTGCGCAGCTCGATCTGCCGGATTTTTTTGAGAATCTCGCGAGGAATCATGGGTGGAAATTCTTAATGCCGTTTGCGAATCGCAAATTGTTCAGCGGAGAAATTTTCCAGGTGAAAATCCTTTTATTCTGTGCGAATAAAAAAATCCCCGCCCATCTGAGTTTTCAAATTTAATCTCTTTTGCATCTTGCGAATTTGCCTGAAAAATCGGCAAAGAAAATGTTTTTCATTTAGTCAGTCCAACGGGAAAATTGTTCAAATAAAATTTGTTGATCGTTTGCGGTCCTTAAAAACCAGGGAGCAATCCGGGAGCGACCGGATAAATTTTACGCCTCAAACCAGACGACATCCATCCTTAACGCATTTTCCATTACGGCTTCCGCTGAAGCCGAAGCCACAATAATTCAGGCTCTATGGATGAGCTATTCGTCGGTTTTGCCCGGCCCCGGTTGCATCCGATATGGGCGTTGGGAAAATTGCCAAGTCAACGGTGGACGTCAAGCTAGACCATTGTTAATATGTATCTTTTAATGCTAGGCATTACCCTAAATAAAAATCTCACAAATCCCGGCCGGGCGTCGACACGGTAATCGGTTTGACCGGTTTTTAAATCAATGAAATCAATCGCCATTATCGGAGCCGGCATCACCGGGTTGACCGCTGCGTTTTATCTAAAACGCGCAGGGCTGGCGGTTACGGTTTATGAGGGCAGTCACCGTCCAGGCGGGGTGATCCAAACGCTGCGCAAAGATGGGTTCCTCGCAGAATTTGGGCCCAATACAATTCTAGAAACATCACCTAAAATCGCGCAGCTGATCCGCGATGCAGGATTGGAATCTCGCAAGTTGACCACAGATCCACGGGCCGAAGCCCGCTTTGTGGTGCGGTACGGACGACCGATCGAAATGCCCGGTTCGCCGCTCAGTTTTCTCACGACCCCACTGTTCACCACCAAGGCCAAGCTGGCGGTGCTGCGCGAGCCCTTCATCCGGCCGCGCCGGGACGGGGTGGAAGAAAGTATCGGGCAATTCGTCGTCCGCCGATTTAATCAGGAGTTTCTCGACCACGCGATTGATGCGCTGGTGGCCGGCATTTATGCGGGCGATCCATACCAATTGTCGCTGCCACACGCCTTCCCCAAGCTTAAGGCACTGGAAGATAATTACGGCTCCATGATCAAGGGCCAGATTTTCGGCGCGCGTGCCCGAAAGAAATCGGGCGAGGTGGCGAAAGATCGGGCGGCTAAGTTTTCTTTCGATGAGGGCTTGCAGGTACTGCCGGATACGCTGGCGGCTCAGCTCGGGGATGCCTTGAAATTGAATTCGCCGGTCTCCAAGCTCTCGCAAACCGGCAGTGGCTGGCGCGTGGCGACGCCTGGCGGGGCAGCTGATTTTAATAAAGTGATTTATTGCGGCACAGCGCATCAATTGGCGAAGCTGGAACTGGAAGGTTCCCGGCTCACGGCGGCTGAAGGCGCTGTTACTAAATTGGATCTCTCCGAGTTTGCGGAAATCAGCTATCCGCCGGTCGCGGCGGTGGTCCTCGGTTTTCGCCGTGAAGCGGTGGCGCATCCAAGTTGCGGCTTCGGGATGCTGATCCCCAAAATTGAAGGGTTCAAAATTCTGGGCACCATATTTTCTTCGGCGCTGTTTCCCGGCCGGGCACCGGCAGATCATATCACGCTAACCAGTTATATCGGTGGTGCGCGCTATCCTGAACTTGGTCTGCTGCCACCCGATAAATTGGTTGCAGCGACGCTGGCGGATTTGCGGGTGCTTTTAGGTGTTAAATCGAACCCGGTGTTTACGCATACCAAGTCCTGGCCACAGGCCATCCCTCAATATAATGTCGGCTACGGCCGGTATCGGCAGCGGCTGCAAGACCTTGAAAGCGCCGCGCCCAATCTCTTTTTTGCCGGGCATTATCGAGACGGTGTTTCGCTTGGTGATTCCATCGTTTCGGGCGTGAACATTGCCGAACGGCTCGGTAAACTTATCCCAGCATGAGCAAAGCAATTCTATTGGTTAATCTCGGCTCGCCGGATTCTCCGTCGGTGCCGGATGTACGGCGATACCTGAACGAATTTCTGATGGACGGGCGAGTCATTGATGTGGCCTGGCCGCTGCGGCGATTGATCGTGGGCATGATTCTAATCAAGCGCCCGCATGAATCAGGCGAAGCCTATGACAAGGTCTGGACCAAGGATGGCTCGCCTCTTGTGGTCACCAGCCGACATGTGCAGCAACTGTTGCAGGCCCGGCTAACGGTGCCGGTGGATCTGGCCATGCGGTATCAGAATCCTTCCATAGAATCCGCCGTGAAAAGGCTGGCGGCAAACGGGGCCACAGAAACGCTCCTGATCCCGATGTTTCCACATTTTGCCATGTCGAGCTACGAAACCGCCGTGGTGCGCGTGAAGGAAGTTGCCGCTAAATTTGCCCCGCAATTGAAGCTAACCGTGCAGGCACCGTATTTTGACCATCCTGATTACATCCGGGCTTTGGTGAGCAGCGCAGCGGATTTTCTTAAGCGAGATTATGATCATCTGTTGTTCAGCTACCACGGAATTCCAGAGCGACATTTGCGCAAATCGGATCCGACTGGCTGTCACTGCCTCGTGAAGGACAATTGTTGCGAGAGCGCCTCGCCGGCACATGCGACCTGTTACCGGGCTCAGTGTTTTGCCACAACTGCGGCGTTTGTGAAATTGGCAGGGGTGCCCCGGGAAAAATATTCCGTTTCGTTCCAATCCCGATTGGGCAAGGATCCCTGGCTAAAGCCCTACACCGATTACGAATTGCCGCGGCTGGCCAATGAGGGCAAAAAAAAGATGCTCGTCATCTGTCCGGCGTTTGTGGCCGACTGTCTGGAAACCATCGAAGAAATCGGAATGCGCGGCTGCGAGGAATTTATGGCTGGCAACGGAAAAGAATTCACGCGGATTCCGTGCATGAACGAGCACCCGGCCTGGATTGATGCCCTGGTCCGGCTGGCGGGTGATTTTCTGGTGGCTTGAGCATAGTCCTAGCCCTCCAGCACAACGCCCCCCCAACTGGATGAAAATATTCTATGTTGGCGGCTTACGATGGCCGAATCTGGACCGGACAGTTTCCTGCAGAAAACCAAAGAATCCCTTTTTGGTCTTACCATCGTCAGTGCCGATGCTTTCGCATTTGTGGTGGCAAATGCAGCAAAGAAACAACGGTTTGCCGCCCTTGACGCGCATCATGCGCACACAACTCGTGCACATGATTTCCTGGCAATGTGTGCATCTGAACGCGGCGTAATTTTCGTCGTGGCGCGGGCAAAGAAGCGCCCCATCCGGCAGCATTATGGGCGGTGGGGCAGGCACCTCGCGTTCTATTTTGGGAATGGATATATCGGCTTCCGTGGATTCCACCAGAAGCACCACTTTTCCCAGTCGAACCTCGTTGCCGACTTCCAACCGGCTTTCATTGACGGGTTGGCCATTGACGAATGAGCCATTAGTCGAATGGCAATCATGGAGGGTCACTCCCTCGGCAGATAAAATGAATTCGCAGTGGAGCCTCGACACACTGGCATGATGGATCGGAAAATCATTTTCCTCCCCGCGTCCGACCCGGTTCACTCCCAGGCGCAGTTCGAGGAGGGGCAAATTCAAGCCGCCTGTTTTGACCAATAACCGGGCCATGTTGATCCATTATCAAATCAACCTTGCCGATCAGCAGGCAGAGAATCCCTCAACGGATTTACGACAAACGCATATTGGCTAAGCACCCGGCCGCCGATTAGATGGGTTTGAATGATTTGCTCCAGCACTTCGGGCGTGCAGCTATGGTACCAGACGGCTTCCGGATAAACCACGGCAATCGGGCCCAGCATGCACACACGGAGGCAATTGGCACGCGAGCGAAAGACGAGGGGCTGTGGCCCCACCAGGTTGAGTTCCTTGAGCCGTTTTTTTAAAAAATCCCACGCGGCCAGGCTGGTTTCGCGCGGGCAACATTTGGCTTCATCAGCATCCGTGCAGAGAAAAATATGGTGCCGATATTTTCCCAGGCCGAGGGCGGCGGCAATGACGGATAAATTTTGATTCATCGCAACACCGATTTTTCAGGATTTTGGCGCGTTGCGCAATTGATAAAGCTTGGGTAATAGTTGGTAGGACTGCTGATGGCGGGCCGGAAAAAGGAAAAAGAGTGCGCTTGGCATTTGCTTTTCCTTGCCGTTTGTGGTTTATTGCGCGGCCAAAACATTTTTATGTCCACTAAAGTAGAAACCAAAACACGTGAACTTTGCGAAGCCATCATTGAAGAGCTTCAAACCAGCGGCATCAAGCAGCGTATTGACACCTTTCTGGCCGATGCGACCACCCGCGGAGCCTATGAAAGCTTGATGAGCAAAGGCCAGGCCCTTCAGGAAAAACAGCAAAACGGCCAGGAACTCGAGCCCGCTGAAATTTCCTCCTTTGAAGCGGACCGGGATGCTTTGCTCAAAAACCCCGTGGCTTCAGGTTTTCTGGACGCCCAAGAGGAAATGCATGACCTGCAAAAGCTGGTAAAGAAAAACGTCGCCAAAACCATAGAATTGGGGCGCATACCCACCTCGGATGAATTGTCGGAAGGTTCCTGCGGCAGCGGTTGCGGTTGTCACGGTCACTGATATATACTGATCCTACTTGCCTCTATTCCGGTGCCGTGATTGAAAAAACGGCACCGGTTTTTTTATGGACTTGTGTTTGCTTGGAGCCAAGCTTAGCCTTTATTCATGCCTGCAAAACCCAAGCGTGTCTTTCTGGCGCTCGGCTGGTATGACTACCGGTTGCATCAGGGCATTGAAAAATATGCCCAGGAGCATGGCTGGCACCTTTACTCCGATTATACCCGGGAAAAAATCATACCATGGGGCTGGGAAGGCGACGGCATTCTGGCCTGGCTGGGCGCGGGGGACGATCTGGCGGAATTTGTCACCTCGGCCAAACTGCCCACCGTGGACTTCAGTTGCCGTCGGCCCCAGTTAAAATTCCCCCGGGTGCTGGAGGATCACGCGCATGCTGCCAGATTGGCGGCAGAACATTTTTTGACCCGCGGTTTCACCAACTTTTGTTTTTACAGCGACGCAAACAACTGGTCCTACGAAGAGCGCGGTTCGGGATTTCTAAAGGTGCTAGCCGAGTCCGGGCATAACGGTGCCTGGTTGCGCTGGCTGGAATCCCCGGTTTACACAACCGGACGCCAGGAGTGGCAGCGCAAGCGCAAATGGCTGGCCACCCAGATGAAGCAAGCGGTTAAGCCGCTGGCTGTTTTTGCTGCCAACGATCAGCAGGCACTGGATTTATTGGAATCCTGCCAGAGCGCGAACCTGAAAACCCCTGAAGAAGTTGCCATTCTGGGTGCCGAAAATTACCTGCTGGCTCCCGACGTCATGCCCACGCCGATTTCCAGTGTGGACACCAATCTCGAAGTGTTGGGTTATCGCGGAGCGGAATTGCTGGACCAGTTGATGACTGGCCGAAAACCTCCGGTCGATCCCATCCGTATTCCTGCCGCAGGCGTCGTAGTGCGCCAAAGCAGTGACATTCTCACGATAACCCATCAGGGCGTTGCCCGCAGTTTGCGATACATCTGGGACCATGGGCATGAACCGATTTGCATCAAGGATCTCGCTGGTGTGGCGGCGATGTCCCAGCGAGGTTTGCACAAGGCATTTCTGGAATATCTCGACCGCACGCCTGGACAGGAGCTCCAGCGCGTGCGCATCGAGCGGGCAAAAAAACTTCTCGCTGGTACAAACCAAAAGGTGGAAACCATCGCCCATGAGTCCGGTTATCAAAGCATCAACAGCTTTTGCGTGGCTTTCAAACGTACTACCGGTATGTCTGCCAAGAAATTCCGGGAAAAGATGCGGCGCTAGTTGAAAACCCTGGCGGTTTCTCCAATCAGGAGGCTGCCGACATGAAGGCAGTTTGGCATCTGCCTTTTTCATTAGATTTGCTTTTCGTTGGCATCCCCCGGTCCACTGGTGATAACTACTTTGGCAAAATGACCACTGACACCACGCTGCCCCTGACTGCCGGCAGTGGCAAACATTTGTGAGCAATCTTCCGTCCATCAATGATTCGCCAGTGTTTGTGGGAAAATTGACAAATGGGGATGACTTTCATTGCAATTCCTGCCTCACCAACCACAATCTACCAACGCCAACGGCAATAGGCTTGCAACCTTATGCGGGACGGGGAAAAATCACCTTCGTGAACGAAATCTTTGCTGCGGCTGTACGCCGTTTTGATGCAGAAAACTCGCGTGATCCGAATCTGGAAAATGGCCGACCGCGCGAGTTGCTGTACGCTGAACGCCTTACCAGCTGGGTGGTGAAACTTTGTCCGGCAGCCTCTGTTCCATTACGTCTCGCGGCGCGCTGCCAGCATATCTGCCGCTGGGAGAGTCCGCGTGAAAACTATCCCATGACGCGCGCTGGCTATCTGCAATGGCGAGCCGAGCTCAAGAAATTTCACGCCGTGAAATCGGGTGCGATCTTGCGTGAGGTGGGTTATGACGATGACACCATCCGTCGGGTGCAGGAGTTGAATCTTAAAAAAAACTTCCCCGCCGACCGAGAATGCTGCGTACTTGAGGATGCGCTGTGCCTGGTGTTTTTGGAGTTCCAGTTTGCACCGCTCGCAGCCAAAAGCGATCCGGATAAGATGATTAATGCGCTCCGCAAGTCATGGGCTAAAATGACCGAGGCTGCCCGTACCGAGGCGTTGCAATTAAATTTTGGTGAGCGTGAAAAAAAACTCATCGCTTGCGCCCTCCAAAGCAATTCGGCCAGCTTTAGCTGAGCTAAGGAATTAATTTGCGAAAATTTCAGGAGTTTTCCCTGGCTTTGTCTTTCTTCCGAACCGATACCGGATCAGTTGACCCAACGTGATGGCGCAACAGCTCCACGCGAACCAATCGCCATAGCGGTGATAAAAGGTCGATTCTTGCTGGTGTTCTGCGGCTGGCAGCGTGAGGTCCATGGTTAGCGTGCCGGTTCCATGCACATTGCCATTGGCATCTGCGAATATTTCTCGCAGCCGTCCGTAGCTGTCAATCCAGCACGTCACTCCGTTGTTGGCACAGCGGATGAGCGCCATACCGTTCTCGACCGCGCGAAAAACCGCGTTGGCAGCGTGTTGCCATTGGGCGGCGCCATCGCCAAACCAGCCGTCGTTGGTGAGGTTCACCAAGAAATCGGTATTGTTGCTGGTCTGGCGAGCGGTGCCGGGGAATACATCTTCAAAACAAATCAGCGGAGAAATCCTCACTTCGCGACGCTGTAAGTTTCCGGGGGTATTCCTGGAGAATTCAATGACAGGCTCACGGCGTTCTTGACCCGTCCGGGTAATTGCAAATTGCCCGGGAAGATCGCCAGCCGTCCATCCGCCTTCGATCGGGGTGAACCATTTCAGAAACGGCAACCAGCGAGCAAGTGGCACATATTCGCCAAAAATTACCAGCTGACGTTTGTGGTAGATATTTTCTATGCGGCCCTCAGGATTCATGAGCAATGCAGCATTGAAATAATTCGTCTGGTCGGGATGCATTTCCACGTCGTCACCGTTGAATATCATCCAAATATGATTAGATTGAGCGAACCGCACAATGCGCTCATAAGTACTCTGGTCCAAGGCGGGCACTGCGGATTCCGGCCAGACAAGTAAATCCGTTTCGCTGGTTAGCGACCGCTGCGAAAGGTCTAGCAACGCGCCAAACCGTTTTTGGTCGGCGGCGGCGCTCCAGATGAGCGATTGCGGCACACTCGGCTGAATCAGGCAGATGCGCAGAACCTTTTGGACAGGGGCATCGCCTTGTAATTGAAAAAAGCCGCCTATAAAGCATCCCATGGTGGCTACCAGCGGCAGCGCTATTTCAGCCTGCCACACATGCTTTTTGGTCGGGTGCCGAAACACCATTTCCCCGGCGGAAAGCAGGGCGAGGGAAAACCAAACGATGAGAAAGGAAACTCCATAAACGCCAGTCAACGCAGATATTTGAATCAGTGGCACCAACTTGAATTGCGAACTACCAATCAGGTTCCAGGGAAAACCGCCGAAAAGTCGCGATCTTATGATTTCCAGCGCAACCCACGCCGCCGCACCGCCTAGTGCCCACATTGTGCGCGAATACCAATTTTCCCGATGTATGCTGATTCGTTCCGGTCGGGAAATCAACCAGACCCAGGCTCCCGAATAAAGCGCTAGATACGCTGCCAAAGCAATCCAGCCAAGTATCGGAAAACCGGTCACGGGTATCCGCAGCAGCCAGACGAGCGTGGTCAGCCAGAAGGCGAGACCGCTGAGGTAGCCCGTCCGAAAGGCATCCCCGCCGGATTGCTCGCGCGCAGCGAACAACATGAGGGCAGGAGCGACCCAAGCCAGGCCGGCAACATTGAAATTTGGAAACGCCAATGCCAACAGGACGCCAGTGGCGATGGCGAGTGGATAACGGCCGCGGCGGAAATCAAATTCAGGTTTTATTTTCACTGCGCTTGGTAATGGCATTCGTCAATCGGTAGCCAGCCAAAGCATGAATAGCATCACTCCGCCGATCAGGTAACTCACCGTATCTTTAAGAGCAAACACCACTGGATCGTCATGCACTTTCCCACGCCTGGCCAGAAACCATACGCGGCTGATCCAGAACAACAGGAGCGGGCCCAGCACCAGTAACCGGGCAGGATGGGCATATAGGATGACCACGGCGTGGCTATTGACGTAGAGCACCAGCACGAGTGCTGCAAGCGCACCGCAAATTGTACCAAGTTTCTGGATGAGTTTAAGGTCGCGCTGACCATAGCCCCGGCCATTGGCCCCCACAATGGCAATTTTTGTGTCGTCCAATTCGACGTACCGTTTGACTAGCGCCAGGCTCAAAAAAAGAAACATCGAAAATAACAAAAGCCAGAAGGAATCAACCACGCCCGTGGCCACGCCGCCGGCGATAAGGCGCACGGTATAGAGCCCTGCGAGCAAGACGACATCCAGCCAGATCACTCGCTTCAACCACCAGGAATAAATAGTCGCCAACAGCAAATAGCAAGTCGTGATTCCCAGAAACTCATTAGACAAGGCGGCCGAAAATAATAGACCAACTGCCAGCAGCAGGGACGCCAGCAAGAGTCCGGTAGAAATAGTAAGTTCCCCGCTGGCAAATGGGCGCAGGCACTTGCTGGCGTGCCGTCGGTCGGCATCCAAATCCATCAGGTCGTTGGCAATATAAATAGCCGAGGCGCAAAAACAAAACGCGAGACAAGCCAATCCTGCCCTCCCCAGTAAAGCTAGTTCTCCAAGCTTGTGCCCGGCAAGTAAGGGAACGAAGATGATCAGGTTTTTCACCCATTGATGCGGTCGCAGACTGCGGAAAATCGCCCACAATTTTGACTCCTCCCGCAAAAAGGTGACCGTCACCAGCGTGAGTTTTTCCGCGCGGACGGCAAGCGATCGGCTGGCGTTAACCACTATGGCTGCATGAGCTCCGCTCCACACCCCGAGATCGTCGTTAGAATTGCCGGCGTAGTCAAAGCCACGTTCGCCGAATTTGGCTTCCAAGGCCCGCCGCTTGCTGGCCTGCCGCAAATTGATTTGGCCGTCACTAGCCAGCACCTCGTCGAATAGTCCTACATGATCAGCCACCGGCTGGGCCATCCTCAGGTCAGAGGCGGTTGCCAAAACGAGCTTACGTCCGGCTTTTTTTTGTTCGCGGAGCCATGCCAGCAAAGGTTCGTGATACGGTAAAATTGTCGCGTCCACGGTTACGCGCCGGGCCAGCTGTTGTTTCAGGTGGGCGCGACCTCGCATCAACCACCGCAGCACGGCAAAGATGGCGAGCGGTTTTTTTTTAAGCAGCCGCACCAGGGATTCCCATAGCATATCGGTCCGGATAAGCGTTCCGTCCAAATCCACGCAAAGAGGAATGGCGACCGAAGTTTGGATGGGCGATGCCGGTGGCATTATTTGTGCGTTCAACGTCGGGGTACAGGTTGCCAAGGGCGTTGAGCGTTGACAAGCGGTTCCGTTTTGGAAGCATGACGCTTTAATGAAACGTATCCTTGAACGTCCGGGTTTGGTTTTCCTCCTGGTTTTTGCCTGGAAATTGGTTCTGCTGCTGAGCACCTCCCAGCCCATACCAGCCAATGACGGCTTTTTTTATGACGGGCCGGTGGTGCATCTTTTAAATCACGGCGGATATTTCAATCCTTCAATTTCGCAATCCCGGCCGATTTCCGGCACGGAATTTTTCAGCGCTTATCCGCCACTTTACCAGTTGGCGTTGCTGGCATGGATGCGTTGGGGCGGCACGACTGTTCTATCGGCGATGGTGTTTCATTTGGCCTTGTTTGGCGCTTATCAGGTTACTGTGCTGGCGATTTTCCGACGACTCCGAATTGCCGCACAGCACGCAAGTATTGGCGGCCTTTTTCTGCTGGCCATCACCTTTGACGACCGCCCCGATGGACTGGCCTGCCTGCTGGGTACGCTAGGAGTTTATGCGGTGGTGCGCATGCTGGAGGGCGCTCGCGGCTGGGCCTGGCTGGCAGCCGGTTTTTCGGTTTTGGCCATGACGGCCAGCCTGCAAATGGGCGCGCTCTATACCGCCTGGGTTTTTCTCGGAATGGTCGCAGGTTGGAAATACCTGCGCATCCCACTGCCGGTGCTACCGCTGACCACTCTGGTATTGCTTCCGCCTTTGCTTATGGCATTAGTGCGCTTCGGCTTTCCCAGGCTTTGGGAAGGATTTTTGGAAAATGTTCACGGCAATGCCTCGCTGACCGGCCTGCGTGCGCCGCAACTTGGCGACCTGCTGAAAGCGGCTCGCGTTCTGGCGGCGGTATTCCTTCTGGCCGCAACAACCCTCGTTACCCTTAAGCGCTATTGGCAAAATTTGAAGTGGTCCCCCCGCGAAATTATTTTCCTGAGCGGACTACCCATCAGCGTCAGTTTTATTTTCGCCTGCCTCACAGTGGTTGCCGCAAATTGGGTTGGGGTGGTGAATTATTTCCAGCCAATCCTGGTTGCCTTGTTCTTAACCGCCGTGGCAGCCCGCCGGCCCGAATTCCTCCGCACCCGCACTTTTGCCGTGACCGTTGCGGCGCTGGTTGGTCTGGCCTCGATCCGTGCAATCGGATTGACGACTTGGGGGGTCGCCTGCGCGACAGACGTCAGCCGGGCAGCGGCGCTGCAGCGGGTCGGAGACGAGTTGGACACAGCACCAGCCAACTCCAATGTACTGCTATCCACTGCTTATTTGTACGAGGCGGACCGCCATTCTGGCGGCAACTGGATTCACGAAGATTACGCGCCGACCTGTGAGGCCAAGGAAACCTTTCCCCAAGCCTTGCGCCGACTGCATGCCGCCAAACTTGTGTTAACACAATTTGACTACTTCCGCCGTTATCGGGCGGTGGTGGATCAACTAAAGGCTGCGGGGGGCGTTCAGATAACGATTACCAATCTGGCCCGCGTCCGTGCGCCGGATAGCTATGCCGCCTGGCAACAAGTTCTGCAGCATGTCGCCTGGGCTCCCGTGATTGTCAATCTGGAGTGGTCGCCCCCGTCGCCCTGAGCACTGGGTGCATAGTCATGCCAAATCAATCTCCCAAACAGGTGCCCACATGGCGGGCGGTTTGGATCCAAGAGTGGTCAATTGGCACTACCTTGCGCTTGCCGGCGACTTTCTCCAAAGGCACCGCTTCCGTGCCGTCTCCCCGCGCCGCCACCATCACGCCGAATATTTCGTCCGAAATCAAATCGGCGCACGCACTGCCCAGCCGGGTGGCCAGAATGCGGTCTGCTGCGCAGGGGGTGCCGCCGCGCTGTACATAGCCGAGTATGGTAACGCGGGATTCGAGGTGGGTGAGTTCTTCCAATTGTTTGGCGAGCCGCAGGGTATTGCCTTGGTGACGCACCTCAAGGGTGGCAATTTCTACTTTGGCCTCCTTTTTATCGTGCAGCGTCCTGGCACGTTCCAGTTTTTTCTCAGCTGCCGCCATAGCCCGGGCATCGTCCTGGCTCATCGCCCCTTCGGCCACTGCCACAATGCTGAAGTTGGTCCCGCGCCGGCTGCGGCGGCGGATGGCTTCGGCAATTTTCTCCACATTATAGGGAATTTCCGGTATTAAAATGACATCCGCCCCGCCCGCAATTCCTGCGCCCAAAGTTAACCATCCGGCACGATGGCCCATGATCTCCGCCACGATGATCCGGTGATGACTGTGCGCCGTGCTGTGGAGCCGGTCCAGGGTGTCGGTGGCAATATCCAGCGCAGTGGCAAAGCCAAATGTGGCATCGGTCATCCCCACGTCATTGTCAATTGTCTTGGGCAGCGTGATGACATTAAGTCCTGCCTGCTTGAGCCGCAGCGCGTTTTTTTGGGTGCCCCCGCCGCCCAGACAAACGACGCAGTCCAGCCCCCACTCCTCGTAATTTTTTTTGATGACCTCCGTCATGTCCTTGGTGCGGCCATCAATGACCATGCGATGCGGCTTGTCTCGGCTGGTGCCGAGAATGGTGCCTCCCACCGTAAGAATGCCGGCGAGGGTGGAGCGATCCAGTTTCAGGCGGCGATTTTCCACCAGACCACGAAAGCCATCACGGAAACCGACGATTTCCATGTTGTGGTAAAGCGCCGCTTTCCCGACGCCGCGAATGGCAGCGTTGAGTCCGGGGCTGTCGCCGCCTGCAGTAAGAATGCCGATGCGTTGAATTTTTGTGCCCATGGGCACTCATTTGAAACTGTCGTAAAAATTTGTCGAGCAGAAGTTTTGACAATTTTCATCGCGAGACCGGCCAGGCAGGAAATGTCAGGGGGCGAAACCATAACTGACGGATCACCCGAAAGCCGCACTTTGGGCTAACGCCACCCATGCTGGGGAAAAGCATGGCGCGTAATTGACGACTTTGCCGGCAAGTCTTAAGCTTTTGAAAAATTTATGAGCCATTTGCTTGATTCCCTAGTCGAACTCATCCGCCGCACTTCTGCTGAAATTCCCGATGACGTGCATCGCGCCATTCTTGCCTCTTTGGAAAACGAACAGAAAAATTCCCTTGCGGCCAATGCCTTCAAAATCATTGACCAGAACATCGCTCTGGCAAAAAACAAATCCCAGCCCATCTGCCAGGACACCGGTAGCATATTGTTTTATGTGGACGCACCAGTCGGCTACGACCAGATTGCGTTTGCCGAAACTGCGAGGGAGGCCGTGACGTTGGCGACCAAAAAGGGCTTTCTTCGACAGAACTCGGTGGATTCACTAACCGGAAAAAACGATGGCACGAACGTGGGGCCAGGCGCACCGGCGTTCCATTTTCACCAGCATCGTTCCGCTGTGGTGAGTGTCAGACTCGTACTCAAGGGCGGCGGCTGCGAGAATGTTGGCGCGCAATATTCACTCCCGGATGACGCGCTGCACGCAAACCGCGACCTGGACGGCTGCCGCAAAGCGATTCTTGACGCGATATTACAGGCCCAGGGCAAGGGCTGCGGACCAGGCGTCCTCGGCGTGTGCATCGGTGGTGACCGGGCGACGGGCTATGAACTTTCCAAAACCCAATTGCTGCGCTTGCTCGATGACCGTAATCCCGAGCCTAAGCTGGACGCCTTGGAGCAGGATATCCTGAAAACCGCCAATGAACTGGGCATCGGCCCGATGGGTTTTGGCGGCAAGACCACTCTTTTGGGGGTTAAAATTTGCGTCGCTAACCGGGTGCCGGCTTCTTATTTCGTAAGCGTGAGCTACATGTGCTGGGCCTTCCGTCGGCAAGGCGTGAGGCTTTGCAATGAGGGCAAAATAGAGCAGTGGTTGTATTAAAAATAACCGCGCCGTGAAGTATTCCCTGCTCATCCACCGCGCGCTACTCCTGTTGCTGGCAATGGCTGCGTCACTGCCCATGGCCGACGGAGCGTTGATGCCTGCCGAATCTTATCAGGCCAATTGGAATTCACTTGGCCACCGAACCACGCCACAGTGGTTGCGCGACGGGAAATTTGGTATCTACACCCACTGGGGGGTTTATGCCGTGCCGGCACAGGGGCCAAACGCTACCTGGTTTGCCAATCACGCCTATAACCAAACCAATAGCCCGGAACGGAAATATTGGGAGGCGACTTACGGTCCGCTGGAGAAATTCGGCTACAAGGATTTCATCCCACATTTCACCGGCGAAAAGTTTAACGCCGAGGAATGGGCGGACCTGTTCCATAAGGCAGGCGCGCGTTTTGCTGGACCGGTGGCGGTGCATCACGATGGATTTTGCCTGTGGGACACCAAATATTCTGATTGGAACGCAGCCAAAATGGGACCCAAGCGTGACGTGGTCGGCGAACTGGCCGTCGCCATCAAGAAGCATAATATGAAGTTCGTCACGGCATTTCATCATGCGGAAAACTGGTGGTATTTCCCGACGTGGAACTCCAATTTAGATTGCGGTAATCCGCAATACTCTGGCCTTTATGGACCGATTCATCCATCGGGCGCGGTGCCCACCAAGGCTTTTCTCGACGATTGGAAAAATAAAATCGTTGAGGTCATTGACAAGTACGACCCGGATTTCGTCTGGTTCGACTTTGGGTTGAACGGAATCGCTGACAGTTATAAGCAGGAAATGCTGGCATATTATTACAATCATGCGGCTGCGGAACATAAGGAGGTCGTCGCCACTTACAAGTTTCATCATCTTCCACCGGGAGCGGGTTTGCTGGATTTGGAATTGGGACAGGAAAATGACCTGACCTATTACGACTGGATTACTGATTCCACCGTGGACGATGGTGAAGCCTGGGGCTATGTGCAGAATCAAAGCTACAAAACAGTGGCGAATCTTGTCGTAAATCTCGTGGACCACGTGAGCAAGAACGGCTATCTGCTGCTCAATGTCGGCCCGAAGCCAGATGGCACGATTCCCGATGCGGCGAAAGCGCTGCTGCTCGGCATGGGTGCCTGGCTAAAGATCAACGGGGAGGCGATTTACGGCACGGTGCCCTGGGAAATCGCCGGCGAAGGCCCGACGCAGTTGACGAAGAAAAGCAGCAAGGGCAGTAATTTCAACGAGAATAATCATCTTCAATACACGGGCGAGGACATCCGCTTCACGAGTAAGAGCAACATTTTGTATGCCACGGCCCTGGCTTGGCCGGGGGAAAAAATTCTCATCAAGAGCCTCGCCCCGAAGTTCAACTGGCCGGGTCTCTACCCATCAGAAATCGCCTCCATCACCATGCTGGGTGATGGAAAGGAGCTGAAATGGGAAATGACTAAAGCCGGCTTGAGCATTGCGACGCCGCCGACCAGACCTGGTGAGGTGGCTTATGTTTTTAAGATTGTGCGCAAAGAACTGTTCTAAAACCGATTTTCATCTCCTAATCCAAATTAATTTATTATGATTAACTTATCCTTCCCCTTCACCGAAGAAAAAATCCGCGCCTTGAAAATGGGCGATGAGGTGCTGATTTCCGGCACCGTGTTTACCGGTCGCGACGCGGTCCACAAATACCTGCACGAAGGCGGAGCGCTGCCGGATGGCGTCAGTTTTCAAGACGGCATCATCTACCACTGCGGGCCGGTGATGATGAAACAAGCCGATGGAAGTTACCGCTGCACCGCCGCCGGTCCCACGACCTCCATCCGCGAGGAGCCCTACCAGTGGCAGGTCATCCGCGACTTTGGCTTGCGGGGCGTCATTGGCAAGGGCGGCATGGGGGCAAAAACGCAAGCGGCGTGCAAAGAATACGGCTGCGTTTATTTGCACGGCATCGGCGGAGCCGCCCAAGTGCTGGCGGAGTGCGTTAAAAAAGTGAACCAGGTTTATTTTCTCGAAAAATTCGGGTCGCCCGAAGCAATATGGGAACTTGCCGTGGTAGATTTCCCGGCAGTGGTGACGATTGATTCCCATGGCAATTCCCTGCACGAGGCAGTTTGGAATCAGAGCAAAGCAGCGCTGGCAGAGCGGGTGTGAAATGCGGAGCAGGTGGGCGTTTGGCTGAGGCAAACTTTATTGCATCAGTTTAGCCATCTCATGGAGTCGCCCCAAGGCCGGTTGTGGGTGGCTGAAAATCAACGCCGCCCACAAGAAACCGAAGTCATACGGCCACCGGCGCCTTGATGGGCGGATGCGGGTCGTAGCCCACCAGTTCAAAATCTTCGAACGTAAAATCGTGAATGTCCTTCACCTGTGGATTTAATTTCAAGTTCGGCAGGGCGCGTGTTTCTCGCGTAAGTTGCAAATCCGCTTGCTCCACATGGTTCGCGTAAAGATGTAAATCTCCGAAAGTGTGCACAAAATCGCCTGGTTTCAGGCCGCAAACTTGCGCGACCATGCGCGTGAGCAGCGCATAGCTGGCAATGTTGAAAGGCACCCCGAGGAAAATATCTGCACTGCGCTGGTAAAGTTGGCAGCTCAATTCGCCCTCACTGACATAAAACTGGAATAATGTATGGCACGGCGGCAGCGCCATTCCCTGAATTTCTCCTGGATTCCAGGCACTGACAATCAACCGCCGGCTGTCGGGATTTTTTTTTATCTGGGTGATGACGTCGTCAATCTGGTTAAGAGATCGCCCGTCGGCAGTCCGCCAGCCAGTCCATTGTGCGCCATAGACCCGGCCCAGATTGCCATGCTGATCCGCCCATTCGTCCCAAATGGAAACGCCATGCTGTTTTAACCAGGCGATATTGGTCTCTCCGCGCAAAAACCAGAGCAGTTCGTAAATGATGGACTTGGTGTGGACTTTCTTCGTGGTCAGGATTGGAAATGAGTCGCGCAACGAACAGCGGATTTGTGCGCCAAATAAGGAATATGTGCCTGTCCCGGTGCGGTCAGCTTTGAACTTCCCGTTCCGGCGCACGTGTCGCAGCAAATCAAGGTATGCAATCATCGCGGCCCAAATCTAACCCCGCCGCCGGCGAATGACACGCAAAGAAATTTCCGCCACCAGTCCCATTTTGCCGGCATTTCTGGGTGATTATAAAAAAGCTACCGGGTTATTGCCCGATACATGCCGTCAAAAACCATCCAAGGTTCTTCTCAAATGCACCCAAAGAATTTCCTTGTCAAAAAAGGAAGAAAGGATCGATGAATCAGGTTTTCTCCTCGATCAATTCGCGCCGCGCGCCGCCGAGAAGCTGTTCCACGAAATTCGTGGTATAAACGCCGCGCCGAAAATTAGGATCCTGCATGATGGCCTGCTGGAATACCATGGTGGTTTTGACCCCGGTAATCATAAACTCATTCAAGGCACGATTCATGCGGTCAATCGCTTCCGTCCGATCTTTGCCGGTCACGATCAGCTTGCCAATCATTGAGTCGTAGGTCGGCGGAATGGTGTAGCCCGCGTAAGCATGAGTATCCACGCGAACGCCGCGCCCGCCCGGCTGGTAATACATCTCAATACGGCCGGGGCTGGGACGAAAATCGTCGAACGGGTCTTCCGCATTAATCCGGCATTCGATGGCGTGCCCCTTAAATTCAACATCGCCCTGAGAATAGCGCAGCGGTTCGCCCATCGCGACCTCCAATTGGGCCCGGACCAAGTCAATGCCAGTGACTTCCTCGGTAACGGGATGCTCCACCTGAAGGCGCTTGTTCACTTCTAGAAAATAATAATTGCCGCTATCGTCAACGATAAACTCCACTGTGCCGGCATTGGTATAACGAGCCGCCTCGGCTATGCGGATGGCGGCCTTGCCTATTTTCTCGCGGAGCTTGCGGAATTTATTATCCAGCAGCGGCGATGGAGATTCTTCGACCAATTTCTGGTTGCGACGCTGAACAGAGCAATCACGTTCACCCAGATGGATGATTTTACCCTTATTGTCGCCGAGTATCTGAATTTCAATATGATGGGGATTCTCAATGAACTTTTCGATATAAACCCCCGAGTTACCAAAGCATTTTTCGGCCTCGGTGCGCGCAGTATGATAACCTTTGACCAGGGATATATCGTTATGTGCAACGCGCATACCGCGGCCACCGCCACCTGCCACTGCCTTGATCATTACCGGGTAGCCAATGCGTTTGGCCACCGCCAGTGCGTCCTGTTCCTTATCCACCACGCCTTCGGAACCAGGCGGAGTCTCCACGCCAGCCCGCTTGGCCAAGGCGCGACTAACTGCCTTGTCCCCCAAAGCATTCATCGCCCGAGGGCTCGGACCGATAAAACGAATGTTGCAGCTCTCGCAAACTTCCGCAAAGTGGGCATTCTCTGATAAAAACCCATAGCCTGGGTGAATGGCATCCACATCCGCGATTTCTGCGGCACTGATGATCCGGTCAATGCGTAGATAACTCTCAGAAGATGCTGCCTTGCCGATACAAATCGCCTCATCGGCCATTTGCACATGCATTGAATTGGCATCAATCTCGGAATAAACGGCCACCGTACGTATATTCAGTTCTTTACAGGCACGAATGATGCGAACAGCTATTTCCCCACGATTGGCTACCAGAACTTTTTCGAACATGATAAAGGCGATAAAAACCGATTAAAGGGGACGAACCTTGAAAAGTGGCTGACCGAATTCAACGGGCTTCCCATTTTCGACCAACAATTGCGTAACTACTCCTTTTACCTCGGATTTAATTTCATTCATCACCTTCATGGCCTCAATGATGCATACAACGGATTCTGGATTAACCTCAGTACCCACATCGACATAAGAACTAGATTCAGGCGAGGGTGAACGATAAAATGTCCCGATCATTGGTGATTTGATGTCAATTTCACCAGTGGCGACAGGTACGGATACTACCGGAGCCGATACCAAGGGAGTCTGGGCAGTCACGATTTGAGGCATAACCGGAACTGGTTGCTCATCCGATTGAGCCACGGATGACGCCCCATTACTTAACCCCCGTTTGAGGCGCAACTTCGAGTCCTGTTGCTCCAGTTCAAACTCCGTAATGGAGTTTTTTTTCATCAAATCAATGATGGCTTTGATATCTTTTAGGTCCACGATGCGTTTTCGTTAAAATTTTTCTAGAAACGTTCAAAAACCGGCTAAATACCAGTCAAAATCGGCTTAATCTCGACTGAAGTTAAATTTTTAATAAAAAATCTTATATTTATACGACACAAAGGTCAAGCATTACGCTCAAAAATTATTTATTTATTCCAATGCACAAGCGACTATTAATGCGTTTCGGTAACGATAATCGCAGCTTCAAAACCCAATAAATACGATTTCACGCCAAAACCGCTGATCTGGCCACGGCAAACCGGAGCGATGAGTGATGTATGGCGAAATTCTTCTCGGGCATGAATGTTGGAAAGATGGATCTCAATCGTTGGCACCCCCACAGCCGAAATGGCATCGCGCAAAGCTATGCTGGTATGAGTATAGGCTGCCGCGTTAATAACAATGGAATTAAACTGCCCCCTAGCCTCCTGAATCCAACTGACAAGTTCTCCCTCTGAATTGGATTGGCGAAATGCAATTTCGACCTTCAAATCTATGGCACGAGTTCGAACCATCGCCTCAATATCCACCAAAGTGAGACGTCCATAAACTTCCGGTTCACGCGTCCCGAGGAGATTCAGGTTCGGACCGTTGAGAAACAGAACTTTCATGCCGGCGAGTTTAGCAACCGGGCATCCGGGTGTCGAATGGATTTGCGAGGCTCAATGGCCGCCACCGCTGGTAACCGCTTCCGAAGAAATATCCACCGTTTTGAAATTTACCACCAATAACGTCAACAATGCTGCCAACCCCATGCTGGCACCGCCTAATACAAGTGCATTGACTGGTTCGCTATGCAGAAAATGTTTCAGAATATAGCCAAGCAGGCTCGATGCCACAATTTGAGGGAGAACGATAAAGAGATTGAACATTCCCATCATAACACCAACTTTTTCCTTGGGAAGCGCGGGGGCTAGCATCGCGTAGGGCATCGAAAGAATACTCGCCCAAGCAATACCAACCGCCGCCATGGCAAACAGCAGGTGATGTTTATCCGTGGCCAACGGAACCGAAGCCAGACCAACAGCACCCACCGCCAGACAGAATACGTGCATCAGTTTGGGTCCTGTATATTTTGTGCCCCACAGCAACCCAAAGGAAAAAACAAAACACACTGCATTGTAGGCGGCAAAACAGAAACCAGACCAGGCTCCCGCAGCTTCCATCTCCGGGGAACCGGGGGAGGCATGAAAAATGTTCCGAGCGACGGCCGGAGAGAAATAAACCCACATGGAAAACATTCCAATCCAGGTAAAAAATTGAACCAGACCAAGTTCCCACATCCTCCGGGGCAGGTGAAAGACCAAGTTCAAAACATCCCCTAAACCGAGGGTCCAATCAAATTTGCGCCTGCGAATGGCAGCCAACTCGGAGTCAGTAGGAGGATATTCGCGCGTTTTTAAAACCGTCCAAAGCACTGCGACTAGAAAAGCGGCCGCTCCAATGTAAAATGAAAGGCGCACGGAAGCAGGAATCTGACTGTTAGTCCCGGCAGGTGAAGCAACTCCAAACCAGTTGGTCATCATCCATGGCAAGGCGGATGCGATGGTGCCCCCCAAGCCAATAAAAAGTGATTGAATAGCGAAACCTTGGGCATTCTGCTCCGGCGGCAGATTATCTGCCACCAAGGCCCGAAATGGCTGCATACTGGCGTTGATGGTGCCATCCAGTACCCAAAGTAATCCGGCAGCCATCCAGACGGATGGACAATTGGGCATCCAAACCAGGGCAAGGGAGGCGAACACAGCCCCACCTAAAATAAAGGGGCGCCGCCGGCCTAGGCGGGTCCAAATGCGGTCGCTGGATTGACCGATCAATGGTTGAATGATGACGCCAGTAACCGGGGCAGCAAGCCACAAAACAGAAAGAGAATCGGCATCCGCTCCAAGGTAAGTATAAATCGCACTCATGTTGGCCATCTGTAACCCCCATCCAAACTGGATGCCAAGAAAACCGAAACTCATGTTCCAAATCTGCCAGAAATTCAGGCGCGGCTTTTGCATGCGGTAATTTTGGTTGAGGAGGTCGCCTATAGGCGAACACGAAAATATATTATTTTGTAACGGCCAAAGTCACCGTCCGGTGATAAATGCGCCATTCGAACCCATTCAACCTGAGGGTCGGCAGCGGATCATTGGAAGAGTTCTGTGCCCCGGAGATTTTCAAAGAGGAAAATCCACCGGATTGCTTCACCTCCAAATGACTGGAAAGCGGGCGATTGGAAAAATTAATGGCCACTAGGAACTCGTCCTGATCATCGGCGCGCAAGTATGTAAGCAGAGCCGCTTGATTGGAATTGGACACCCACTGCAAATGATCAGAACGCAGGGCGCTGTACTTTTTTCGGAGTTGAATAAGGTCATGATAAATGGCGCGAAAGGGGGCGCGTTCGCTTTGATGCGGTTGCCAGCAAATATTCATTTTATTAAACAAAGCAGGGTCGGCCGACTCCGTGGCATCGCCGACTTCCATCCCATTGTAAAGCAGGGGCACACCATCAAGCGTAAACATGAGCACAGACGCTGCCAGCGCCCCATTCATGCCATAACGCGCAATGGCCCGGGTTTCATCATGGTCATCAGAAATTCTCAACCGCAGGGCTCCTTTGGGATTCTGGGAGCAACTTTCCTCCCAGGAACGCCGAATATTGACAGCCGAAGCATTATGCGACATGACATCATTCATAGCCCACATCAGCTTCCAGGAATAATCGATATCAAAAGCCTTCGCGAGCAATTCGGGCTGTTCACCTTCATCCAGCAACATCAGGTCAGGTTTGACCTTTGTCAGTTCAGTTCGAACCTGCACCCAAAAATCGGTTGGCACCATGGGCGCAGCGTCGCAACGAAAGCCGTCCACATCGCATTCTTTGATCCAATATTTAAGCATGGATAGCATGTATTTGCGTAAATCGGGGTTGCCGTAGTTCAGACCAGCGACATCCGTCCAGTCTGGTACGGGCGAAATAACCTTGCCAGCGGCATCCTGTTTATAAAAATCATGGTTTGTCATCATTACGTTATCCCAGGCTGTATGATTCGCCACCAAATCCATGATGACCTTTAGTCCGCGCTGGTGGGCACCCGCCACAAGATTTTTGAAGTCATTTACCGTGCCATAATTGGGATCCACCGCATAGTAATCTCTAATGGAATAAGGACTGCCAAACTCTCCTTTGCGAAATTTTTCTCCGATGGGATGAATGGGCATGAGCCAAAGGATGTTGACCCCAAGTTCTTTCAATTCATCGAGCCGGCTGGTAATTCCAGCCAGGTTTCCGGCGGTAGAAAAATCCCGCGGGAAGATTTCATAAATGGTGCCAGACCGCAGCCACTCCGGGGCAGGGCGGGAAATTTGTCCTGAGAATTCAGGCTCACATTTGGCGGTTGGTGCTAGCCATACCAAGCCTGACGCCAACAGCATCCCGCTACAAATCCAAGAACATTTTCTCATATTATTTACCACCCTCTGAATTTATAAACCAAATTCTCTCCCCCAAGCGTCGCCGCCCGGATGTCAGCGGATTCAAAAGTCAGTTTTGAGGAGTATGAGCCGCCAGCCACAGCATATCCCGGTCAGTGATGCTGCAACTGACTTGCTGCACCACGGTGTAAGACACGTTTTTATGCGTGGTCATGACACTATCCACCCATTTATGTATTTCAGTATGCCCATCCACAAAATTCACCCCGCAAGCTCCGCCATGTTGATTTCCAGGAAGTTCAGTAAATTTTGTGGTTGCGTAGGAAGAACTATACAGCAAGGCATCGTCCACGCTGTCCGGGTGTTCGTCAATAATCCACCAACAATCACTAGGACCCGGCGTGTGTAAATCGGAAGTTTTCTTGGCCACGTACCATTGGGTCCATCCAAAGGGATTGCCCGGCTGGGCATATTTATTGCCATCCCCAATGGCCCCATTCATGGCCACAGAGCGAACACGATGTTCCCAGCCTTGTGCCTTTTGAGCAGAACTCAAATAATTGGCCGCCGGACAAGCGAAGACCTTGGTTGCCTTGGCTAAAAAGGCACCCAAAAGAGCATACTTATCGTTCATCATGTAATCAATGTTGGTATTATAGGGCCCGGTGGTCCAATCAACGGTACCGGTAATCCAAGACGGACTGGTAGATCCATTCGGGAAAAAAGAAGAGTTATTAACGTGCGGATCGCTATTGACCGGAAGTTTATCCCCATTATCGCCCGTGTACATGATGCCAGCCAAACCCAACTGCTTTTTGTCATTCATATCCGAAACCGCCCAGGCTTTTTGCTTGGCCGCAGACAAAGCGGGCAGCAACATCGCGGCTAGGATAGCAATGATGGCAATCACCACTAACAATTCGATTAAAGTAAAACCGGCACGTCGTCTATTCATTTTTATTATGCTTCAGGCATGAATCCGTTTGGAAATTCAGGCTGGCCGGTTTTTACTCAGCCAGCCTGATTGACTACTCAGGCAGCGCTCAAGGTTTAACGAGACGGAAATAGGCTTTGTCCGTTGCCGGCCAATTGGTAACACTTACCAAACCATTAATTGAGTTGTATCCCGCAGACCAGGTGGAGCCATCAGTGGCCGTTAAATCCTGCCAACCGCCACCCGTCAGCGCACTCTTAACCTGCAAATGAGCTCCCGGACGACCCAACCAGGAAACCGGGATATGCCCCGCTGCCGGACTGCCCACCTTCAAGTTGGCACCGGCTGGACTGGCAGCCGCGAAAAGTGGCTCCGCATATTGAGTGCCAAAAGTGTCGGTGGCCAAAACATATGGGCTGATGGCAGTCGAGCGAATCACGCGATGGTGATTTTGTGCAAAGCCAGCCTCATTATCCGCCGGACCGCCGTTTGCAGCATTAATATCCATGCCGTATTTGTAATCAAAGGCAATCGACGTGCCAGCCGGAAGCAGGATGGTATTGGTGTAAATCAAGGAATCACCTTGTGCGATCATTTGATAGCCTGCGGGAGCAGACGCTGGATTAATACCACCTGACCACGCATACCATCCGGAAAATTGGCCATTGACGTACACATTATCAGCTGTGGGATCAAACGGGTGAGCGTCTGTTCCAACGGCGTTGCTCATATTGACGCTGAAAAAAACCGCAGTCGGCACACTCAAAACCTCGGTTGGGTAGAGATCGCTAAAGATGCCCACTGGCAACCACACTGTGCCATTACTGGATAACAAGGTAACGGTCCGATTATTCGACGTTTCCCATCCGCCGTTTTGCGAATTAGCATCATTTTGGGTATATTTAAATTCACTTGCCAAGGATTTGGGCAAGCCTACAAACAGGTTCGTGCCATAGTAAATATTAGTATTACTACCTCCCCGATATGGGGGATCATTGACCAAAGCTAAAGCCCCGGCACCGGTTCCAGGCCATCCATTAAAATCGCCAGCAACAAAAACTGAGGAACCCGGATGAAATAAGCCCAACTGTATTTGATAAGTCATATCAACGGCAAAAACAACCTCGTTTGTCACTGGCGAAGGAGCCAAACTGCCGATCAGATAGCGTCCTTTGGGCAAATCCAGGGCAACAGGCACGATTTGCGGTGAATTGGTGGTAGCGTATGATCCATTGTTTTTGCCATTGGCAAAATCAGATCCGAAAAATATATTCCCCCAACTACCGGCGGGTGACTGAAATTTGAATCCGAAGGTTTGAGCGGAGGCGACCACGATGCTGTTGGAATAGACCCCATTGCCAAGAGGGGACAGCAAAGCTTGTGTACCATTCCAACCGTCGAAATCGCCAGCCATACCCCAGGAATCTAAAGTGCCAGGATCATCATACCCCACACGGTTAGCCAATGGCAGCCAGCCGTCACCTGCGGTACCTGGGTAAAAATGAATCGTAACCGAACCGTTGGTATCGTATCGAACTACCGCGTTCTCATCTGGCCACGTTTTATTAAAAGTACCGTCAGTTATCTTAAATTGCGCATACGCTCCAGAGGACTGCCCAGTGATCGTGTAATCATATTGAATTGGCCCTCCGCTCATTTGATTTGCGCTGGCATTCCATCCATTAAATTCGCCAGTCACATAATATGGCTGTGCTTGGGAGGTTGAGGCCGCGATAGCAATCAATCCGGCTGCTGTGTATAACTTGAGTAGTTGTTTCATATGTTTGTTAATTTTTTGCCAGCCTGCAGCCATAAAACCTGTGGGGCATGGCGGCTAATCTGGGTTACGCTCTCACACTATACTGGAAATCAAAACCGTCCATCGCATGTTTGTGCGGAGTGGTAACCGCATATTTGTGCGGAATCTTTTTTCATGCGCCGGGGAATTATTGGCAACGCATCAGCGGCGGCAATCCAACAAACGTCACCAACTGCGATGGCAGTGTCTGGTTTAAAAATTCTGCTGACTCTCCCGGAAATTTTGGCTACATCGGTAGCATGAACGGCTACGTTGCCAATGCTGTCAACGGTATTTGCTCCTTGGCGCAACCACTTCACCAGCGCGAACATTACCATACCACGAGCGGTGTTTTTGCCAAGAGTTTGACTGCCCGGAAGGCGTTTATGAGACCACGCTGCTGAAAGCGGAAACCTATTGGAATGGAACGGGCAGCAGGCATTTTAACGTCTCCATGCAGGATCAGTTGGTGCTGGTCAACTTGGGCATTTTTCTGGCAGCAAGCGGACACAATTTACCGTTGCGTCGGGTTTTTACCAATTGCGTTACCAATGCGCAGCTCCGGATATTTTTTGCAGCGATTGTTGACAACACGCGGTTTTCCAGGGTGTAGGCCGAAAGATTCAGGTGCGTTCGAATTATAAACGCTGAATTGCACCAGCCACCCGGCAATAAGATTTTATCGGGTGAGGTGCTGAGCGGGTTTCAACCGCGCAAATATTTTACCACCGCCTCGGTGCGTGAATGCACATGCAACTTTTCATAGACCGTCCGCACATAACTTCGTACTGTATCAATGCTAATATTCATACGATCGGCAATTTCCTTGTAAGCATAGCCATTGGCCAGTTGATCTAGGAATTCACGTTCTGCCGGGGTCAGCCTGGCTAGCGGAGCAGATTCACTCGCCGGCCGGGAAAAAAACTGCACAACCCGACGCGCCAATTGCGGGGTCATCGGCGAACCCCCTTCAAAAACGTCGCGAATGGCTTCGAGCAAACGAGCCGAAGCGGTGCGCTTGAGCAGATAACCGCTCGCGCCCGCGCGCAGCGAGTTAAATAGCGAATCGCTGTCCTCGTAAACCGTCAGCATCAAAAACTGAATCGTGGCGTGGGCTGACTTGAGTTGACGAACGCATTCGTAACCTTTCATACCGGGAAGATTGATGTCCATCAGCACGACGTCCGGCATCAGCTTGGGAATTTCCTTCAGGGCCATCTCGCCGTTCAGAAATTCCCCAGCTAGTTTAAATCCAGGAGCACGCTGGATCAGCGCCGATAAGCTGGCGCGGATACCTTCGTCATCATCTACAATCGCCACTTTGATTTGCATGTGTTGGGAAGCTGGGCCGAAGTTACGCTGCTGCCTGGGCAATCTCAATGCGGAAGATTCACTTGAAACTCCACTCGCGTGCCAATACCCGGCGCGCTGGTCACCTCGAGTTGACCACCAACCGCCAGGGCACGCCGCCGCATATTTTCCAATCCGTTACGCTCGGAGTTGGCGGCAGACGCCTGGGCATCAAAACCTTTGCCGTTGTCGCCAATCAATATTTTTAACTTTCCGGCCTCAATCCGGATTTGCACCTGAACCACACTGCCTCCGGCGTGTTTTAGCGCATTATTGAGGGCCTCCTTGATGATGAGAAAAATGTTATGCCGCACGTCGGGATGCAACGTGTGAGTCGGCAAATCCGCCGGCAGATCCAGTCGGCAACGAGTCGAATTCCCCTCGAACAACTCAATGGCAAAATGCGCAATGTAATCCACCAGACTCTGCAAGGTATCACTGCCGGGGCGGACCGCCCAGACGATTTCCTCCAGGGCCCGGACCGTTTGATCCGCCGCCCCGGATATTTTTTCTGCAGTGGCCTCGACCTGCCCCGGGTTGTTCATGTCGGAGCGCAGCAACCCGCCCAGCAAGGAAATGCGCGTCAAGAGGGATCCCAATTCGTCGTGCAAATCTTGCGCGATCCGGGCCCGCTCACGTTCCAACGCCCGCTCCTGTTCCGCCTGGCGCAATTGCGACTGATATTTTCTTTTCTCGACAATGCGAACCGTGCCGCCCACCGCTGCCAACATGACCGTTACCGCGCAGCAAATAAACCATAGCTCCTGCCAAAAGTGCACCACCACCAAATCACCAAACGCGGTTGTCACCATCAGGTTGCGGAATATCCAACCGTCGCCATTGCCCTGGTGGCGCAGGCGAATCTGGTCGAAAGATGCATTGGCCTTGAATTTGGTGGTTAGCTCTTCCGGCTGGCTTTCTTCCGTCGCCCCTTGACTGAGATTCGGGTTCATCCACGCAGTCACCAAATCATCACCGGCAGGAACAAATTGGACCTTGAAAACGATCGTGCAGCGATTGCCGCGGCGCGGCAATTCATAGTTCAACACATCTCCTTTGTTGATAATTTCCGGATGCGCCGAGTGCAGGTCCAAATCACCTTGAACTTTGTTGTTGGGGCCGGTATCCAAGGTGTTGAAGGCACTGTAAGCCCAGGCTTTGAGGGAATTCCCGACGGCCAGGCGCTCTTCACCGCCCTCAAAAAACTCAAATGCCGCCAGGTATTCCTCCGTGCCCACATCCGAAAGCGGGTCCACCTCAAACTTGAAATACAACGTGTCGCGCGAATTGTCGTTGTGTTTTAGCGGCACGTCCAAAACGTTGGTGCCTGAACCATTTTCGTGAACTTCGATGGGGCCCGCCAGACTCCACAAAACCATCCCTCGGGCCGAAAAATCGCCACCCAATGCCAAAAGCATCAGCAAAACATTAATTTGCAGCGAGGACATGCCGACATTATGCCGCTGCCGCTGCTGCAACACAAGTCACCGCAGAGGATGCATCTATTTTTCTTAACGTTCCGACCGCCGCACTGGTACCGGCCTCATAGATAAAACGCCACCGATTGGCCGCCAGCCGGCGAGGCAAAAGACAGGGTAGCCGGGCCGTAGCCACCACCACCACTATCGCTGCCGCCGCCGGGACCGGTCTCCAGCCAATCACCTCGGAGGAGAGATTTTAAAAACGCAAACTAAATTGTAGTCCTGAACAACCTGCGTAATTCAAGAGGCCACAGCCAACCGACTGACACCAGACTTCCTATCGATAGAAAAGCTGATTTCATTAGCTGGCTTGCCAATTAACATACAAAGTTAATCTGCCGCAACAACCACACAAACATGCGAGGCAATGAGTCAGCGATTGACGCAATTCCAGTGCTCCCATTGCCAGCAAAATTACTTTCTCCAACTCCCCAATGCTGCCTATGGTTAAAGCGACTCGTGCCATTAGCCCTGAATTAATCGCTGAAGAAACGAGCTTTCGAGCGAATCCAAGCGAATCCGCTTGCCCTTACCCCACATCCAGGCAAAATGAGGCCAGTCAGTTCAAGATCAACTTTGAATCTACTTAGCAATTGGAAACAGGCTCTAATAGCTAATCATTGGATTTTAGACCGTTTGTTTAATTTCAGTTTTTGTGATTATTTCGGTTCGGAGCGTAGCTCAGCTTGGTAGAGCACTTGCTTTGGGATTAACAATGGGGGGCCAAAATCAGGCTTCACCAAATTTCACGCGACGTTCGTTTTCTCCTTTATTTTCAATAGTAAAACCCGCTTTTTGCGCTTTTTAAAGGTCGGGCCTAGAATTGGGCAACAGTAGCACAAAAAGTAGCACAAGGGAAAATTGTCGTTAAACAAGTGCTCTATCGGGCCTGTGATGGGTTGCCAAATTCCGCTTAAAATATCCAATTGACATTTAAATGACTCGGGTCCAAATTCGGATCGTCACTGC
>CAISVF010000130.1 GCA_903888765.1 uncultured Verrucomicrobia subdivision 3 bacterium | reverse complement strand
GGTGAGATGCTGACACAAACCATCGTGCAAATCCTGCCCGATGCGACGTTGCTCCCGTTCACTGATTTCCAGCAACTCCCGCTCCAGTCGCTGGCGCTCGGCCATTTCATCGGTGAGGGCTATGGTGCGTTCTTTCACCTGCGCTCCCAGCTCAACATGAAAGAACCGCAAGCGGGTTAGCAGGCCAATGACCACGAGATAAAATGTCAGCAGAATAAACGTGTTCCAAGCCGGTATCAGGGAATTGGAAAAATGGACACCCCTGGCCACATCGCCAGCCAGCGACACCGTCACACTTAAGATCGAAAGAAAAATGGCCGTGCCGCGCCCCACAAACCAGGCCGCCAATCCGATGGCGAGCAGATAAAAAATCGAGAAAGACGTCTCAAACCCGGTTAAATAGTCAATCAATCCCACTGCCCCAATCAGCAGAGATGCCATCCCGGTTAAAACCATCCGGGAACGTCTTTCCAGAACTTGGACACATCGCAGCATGATACCCGGGGTCTCCCGATTGAAATTCATAAACCAAAAAGTAGGGGAATGGTTAAGCCCCAAGCCATACAAGATCAGTTGCCTCCGGGCGCGTTGCATGCCATGCCCCGATTTCGCACACCGGATAGGTTTGCCATAAGCTTCAGCTGGTGGTCGGCCAACCGGCGGCCGTCATGCCCTTGTAGCCGCCGATGAGGGAATATACATTTTTATATCCCATGCGCCGGGCGGCGTCACAGGTCAGGGCCGAGCGAAAGCCGCCGCCACAATACATGATGATTTCCGTAGTCACGTCCGGATACAGTTTTTCCAGATCACGCTCCAGGATGCCTTTGCCCAAATGCAATGCCTGCACCGCGTGACCGGCCTGCCATTCATGGTCCTCGCGGACGTCCAGCAGCACTGTTTCGGGGGCGGCTGCCAGCCTGGCGCGCGCCTCGGCCACGCTGATTTCGTGCACATGCCGCTTGGCTTCGCTGACTAATTTAAGAAAACCGGGTGAATGATCCATGCCCAGAAACTAAATTTTAATGGGCGCGGGTCAATAAATTTCATTGGCAACCGTGCGTTGCAGCGCTTTACTCGCCGCGTGTCGTCCAATAAAAACCATCCCCTGATCGCCGGCAGCCTGCTGCTGGTCGTCCTGCTCTGGGGCGGCAATAACGCAGGCACCAAATGGCTCGTCCATGAGTGGCCGCCTGTGTTTACCGGCATGACGCGGTTTTTGTTTGCCGGCCTCCTGCTCTTTCTCATCCTGCGGTTCACCCCTTTGCTGGGCCGCTTTCCCGCCCTGAGCCCGGACCAGCGCCGCCAGTTGTGGTTGCGCGGCGGTCTCGGGCTGGCGGCGTACACCATTGTGTTCTGCTGGGCTTTGCGGCTGACCGCCGCGTCCCACGTGGCGCTGTATATTGGCGCGTCGCCCATTTGGGCGCTGCTGGTGGAGCAGCGACCGCAAAAAAACTGGGGCAGCCTGCGACGCTATGGGGCGGCGCTGCTGGCCGTTTCCGGCGTGCTGGTCCTGTTTTGGCCGGCCCTTCAGAATTCCAGTTTTAATCTCGCCGGCGAATGTTGCGGCCTTGGCTCAAGTTTGCTCTGGGCGAATTATAATCATCAAAGCCGCATTCTGGCGCGCACCATCCACGGCGTGGAAGTCGCTGCCAATGCCATGTGGATGTCCGGGGTTTGGCTGCTGCCGGTGGCGGCGGTGGAGCTTTACCAGCGCGGTTTGCATCTGGATGCCAGCCATGTGGGCATTCAGACGCTGGCCATCCTGTTCGGCGGCGTGGTGCCCTATGCTTTGTGGAACTCCGCCTTGCGCCATTGGCAGACGAGTCGCGTGATGCTGTTCAATAATTTCATCCCGATTTCCACCACGGTCTGGGCACACTACGCACTGGGGGAGCCCATCACGCCCACCTTTTGCACGGCCATGGTTCTCATTGTTGCGGGCGTGGCCATTGGCCAGCTAGACTGGGCCAGGATATTCAAAGAACCGGAAAGCTTTTGAATCTGCCTCAAATATCATGGACATAAAAAACTTAAGGGATATGCCGCCGTTCATCACCAAGGATGGCTCGGAAATCCGCGAACTTCTGGCCCACCGCAACTCCTGCATCCGCCACCAAAGTCTGGCCGAGGCCCGCATCCCGGTGGGCGGCTCCACGCAGGAACATTTTCACCCCCGGGCTGAAGAGATTTATTATATCACCCACGGCACTGCCAAAATCCGCATTGCAGACGAGACCCGCGAACTTCAGCCCGGGGATGCCGTCGCCATCTTGCCGGGGCAAAAGCACAAGCTGTGGAACACCGGCGAAACCGTGCTGCGACTGCTCTGTTGCTGCGCCCCGGGTTATGAACATGCGGACACCGTGATCACCGAGCCATAGCGCTTACTCCTGGATGTTCCCGCGCTCGTTATCCTTCGAAAGCTAATAAACCTTTCCCGGCCAGCCAGCCGCAAATTATTCCGGACGGCTCGCAGCCGGCAGTACACAATTTTCATAGTTATATACCGATTCACATAATTGGCAGCTTTGGCATTGTGCGTTAAATTAATTCGTCCCTGAAATTATGTTTATCCGTTATGCTAAGCGAGCTGGGGAGCTCGCGTTGTTCTTTCTGGCGACCAAGGTGTCAGCCATTGTGCCCTGGGCGATCAGTATCAATACCAACAATATCGTGGTCGTGACCAACGCCGCTTACGGCGCGGTCGGCGATGGCGTGACGACGAATACGACGGCGATACAAAATGCCATCAATAAGGCTGCCACCGGCGGAACCACCAATGGTTCGCCCGGCGGCACGGTGGAAATTCCTCCGGGGGTTTATTTGAGCGGACCCCTAACCCTGGCCAGCTCCGTCAACCTGCAGATTGATGCCGGTGCCATTTTGCGGATGCTGCCCATGGATATGTACCCCGGCGGCACGACGAGTCCCGCTAATTTCATTTCCGGTTCCGGACTCCATGATATCGCCATCAGCGGACCGGGGGCGATTGATGGCCAGGGCTCACCCTGGTGGCAATCCTTCGGCACCAATGCGGCCGTGAACCGGCCAAGCATGATTTCCCTCGGCAGCGGAACTCGTGTGCTGGTGCAGAATATCACGCTTTCCAACTCGCCGATGTTCCACATCGCCATCAGCGGGGTCAAAAGTGGCACGGTGCAAGGCGTGATCGTCCGGGCCCCGCCCTCCTCGGGCGTGCCCATTCCCTCGCATAACACCGACGCTTGCGACGTGAGCGGGACGAACATCCTGGTGCAGAACTGCGACATCAGCACCGGAGACGATGATTACACCTGCGGCGGCGGCACGCACGATGTGCTCCTCACGAATAATGTTTATGGCAATGGCCACGGGATATCCATTGGCAGCTACACCGACAACGGCGGGGTTTCCAACCTCATGGTCATTAATTGCACAATGAACGGCACCCAGGGCGGATTGCGGATCAAATCCGATGCGGGTCGCGGTGGCCTGGTGCAGAATATCTCCTACCTCAATATCACCATGAACAATGTGGCGATCCCCATCCAATGTTATGGCTATTACCTTTCGGTGGGCACTCCCAGCAGCGTCACCGCCGGACAGGCCGCCGGACAAGCCCTGGCGGCAGTGACCGGCACTACCCCGATCTTCCGCAACATCACCTACAGTAACATAACTGGCTCTGCCGTCAGCGGCTATCCGCTGGGCATCATCTGGGCGCGGACGGAATTACCGGCCACCAACCTCGTTTTTAACAAGGTCAACCTGACGGCCGACCGCAATTTCTGCCTCTATAATGTCAACGGAGCCCAGTTTATTGACTGCAATCTCCAACCGCTGCCCGGCAACCGGACGTTCGCCATGTTCAATGCGCAAGCGATCATTACCAACAGCACGCCAGCCAGCAAGCTTGTCACGTTCGATGGCCTCACGACCAATGGCTATAGCAGTTGGGTGGCGCTCTACAATGCGCCGGGCTCACTGCAGAACACCAACCTGTTTGATAACGGCCCGCTGACCCTTGCAGCCAGCACGTTCACCGTGAGCAACAATTTGACTCTAATGCCTTCCACCGTCCTGAATTTCGTCCTGGGCACCAGCCCTGCCAAACTGGCAGTGACGGGCAACCTGCAACTGGGTGGCACGATCAACCTCCTGGCCGGTGTCGGCTTCACCAGCGGGACCTATACGCTGATGAGTTACGGAGGCGGGTTGAGCGGGAGTGTGCCAACGCTTGGCTCCATCCCGACGGGATACAACGGCTCTTTTGACACCAGTACCGCCGGAGTCGTCAAACTGCTCGTGACTGCGGCCAATGGCCTGCCATCCGCGCCCGCCAATTTGCTGGCTACCGGCAGCAACGCCCTGATCACGTTAACGTGGTCGCCTGCCGCAACCGCCACAAATTACAATGTCAAGCGCGCCCTGATCAGCGGTGGTGCCTATACCACGATCGCCAGCACAGCCGCTACTAATTTTTCCGATTCCCAGGTCACCAATGGCTTAGCCTATTATTATGTCATTTCGGGCGTGAATACGATTGGCGAGGGGGCCAATTCCACGGAGGCGATGGCGACTGCTGGGTTGCCGGTGCCGCTTGCACCCACCAACCTGATCGCCAGTGCCGGAAATGCCTTCGTGACCTTGACCTGGTCAACCTGTGTAACAGCCACCAATTACAATCTCAAACGTTCGACGGTCAGCGGGGGGGCTTACACCACCCTCACCAGCACAGCCGCGACAAATTATTCCGACGCCCAGGTCACCAATGGCACAACGTATTATTATGTGGTTTCCGCAGTCAATGCCGCCGGGGAAGGCCCCAATGGCCCGCAGGTTAGCGCCACTCCCCAAAGCCAGTCAATCGGCAGTCAGCCGGGTATCGTTTTCACGGACACCTTTGCCAACAGCACGGTGAATGCCGCCTCGCCGACGCCACCCACGCCGACGAATACCAGTTACGAAGTAATCTCGTCCAAAAGTTGGAGCCCCAACCCGAGCATTACGGCCGGGCACCTGCATTTCGGCATCGTCGGGACCACGAGCGGCGGCGGCCAGGTGCAGGCGCTGTTTGCCACCACGCCGGTGAAACTGGCGACCATCGGCGACTCGCTTTCGCTGCTGGTGACGTTCACCAACACCTCCGGTCTGCTGACGCAGTCTGGCACGCTCGGATTTGGCCTGTATGCCAGCGGACAAAATTATCCGGTTCCCGGCGGCATGAACGGCACTGAGACCGGTGCCGCCACGAATGCCATCGGCTACGCGCAGACCTGGATTGGGTACGTCGGTCAGGTGGCGTTTTCGGGGGCAAACTCGCAAATCCAGACGAGGGCTTCGCAAATCGGCACTCTCAATAATAATCAGGACCTCATTGGTGCCGGCGGCACCCCCAGCTACAGCAACCCGTCGGGAAGCCTGGTCGGCACGGCTTCCACCTCTCCGTCGCTCACCCTCACAGCCGGTAGTCCCTACACCGAGGTGCTGACCATCAAGCTCAGCGCGACCAACACCCTGGCCATCACCAACAGTTTTTATGGCGGCGTGAATACCAACGGAACCCTGCTCTCGCAGTTCGGCTGCGTAGCCAGCGGTAGCACTTTCCTGACGAATAGCTTCGATGCCCTTGCCCTCGGCTGGCGTGCCATGGCCAACACCACCGCGACCGAAATAGACCTCAACAAAATTGTGATCGCCGCCTCTCTGGCCGCCAATCAACCGGCGCTGCCCTCTGCGCCCACCAATTTCACCGCCACCGCCACCAACCTGCTGATCAACCTGAAGTGGAATTCGGTCCCCGGAGCCACCAGCTATAATTTGAAGCGCGGCACCGCCAACGGCGGACCATATCCAACCGTGGTCAGTGGCTTGGTCGCGACGAATTTTGCAGATGCGAGTGTGGCGAGTTCCGTGAATTATTTTTATGTCGTAACCGCCGTCGGGCCGGGCGGCGAAAGTTCCAACTCCGTTCAGGTCACCGCCGCCCCGCTGCCATCCAGTCAACCAACCAACCTGGCCTGGCGCACCGGTAGCGGGCAATTGCAGCTTTCCTGGCCACCGGATCATCTCGGCTGGCGGCTGCAAATCCAGACCAACCCGCTCCCCAACGGTCTCGGCACCAACTGGGTGACCGTGCCCTATTCCACGAATATCACCGCCACCAATCTCCTCATCAATCCCCTAAACAATTCGATTTTCCTGCGCCTGATTTATCCCTGAAACAGGGTTACCGTCAACCTTCCGCAATACCGGCAACTTACTCATCCAACACCTCATCCT
>CAISVF010000129.1 GCA_903888765.1 uncultured Verrucomicrobia subdivision 3 bacterium | reverse complement strand
TGTCTTTGCCGTTCATTGGCTCCGTAGTTTAGCTTTATTGCAGAAAATGGCGCTGGAGCAAGTGCATCAAATCGCTGACCCTCAGCATGAGGGTTCCGTGCAGTTCTGCCTGCTCGGGATTGGCTAAATCAAGCGGGGCGCTCATCGCCTCGGCATAGCGATGGGTTAGCGCCCGCCGCTCGTCTTTCTGGCCGAGCAAAACCAGCAGCCGACGCACTTCCCCGGCTTGTTTTTTGGCTGTCGCAATTATTTTAAGCGCTGCCGCCGGCGTCATTTTTTTTGCCTCGACCCGCTGCAACAGGCCGCAATGAAATTGCCGGCAGCGCACCGGACGATCCGCGTAAATCCCGCAAAGTTGGCCGTCGAATGCCGGACACGGTTGCGCAAATGCCAGTTTGCCTCGTCCTTTGGGCGAGAGGGTCAGGCCTTGTTTGGCCAGTTTTTGCGGATCGTCAGCCAGCCGGAGTTCCACATCGGCAAACAGGGTGCTATCACAGCACAAGCCGCAAGCCGGACAAAGCCGGGCTACGTGTGCGTCCGCAGCTGGATTGGCCATGGGGTGGCGGTCCGTTCAGTTGCGCTGTGCGGGGTGCGGAGAAAAGATTTTCATGGTCAAGCCGTCGGCGTTGGCGCTGCCAGCATAGACCGAGAGGTTGAAATATTTCTGCACCAGCAGATAATCCGGCAGTAGGGTAAAATCCGCCCAATCGCGAAAAGCCGGTGGAAACAGCTTCATCGCCGAATCAGCGGCCGCGGAATTTTTAAAGGCCTTGAAGGTGGCGCGCATGGTCTCCCGCTGATTTTCAAAGCCGAACATGCCGCCGCCGGCACCCCCGACGTGTTGGGCCGCCTCGGTAAGGGCCAGATTATCACTCAGCGGTTTTACCTTGCCTTCAGCGCTGCGTAAAAATTCTTCCACGAGCGGGGCATCCTGGCTCAGCGCCAGATATCCGGCGCTGCTGGAGACATGGAGGAAGCGCGGCGCGGGAGGCGCGCCTGGTTGAACCGCCGCCGGTCGCAGCGCCACCGCGTGGATTTTGCGGCCTAAAAATTCGCGCGGGGCCGTTGAGGCGTCCTGCGGTGCCGATAAACCTGCAATCGTTTTGATCGCTGTGATCGCGGTTTCCGGATTGGCCACCGCCACCAGATAAAGCGTCGGCGGGTCGGCCAATGCGGCCAGGGAATCGCCGCTTAACGGTTTCTGATACGTTATAATATCATCGCCCAGGTTGCCAAAAAGAGCGGTTCTAAGATCAAACCCGGGGTTCTTTGCCTGCGCAAAGGAATTGGCCATGTCGATGACCGAATTAAAGCTGGCAATGCCCTGGGGCGAAATGCCGGCCGCCATCTTGAGCAACTCGGCCCAGGCCAGCTTGCCGTCCAACCGGACCCGCGAGAACTTCACCACCTCCGCTGGCACGAACGGCGGCGCACTGGCGTCCTTCGCCGGCAGCGCAAATATTTTCAATAAACCCGCCCGCTCCGCTTCCGGTGCCGAGATATGCACGGTCACCGACGAGCCTTCCGGGCTTTCCCGCAGGGTGAAACTGGCGGATTTCAAACTCGCCAACCCGGTGGCGCCAATGATTTTGCCAGCGGTGAAGGCGGAGGCAAACGGCGATGCCGATTCGCCTTCGTCGGGCGGCGTTTGCGCTAGCATGGAAAACAATTTGTTTCCATTGACCCAGCCGTAATACGCGGGCGAGTCGCGGAATTGCGCCGGTTTGTCGGCCGCAAAATTGGCCTCCTCGGCCAGCAGAGGTGCATTGCCGCCGGTCAGATGGGCCGCCACCGGTTCGACTGCCTTGATGGAATTGCCGACTATCAAGAGCGATTCAAACTGTGCAAAATACATTTCCCCCGGTTTCTCCGGCTTGGGTTGTTTGCCTAGTTCTTGCACGGCCGGCCGTTTTGGCAGGATGGCGGAAAAATCATTGCTGTTGAGTGGCAGGATGGTGAAAGTCAGGCCATGGATTTTGTCCGTGCGCAGCAATCTACCGGAGTCGGTCCACTTTTTCGTAAGCGCGGCCAGGTTGGTTTTCAGCGACGCGCTTTTGTCTTTGGCGTCCAGCAACAGCACCAAACCGGGCGGAGTGTCATCGTGTGCGGCGGATCCATTTTGCGTCACGGCCATGGTAAATTGGCCTTGCAGCAGCGCCATAAAATCGGTCACTTTCGCGCCCAGGTCCTTTTCCACCACCCCCACGAATTTCTCGTTGAATTTGGCCATGAATTTGTCGTGAAACGGTTTCATCGCCTCATCGTTCCAAAACCGGTATGGCGGCGAGGTCTTCATCGCCTCGGTCAGCCGGTTGCAATCCGGCACCGTAAAAAATGCCAGCGTATCCGCCGGCAGCAGGTTTTCCGCTGGTGGAATCGCCGCCTGGAGCAGGAGACTTCCGGCCAGCCCTGCCGCAACGCAGCCCAGGCGAATAAGTTTGGTAATCATATGGATAAAACGGTTGGTTCAATGGTGCCGGCCGCGAAAATTATTTCGCTTCTGTCATCGGCACGCCCCTGGTCCGGCTCGGCGGTTCCAGATATCGAAACGGGTTGTTGGGATTATCCGTCGAATAGGCAAAGGCATCGCGGTGATCCAGGAAATTCTTCACCAGTTCTACCGGAATCGCAAAGCCCAGGCCCTCGCCGAACGAGATTTTCATATTCGTCACGCCCACCACTTCGCCGGCCAGATTGAACAGCGGGCCGCCGCTGTTGCCGGGATTGATTTGCGTGCTCGTTTGCAAATAAAGATTCCCTTCCAGTTGCCGCGTCTTGGTGCTGATAATGCCCTGAGTTACCGTGCGCTCCAGTCCCAGCGGACTCCCGATGGCAAACACTCCTTCTCCCACGCTCAAAGAGTCCGCGCTGCCCAGCGTGATGGCCTTGAACTTGGGCGCGTTGTTATCCTCGATGTGCAGCAGCGCCAGATCATGAAATTTGTTGATGGCGATGATTTTCACCTTTTTATAGGTCTCGCGATCCAGTTGGCCGTTTTTCTGATGATACACCTCCACGGAAATTTCGGTCTCCCCTTCGATGACATGAAAATTAGTGATCAGATACCCGTCCTCGTTCAGGAAAAACCCCGACCCCAGTCCGCCCGGCGTCTTGACTTGGACCACCGCTTCCCCGATCTGTTTGACCAGCGAACTCACGTCGCGCGCGGCGGAGGTTTTGGTGGTCGCGGCGTAAAATTGTCCGGCGGCACCCGGGGCAGTGGCAGCGCTGGCGATCGCCGGACCGGACCGCGTAACGCCCGTGATGACAGTGCGCGGAATGACGAGCACCGTGTACCCCAGGTCCATGACGACGGAATCCGATTTCTCTGCCAGGATTTTGCCCGTCACGGCGGCATCCTTTAGCTGAATGGAGTCAGCCGAAATAATTTGCGCACCAGCGCCGAGCATCACGGTGAGCAGAAAAAGTTTCCTCAACAACATGCTGCGACAATAGACCACTGCCTTGAATTTGACAAGTAAAGCGGCAGGAAAGCCACATCCAACCTTTCACCTTTCCAAATTTCTGCTTTTTATTTTGCCCACCCCTCGCTGAATGAACTCCGCGCGCTACCAATTCAACCAGCAGCGGCAACGCGTTCCCCTTCTCCTCAGCAACGGTGTTAATTTGCAAGTTGAAATTTGTCATTTTTGAGGAGGAGGTTCATGAGGACGACGAGTTTGCGCATGCAGGCGGTGTGGGCGACCATGGGTTTTTTACCAGCGGCCAACAAGCGCGTATAAAACTCTTTAAGAATGCGATCATGGCGAACGGCGCTCAAGGTTGCCATGTAGAGGGCACACCTAACCGGTCGTCTGCCACCGCTGATATGGCGGTGGCCGGTCAGGTTGCCGCTGTCGCGGTTATACGGGGCCACGCCCGCCAAGGCGGCGGCGGTTTGCGGATTAAGTTTTCCCAGTTCGGGCAGCTCTGCCAGGACGGTGGCGGCCACGACTGGACCGACGCCGGGGATGGCCTGCAAACGTTGAGCTTTCTGGGCCAAGCCGGCATCCTCGGCAATGAGGTCGGTGATGACCTGATCGCATTGGTCGATTTGTTTATCCAAGGTCTTTCGGAGTTGGCGATGCTGCCGGACGCAGAGGGGATCGGTGTAGTGTTCGGCGCGGTTGGTTTCCATAGTGCGGGAGTGGATGAGTTGGCGGCGGCGCTGGGACACATCGGCCAGCCGCTGTTGGTGGGCCGAAACTGCGGCAGTGGGTGCGGGCTTGAAAGTGGCGCCATACAGCGAGAGGACGGCACTGTCAATCGGGTCAGTTTTGGCGCGCTGGCCCTGGGCGCGGGCGAAGTAGCGGACGCGGCTTGCTTCGACAATGGTCACGCGGATGGCCGCGGCCTGAAGGGTGCGCACGACGCGCTGTTCATAGCCGCCGGTGGCCTCGCAAATGACGTGGGCGTTCGGCTGGTCCCGAAGGAGTTTGAGGAGTTGGGCATGACCTTTGGCATCATTGGCCAAGGTGTGGAAACGACCGGCCAGGTGGAGTTGCAAAGAAAGTTTGGCAACATCGAGGCCGACATAACTGATGGACGAATTGTTCTGACTCATACTTTTAAGAATACGAGCCCCGGAGACGGGAGGTCGCCGTGCTCAGCAACGGTTCGAGTTTAGGACAAAGGGCACGCGCGAAACACGCTGAGGAACGCATCACGTTGGAACGTATGCAGGGGGAGAACGTTTCCGCGCGCACCGCCGTCTTCCGGCCTGCAGGCCGGAAGACGGCTCCAGCTTGGCTTGCTTTCGCAAGCCTGCCAAGCAGGACAATTAAGAACATAAAGGGGGAGAAGGTTGGGATGAGGGGGCGCCCACCACATTACAGTAAGCACCGCACCCGCACGCCCGACGCCCGCAATTTCGCCCGCCAACTCCGCGCCCAATCCACCGCCGCCGAGAAACGCCTGTGGTGTTTGCTGCGCGACCGGCGTTTCAGCGAATTCAAATTCCGTCGCCAATACGCCTGCGGCGTTTACTTTCTGGATTTCTACTGCGCAACGGCAAAGCTGGCG
>CAISVF010000128.1 GCA_903888765.1 uncultured Verrucomicrobia subdivision 3 bacterium | reverse complement strand
TTGCAGGACGTGCGCAAGCTGGCACTGATGTTTTTGTGTTTCAGCGTGTTCATCTCCTTCGCCGTCAATTTCGCGGGCATTTCGGTGTTCGCCTATTTTCACGCGCATCCGGACGAACTGGATCCGGTGATGACTAACGATCAAATCATTCCGCTCTATATCGTGCAACGGCTGCCCGTCGGTGTCGCGGGCCTCATCATCGCATCGCTGTTTGCGGCGGCAATGTCGGCGCTGGCGGGTAGCATGAACACAGTTTCGATTTTGTTCACCGAAGATTTTTACCGCAAGTTGAAGAAAAATGTCTCCGACCGCGAACGGTTGCTGACGATGCGCGTTGCGTCGCTCGTGGCGGGAACGGCGGCGACGATTTGCGCGCTTTACATGGCTAAACTCAATCAACGCTCGCTGTTCCAGACGTGGAACGAACTCTTCGCGCTGCTCGGCGGCGGCTTTCTCGGTATATATATTTTAGGAACCTACACGCACCGCGCTAATTCCATTGGCGCGTTCACCGGCGCAATTGCCAGCATTGGCGTGACGCTGTGGCTAAAATATTTTACCGCTGTCCACTGGTATTTTTACACGCCAGGGGCGGTTATTTCGTGCGTGATCATCGGCTACGTAGTCAGTCTGTTCACGCCGCCACCCAAACACAGCCTCGCCGGGTTGACCATCTTTGACAGCAAACGCGAGCTCGCCACCAATGGCATGGAGAAAAAATAATCCCATGGTGCAAATCAAAAATCCGATTCTCACTGGCTTCAATCCCGATCCGTCCATCTGCCGCGTCGGTGAGGATTATTACATCGCCACCTCGACCTTCGAATGGTTTCCGGGGGTGCAAATTCACCACTCGCGTGATCTTGCGAACTGGCGTCTGCTCGGCCGCGCGCTCGATCGCGTGTCGCAGCTCGACATGCGCGGCTGCCAGAATTCCGGTGGCACCTGGGCACCGTGCCTCACGCACGCGGAAGGAAAATTTTGGCTCCTCTATACCAATGTGCATCACCACATGGGCGGCGTGGTGATGGACACGCCGAATTATCTTGTGAACGCCGACAAAATTGAAGGGCCCTGGAGCGAGCCGGTTTTTCTCAACGCCAGCGGCTTTGATCCAAGTTTGTATCACGATGACGATGGCAAAAAATATGTCGTGCAGATGCAAATGGGCGAAGCGTTCACGCCGGTTCGATTCGACGGAATCATTTTGCAGGAATTTGACGCCGAAAAAATGCAGCTCGTTAGTGAGCCGAAGAAAATCTGGCCCGGCAGCGCCATCGGCATCACCGAAGGCCCGCACCTGCTCAAAAAGAACGGCTGGTATTATCTTATCACCGCCGAGGGCGGCACGGCGATGCGTCACGCCATCAGCGTTTGCCGCAGCAAACATCTTTTCGGGCCCTATGAATTGCATCCGCAGAATCCGATACTGACTTCGTTCCAAAAAGACGACCTTGCGCTGAATTCCACTGGGCATGGATGTTTCGTTGAAACGCAAAACGGCGAATGGCTCACCGTGCATCTTTGCCATCGCCCGCTGCAACGCACCGGACGACTGGTGCTCGATCGCGAGGAAAACAAATCCGCGCCGCTGGGCCGCGAGACCTGCCTGCAAATAATCCGCTGGGAGGCTGACGGCTGGCCACGCCTCGCGCATGGTGGCAATTCGCCGCAGGAAACGGTGGAAGTTAATCTCCCGCCGCAGCCGTGGCCGAAGGAAATTCTGCGTGACGATTTTGACGGGCCTAACTTAAACCTCCATTTCCAAACCCTGCGCGAACCGGTGGACGAGAACTGGTGTTCCCTCACACGGCGCAAGGGTTGGTTGAGCCTGCGCGGACGCGATTCGCTGGCCTCGTCGTTTGACCAGAGTCTTGTCGCGCGGCGGTTGCAACATTTTCAGGCCAGTGCGGAGACGTGCGTTTCGTTTCAGCCAAAGAATTTCAAGCAAACCGCCGGACTCATCGCGTATTACGACCGGCTGCATTACCACTATTTTCGCATAACTGCGGCGGGCGAAGGCAAACTCAAACTCGGTGTCATTTCGTCGGAAAACACCAAAGGCAGCCGTTACGAAGTCGCCCAGCTAGCGCTGGCGGCGGGCGATACGATTTTCCTGCGCATGGAAAATAAATTCGCCGAGCTGTGCTTCGCGTGGTCGCTCGACGGGAAAAATTGGAACGTAGTTGAACGCGTTTTTGAATCCACGATGCTGGGCGACTGGGTTTCGCCGCATAGTAATTTCACTGGCACGTTTTGGGGCGTGTGTTGCCAGGACTTGTCGAATCGCACTGCTTGGGCGGAGTTTGATTATTTCGATTACCGGCCTCGCATTTGAAACGTGAGTGCTAAATTTTCATTAACCTACGCCAATCCGCACCTCGACGTCGAGCCGCGCACCGGGCACCCCCCGTTCATCCTCAAGGTCGGCGAATTGTATTATCTCACTGGCACACTGCGGCCGATCTGGGCCGTTCTGAATACCGGCGTGCCGCTGTGCTCGTCGCCGGATTTGCTGAACTGGAAAAACCCCGGCTTGGTGGTTTACCGCAACATTACGCCCGCCAAGACGTGGAATCGCGATCACTGGTGGGCGCCGGAAATCTACCACGCCAGCGACGGGTTTTATCTCGCCGTCGGCTGCCGCAACGAGACGACACGCTACAAGCACGGCTTTGCAATTTGGCGCGCGAAACCAATTTCCGGGCCTCACGAGCTGCTGAATCTCCATGCGCCGTTCCCGCCGGTTTGATCTTGCTCAAAAATTTCCAGACCGCCAAATTTTTATTGTCATGAAAACACAAACGCCACTCACCAACGGATTAATTATATGAACACCCGTCTTAAACTGAAATTCGCCATGTCGTTTCTGGCCATTGGCGGAACGATTTCCGATTTCGTCTCACTGGCCACTGAATCGGCAACGCCCGCATCGAACCTCCCGCCGATTGCCACCGGCCCGTTCAAGCCGAATTGGGAGTCATTGTCGTTGCAATATCAGGCCCCCGACTGGTTTCGCGACGCGAAGTTTGGCATCTGGGCGCACTGGGGACCGCAGTGTGAGCCGGAGCACGGCGATTGGTTTGCGCGTAGCATGTATCTCCAGGGCAGCGGCGACTACAAATCGCACATTGTGGAATACGGCCATCCGTCCACCAACGGATTCAAGGAGGTAATCCACGAATGGAAGGCGGCGAAATTTGACCCGGACAAGCTGCTGGCGTTTTACAAGAAAAACGGCGCGAAGTATTTCATGGCGCTAGCGAACCACCACGACAACCTCGACCTGTTCAATTCCAAATACCAGCCGTGGAATTCCGTAGCCGTCGGCCCGCAGAAGGATTTGATCGGCGGCTGGGCGAAAGCCGCGCGGAAAAACGGCTTGCGCTTCGCCGTGAGCGTCCATGCCGGACGTGCCTGGTCCTGGTATGAGGTGGCGCAGGGCGCGGATACCAACGGCCCGCTGGTCGGCGTGCCTTACGACGGCAAGCTCACCAAGGCTGACGGCAAGGGGTTGTGGTGGGACGGCCTCGACCCACAAAATCTTTACGCGCAGAACCACCCCAAGGGGGCGAAAATGGATCAGGCTTACTGTGAGAAGTTTTATCTGCGCACCAAGCAGCTTTGGGATGATTACCAGCCGGACATGATTTATTTTGACGACGGCGTAATGCCGATCCGTCAGGGCGGCGAGGAATACGGCCTGAATTTGTTCGCACACTTTTACAATTCAAGCATCCAGTTGCACGGCCACAACGAGGCGGTGGTGAACGCCAAGGGCTTGAATCCGATGCAGCGCAAGGCGCTTCTTTACGACATTGAGCGCGGCAAGGCTGCGGAGATTCTGCCGGAGCCGTGGCAGACCGATACTTGCATCGGCTCATGGCACTACGATCAGAGGATTTTTCAACATCACGGCTACAAATCCGCCGCCAGCGTGGTGCGGATGCTCGCCGACATCGTGAGCAAGAACGGCAACCTCATGTTGAACGTGCCGCTCCAGCGCGACGGCACGCCGGACACAGATGAAATTGAAGTTGTCAAAGGCATCGGCGCGTGGCTGACGGTAAACGGCGACGCGATTTACGCAACGAGGCCGTGGAAAATTTACGGCGAAGGCCCGTCCACCGGCATCGCGGAGACGAACCGTTTTGGCGGCGTCAAAGATGTCGGCACCAAATCGTTCACTGCGGAGGATATCCGGTTCACGCAGTCGAAGGATGGCAAAACCCTTTACGCCATCGTGCTGGAAATCCCGGCGGACGACAAAGTTACCGTCAAGTCGCTCGCCAGCAATTCCGCCAACTGGCCGACTGCGGTTAGCAGCGTGAAGCTGCTGGACGGCTCCGGTAAATTGAAATTCACCCGCGATGAAAAAGGCCTGCAGGTTACGCTTCCCGTCAAATTGACGAGCGACATCGCACTGGCTTTAGCGATCCAATGATCGCGACACTGGTCCGCACTAATCAAAATAACAACCGTCAAAATGAAAAGGAACTCCTTTTTGAACATAATTCCATCAACCCTGCTGGCTGCAATCGTCATCACGACTTGCGCCGCCGGAAATCTATTTGCCGCTTGGGCCACGAATGCCGGCGCGGAAGAGCGACTCTCGCTGGATCGTGCGTGGCGGTTTCATCTCGGCGACATCCCGATGCCGGTGATCAAGGGGCACGGCAATTCCTATAACAACGCCAAGGCCGGCAAAGCATGGGGCGCGGCCGCGCCGGACTACGACGACAACGGTTGGCGCGTGCTGGATTTGCCGCACGATTGGGCCGTCGAAGGCCCGTTCGATCAGGAAGCCAATATTTCGCAGGGCTATCGTCCGCGCGGCGTGGCTTGGTATCGGCGCAGCCTGCGGCTGGATCCGGCGGATCGCGGGCGCGCGCTCGAGCTGCAATTCGATGGCATCGCCACACACTGCACCGTATGGCTCAACGGCACGGTTGTGCAGCGCAACTGGTGTGGTTACACGGGATTTTCCATTGACCTGACGCCGTTCGCAATCTTTGGCGAGCAGTTGAACAACATCGCGATTCGCGTGGATGCCGACCCCATGGAAGGCTGGTGGTATGAAGGCGCCGGCATTTACCGTCACACCTGGCTCATCAAGCGCAGCCCGGTTCACATGGTGACTGACGGCGTTTTTGCCAACCCGGTGAAAAAGGAAAACGGCCAGTGGGAACTCCCGGTGGAAGCGACGCTCGACAACATCGGCAAGGAAAATGCGCCGGTGGAGGTCGGCGTCGAACTGCTTGATCCGCAGGGCAAAGTTGTCGCGCAAGGCGGCACCACGGCTGAGGTGAAACCGTTTGACGATTCGGTCGCAAAAATTTCTGTGGATGTTCCGCAGCCGCAATTGTGGTCAGTCGACGCTCCGGTAGTTTACACCGTGCGAACGTTTCTCAAACGCGCCGGCACGCAGGTGGACGAGCGCATCACGCATTGCGGCTTCCGCACGATCCGCTTTGACGCGGACAAGGGATTTTTCCTGAACGACCAGCCGTTGAAAATCAAAGGCACCTGCAATCATCAGGACGCTGCGGGCGTCGGCGTGGCCGTGCCGGATTCGATCTGGGATTTTCGCATCCGCCGGTTGAAGGCAATGGGCAGCAATGCGTATCGCTGTGCGCACAATCCGCCGGCACCGGAGTTTCTGGAAGCGTGCGACCGGCTGGGAATGTTGGTGATGGACGAGAACCGGAATTTTAATTCTACACCGGAATACGTCCGCCAGCTCGAATGGATGGTGCGGCGCGACCGCAATCATCCGAGCGTGATGCTCTGGTCGGTCTTCAACGAAGAGCCGATGCAGGGAACGGAACAAGGCTATGAAATGGTGCGGCGCATGGCGGCGGCGGTGAAGCGGCTGGACACCACGCGGCCCGTCACGGCGGCGATGAGCGGCGGTTTCGGCTCGCCCATCAATGTCTCGATGGCCGTGGACGTAGTCGGGTTCAATTACCAGCAGGGCAGCTACGACGGGTTTCATAAATCGCATCCGAACCAGCCGATCACGAGTTCCGAGGACACCTCGGCGTTCATGACTCGCGGCGTTTATGAAGACGGCACGAAATCCAGCATGGCGGATTCGTATGACATCTCCGCTGCGGGTTGGGGTGCCACGCACCGGAACGCTTGGAAAGCCATCGCCTCGCGGCCGTTCGTCGCTGGTGGTTTTGTCTGGACGGGTTTTGATTACCGTGGTGAACCGCAGAAATTTTCCTGGCCGTCGGTCAGCTCGGTTTTTGGTTGCATGGACACCTGCGGGTTTCCAAAAGCGGCCTTTTACATGCACCAGGCGGCGTGGATTGAAAACCGTCCCGTGCTGCAAATCATTCCGCACTGGAATTGGCCGGGGAAGGAAGGACAGCCGATCAAGGTCATGGTTTTAAGCAATGTTGAGGAAGTGGAATTGTTCCTCAACGGGAAAACGCTCGGCAAGAAAACCGTGGACAAGTTGGAGGGCGGCGAATGGAAAGTGCCTTACGCGCAAGGCAAACTCGAAGCAGTCGCGAGCAAAGACGGCAAGGAAATCGCCTGCGCGGCCGTCGAAACCGCCGGCGAACCGGTCGCGCTGAAGCTCTTGCCCGACCGCGATTCGCTCGCGGGCAACGGCGTGGATGCGCAGCCGATCACCATTTGCGCCGTGGACGCACAAGGCCGCGAAGTGCCGACGGCCGATCTGCCAGTCGCGTTTGAAATCTCCGGACCAGGCGCGATCATCGGCCACGGCAACGGCGACAACACGTCGCATGAACCGGAAAAAGGCAATCACCGCAGCCTGTTCAACGGCCTCGCCCAAGTCACTGTTCAATCGCAGCGTGACCAAGCCGGAACCATTGTGCTGACCGCGAAAGCTGAAGGCGTGAAATCTGCCGAGGTCCGCATCGCCGCGCGTGCGGTGGCTCCGCTGCCGGCGGTCCCGCCGACGGAGCCGATTGTTGCGCTGGTCAAGTGGCGGATGTCGCCGCTGTCGGCCCCGAAGCCGAATCCGAACCAGCAGATTAACGATTCCGACATGAATAGTTGGTCGCCGGTCACGGCCGGTTCGACGCAAAAGTTTGAAGGCGGCAGCTGGGCAACATTCCGGCTGACCTTCACGCCTGTCGCTAACGTGCAAAAAAGTGGCGGCGAGATTCAGTTCAAGGAAATCACCGGCGCAGCGGAAGTCTGGGTGGACGGCAAACTGCTCGCGGAGAAAACCGCCACGGCGCGTGGCGCGCTGAAAGTCGCGCTGCCGGCAGGGCAGGGCGCGCGGACGGTTTCGGTGCTGGTCAATTCCGGTGGCGCAGCCAAAGCCGGCCTTTCAGGCAACGTCATCGTCTCCTCAACCCAACCATAAGCGACGATATATCCAGCTTGACACCATTTCATGAAAAAAGTGACTAAGTTCAACAACCTATCATGCGTTTGGCTGGCTTTGTGTTCCATCGCCAGCGCGGCGTCCACGGAACTGTTAGTTTCGCCAGCCGGCAATGACGCCAATGCCGGCAGCCAGGCGAGTCCATTTGCCACCATCGCCCGGGCGCGCGACGAAATCCGCAAAATCAAATCCAGCGGCGAACTGTCCGCCGGCGGCGTGACCGTCGAGATTCTCGGCGGAAAATATGGTTTGGAAACCTCGCTGGAATTTTCCACCGGCGATTCCGGCACGGCGGACGCGCCAGTGGTTTATCGCGCGTTTCAAAATCAGCCAGTGGAAATTCTCGGCGGGCGCGTGCTGAAGCTTTCCGAGTTCGCGCCGGTGACGGATGAAAAAATTCTCGCACGACTCGATCCGGCAGCGCGCGGAAAATTAATTTGTCTTTCCGTGAAAGAATTCGGCTTGAAGCACGCCGGACCGTTTCCGCCGGTGTTTAGCGACAGCGGCGGCATTTTTGAATTGTTCTGGAACGGTAAACGACTGCCGCTTTCGCGCTGGCCGAATTCCGTTGATCCGAAAGATTGGGCGACCATGAAACGCGCGGTTGTCAACGGCGACGCCAAGACCGGCGGCACGTTTGAATATCGCGAAGAGCGGCCAGCGCGCTGGCTGCAAAATTCCAGCGTCTGGCTCAAGGGGCAGTGGCGCGTGCCATGGGAAGACCCGGCGATTCGCGTGGCGAAAATTGATCCGGAGAACCACACCATCACCTTTGCGGCGGGTCTTTCCGCCGGCATCGGCAACAAATACACGCGTCCTTTCGGCAACGGCAAGGAGCCCTGGTGCGCCATCAATTTGATCGAGGAGATTGACCAACCCGGCGAATGGGCGATTGATTTTGACACGCAAACTTTGTTCCTCTGGCCGCCGGGCAACGACGGCGAGTTGACGGTCTCGCAGCTCGACACGCCGCTGATTTCGGTGGTCGGCGCGGCGCATTTGAAGTTCATCGGCCTCACGCTGGAAGCGTCGCTTGGCGATGGTTTCGTTTTGAAAAATGCGGAGTCCGATCTGGTCGCGGGTTGCACGATCCGCAATCTCGCCAAGCGCGGCGTGGTGCTGAACGGCTATCGCAGCGGCGTACAAAGCTGTGACATTTACCGCGTCGGCGAGGGCGGTGTTTATGTTTCCGGCGGCGACAAAAAGAAACTCGCTCCGTCGGAAAATTTCATTGTCAACAACCACCTGCATGATTACGCGGTGCTCAAGGCGATGTATTCGCCGGCGGTGGACGTGGGTTTTGGCGGTCAGCCCAACGGCGGCGGTTTCACAGACGCGGTTGGCATCCGCGTGGCGAACAATTTGATTCACGACGCGCCGCGCGATGCGGTTTTGGTTTCCGGCCAGGACAACCTTTATGAGCTGAACGAAATTTTCAACTGCGGCTTTGGCTCTGGCGATGTAGGCACATTCTATTCGTGGCTGGATTGGACGATTCGCTGCACCATCCGCTACAACTTCATTCACGACACGGTCGGCGGCGTGAATCCCGACGATGGCGCGGCGGGAAACCTGGTTTTTGGAAACATTTTTTCCGGCCCTCGCACTGGCGTCTGGATCGCGTCCGGACCCGATCACACTATGGCGAACAACGTTTTCATCAAGAGCGAAGGCCCGGTATTCGGCATGGACGACCGCGGCGTGGCGCGCGGTTACGCGACGAACTCGCGGCTGCACAAGGCCGTCATGGATATCAATCCCACCCAGCCGCCATGGTCGGTGCGGTTCCCAGAAATGATGACCCTGCTGGCGAGCCATCCGGAGTTGCCGCTGCGGACGAAGTTTGAGCGCAACGTCATCGTCATGCAGACCGGCGAGCCGTTTCAGTTGAAAATAGGCAAGGCAAGGCAGGCGGACGAGAATTTTTTTACGGCGCGTGACAATTTTGTGACGGCAACCGATCCGGGTTTTGTGAATGCGGCGAAAGGAAATTTCGCGTTGAAGCCCGACTCAGTGGTGTTCCGGAAAATCCCCGGATTTAAGCCAATTCCCTTCGACAAGATTGGTTTGTTCATGGATGAATACCGCCGCACGCTGCCGACGGACGAGGAAATTGGCCGAAGCCGTGGCAGCGGTGCGCCCAAAAATCCGACTGACAAGAATTTTGGAACATGAAATCGTTTGCGATGCCAACTTTGCTGGCGATGTCGCTGAACGCTTTTTTTACCGGCGCGCTGCCGATGGCGGAGCTGATGGACAATCCGCCACCGCAGGAGCGGGTTTTCAAAACGACCGGTGCCCGCGATTTGAAATTATTTTATTTCACACCGCCGGACTGGAAGGCTTCCGAGCGGCGGACGGCGGTGGTGTGGATTCACGGCGGCGGCTGGACGGCGGGGACGGCGGATGTGTTTTATCCGGCGGCACGCTATTTCGCCTCGCGCGGCGCGGTTGGTTTCAGCATTAGCTACCGTCTCGTCACTCATAATGGAGCGACGGTGGGTGATTGCATTGAGGATTGCAAATCGGCCATCCGCTTCATCCGCACACACGCTGCTGAACTTGGCATTGACCCGCAGCGCGTCGTCTCGGCTGGCGATTCGGCGGGCGGGCATCTCGCGGCCTGTCTTGGCACGCTGGACGGTTTTGACGCGGCCGGCGACGATTTGAAAATCAGCGCCCGAGCCGACGTGATGGTGCTGTTCAATCCCATCGTGGATATGACGGCCGGCGACTGGCTGCGCTCGGCGGTGGGCGGAAAATATCTGACCGACAAAAAACTGCCAGTGCCGCCGTCGCCGGAAAACCTGGCGCTTGCCCGTTCGCTCTCGCCACTGTTCCACGTTCATTCCAATCAGCCCCCGACGCTGCTGATGCACGGGCTGGGCGACGCGATTGTGTCGCCCGCACAGGCGCGGCAGTTTGCGGCAACGATGACGGCGGCAGGCAACCGCTGCGATCTGGTTTTGCTGGAGCACGCGCGCCACGCGTTCGTGGTGCCGCGATACCGGGCAACCGAGCCGGCGGTTGTCGTCGTGATGCGCCAGATGGATCAATTTTTGATTTCGCTGAAGCTGCTCACCGGCGAGCCGACGCTGCAGGTTTCCAAAACGCCGGCGTGGATTCCGCTTGGAGCGCCCATGAACGATATGCCCAAGAAATGATTTCATTCCCATCATCCTCGATTTGCCCGAAGAAGTTTTTCTGGCGGATAGCCGAGACTTTCTCGGCGTCTGGCCGGCTGCCAGTAAATATTGCCTGCGAATTTTGGGCCAAAACAATTTAAATTCGGTTAACCAAACACAACACATTACATGAAAGCAAAGCAGGTCATCCTTACCGCCGCGCTGGCGCTGGCTGCCCTCGGGCCCGCCGCCATGGCGCAGACTAACCAGACCGACAAGGTCGAAACCAAGGAACAACGCGACGCCCGCATGGCCTGGTGGCGCGAGGCCAAGTTCGGCATGTTTATTCACTGGGGAGTGTATTCCGTGCCTGCTGGCTTTTACCACGATAAGCCCGTGGCCGGCATCGGCGAGTGGATTATGAACCGGGGCAAAATCCCGAGGGTGGAATACCAGGCGTTCGCCAAACAGTTCGACCCGGTGAAGTTTGACGCCGATGCGTGGGTCATGACCGCCAAGAACGCCGGCATGAAATACATCGTCATCACCTCAAAGCACCACGACGGCTTGGCGATGTTTGACACGAAGGCCAGCTCTTGGAACATCATGGAAGCCTCGCCCTACGGCAAGGACCCGCTCAAGGACCTAGCCGCCGCGTGCCGCAAACACAGCATAATGCTGGGCTTTTATTATTCGCAGGCGCAGGACTGGAACAACGGCGGCGCGGGCAACAGTTGGGATCCCAACCCGGATGTGACCATGGACGACTACATTGACAAAGTCGCCGTGCCGCAGGTGAGGGAAATTTTGTCCAAGTACGGCGAATTTCCCGCCGTGCTGTGGTGGGACACGCCACACAACATGAATTATGACCGTGCCAAAAAACTTTACGACGCCGTTGAAAAACTTCGTCCCAACATAATCCTGAACAACCGGCTCGGCGGCGGTTTCAAGGGCGACACTGAGACGCCGGAGCAGCACATCCCCCCGCAAGGCTATCCGGGCCGCGACTGGGAAACCTGCATGACGCTCAACAACACCTGGGGTTTCAAGCGCGACGACAACAACTGGAAATCCACCGAGACGCTCATCCACAATCTTTGCGACATCGCCAGTAAGGGCGGCAATTACCTGCTGAACGTCGGGCCGACGAGCGAGGGGCTGATCCCGCAGCCGAGCATCGAGAGGCTTGCCGAAGTCGGCGCGTGGATGAAAATCAACGGCGAGGCCATTTACGGCACTACGGCCACACCGTTCGGCGGCGAGCTGGGACCGGCGGTCAAGGCCAAGGACGGTTACGGGCACGACACCACCGTGTCCTCGGCCAACGACTGGCGCTGCACGAGCAAGCCGGGGAAAATCTACATCATGATCTTCAACTGGCCGGCGAGCGGCAAATTTGAACTGCCCGGCCTCCAGAGCAAAGTCAAAAGGGCTTACTTGCTCGCCGATCACAAGAAATTGAAATTTGAACGGACCGAATCCGGCGTCACGCTGGAACTGCCGGCAGCCGCACCGGACAAGATTGCCTCCGTGGTTTGCGTTGAAATCGGGGACAAGACCGCGAAAGTCGCAGGCCAGAAATAGATTTTCTCTTTTTCACCGGCGCGAACTTAACCGTTCGCCCCGGTTTTGCTTTTCGAGACGCATCGGGCTTGGAAACTGTCGCCATCGCCAGTTTGGAAGTGACGCAAATTGACCCCTCGCTGATGCAACATAGACCCTAGCCAGCGCGGAGGTTTCCCGCCATTTTCTTAATATGCATCCAACTTGTGCCATTCTAGCGTCATGTGGAAGTTCATGTGTTGGTAAATGGCTGCCTGAGCGGAACCGCGAATTTGCAGCCTTAACTCAACTATGAAAAAGCTCGTCGTCACATTGCTTTCTGTCGTATGGGTCTTGAGCGTTCTCGCGGACACGCCGCAGGATCAAGGTTTGCCTTACACACGCAGCGCGCAGAAGTTCGCGCTCGCAAAAATTGCGGACACCGTCGCGGTGTTTGCCGGCAGCCGCTACGCCTATGTCCACGGTTACAAAGTGCGCCTCGACGATGTGAACTGGCACGATGAGGCGATGCTGCGCGACGGCGTGATTTACGTTCCGGCGACGTTTGCCGGCGTGCTGTCACTCAAGGAAGTCAAGCCGGACGCCGCGCCCAGTTATCTTGCCGATCGCTGGGTATATTCGCTGAAAATTCCGAAAACCAAAGCGCCGAGCGTGCAGATTGACGGCTGGCCGTTCGTCGCGCTGGCGGACGTGGCGCGCAAACTCGGGTTAAAAGTTTCGCAAAATCCGCGCGGGCTTCTGCTCATCGGGGAAAACGAGATTTCCTTTTCCGATGCCGAATCCAGCTTGCTCGACAGCGTTATCACGATGTTCGACACGCCGGAAAAACTCGCGGACCCGGACATCGCGACGAAATGGATTCCCACGCTGGCGAAACAGGGCAAATGGACGGATCACGTCAAGGCTACGCCGGAACAGTTGAAAATTTTGGCCGGCGCGGAAACCAAATGGCCCACCGCGACCGCCAGCGAATTTGATTTCGCCGGTTTCAACAAAAAATTGCTCGGCTCGAAAGTGCCGCCGCCCGGTGTTTATCCGCGTGTGCTGTTCAGCCCCGATGATGTGCCGATACTGGCCGCGCGCGTCAAGAACGCCAAACAGGGACAGAAATCGCTGATTGAAATGGGGTTTTTGTTCAAGCAGAGTTGGTGGAATCCGAATAGCAGCGACGGTCGAATTTTTCAAAAACTGGCGAACAACGATCTCGCCGGCCTCGAATGGCCGGACACGCCGCCGACGCAGGTGGCGACCATCAACACCGCGCAGCAGTTCAAAGGCGAGAAACCCGACATCCACAACTCGCATGTCGCTTATGTGCCGGAGTGTCTCACGGCGATGGCGTTGTATTGCCTGCTCACCGGTGACGACGCGCACGGCCGGCAGGCGGCGACGGCCATCGCCAATTATTACAAACTACGCGAGCCGCTGATTGACCAGTATTACGCCATGAGCGACACGGAATTTGCCGGCCCAGCCATGGGCGGCAACGGCGCGTCAACCGCGTGGCGCGGAATGCACGGCCTGGTGGCGCACATGAATCTCGGCCTTTCGCTCGACTTCGCAGGAAAATGGATGAACGCGGAGCAGAAGGAAACGATGCGCCGCGTCATCGCCAAGGCGACCTACGGACGGCGCGCTTACGGCGAAGATTCGACGGTGCGTTTCCGCGACGTGAACTGGGTGGGCTGGGACCTGCCGCAATTTCTTGCTGTCACTTCCATCGAAGGCTTGGAAGGTTTTGACCGCGAAGCTTACGAGACCGGGGCAGCCACCGTGCGCGCGTTTTGCGACTGGGGTATTGATGACGCCGGCGTCGTGTTCGAGAGCAACGGCAAGACGCCCGGCAGTTTTCAGTTCATCACGCTTTCCATGGTTTCGCTGGCGCGGCGCGGCGACAATCTTTTTGGACATCCGCACTGGCGCAAATTGCTCGTCGGCCAGACCGAGATGACTTCACCGAACGGCAACGTCACCGTCACCAGCGGCACGCAATATGTGCCTTACAGTCGCCAGTTCCTTTCGCTCGGACTGGTGGACGAACTCAAGTCCTTTTATCCCAAAAGTCGTGTCCCAGACTATCTGTTGACCAAAGCCACGCAATCGCCCGGTGCTGTTGCGGATGAAACGCTGCGTGGTTGGCTGCTGACAGATTTTGATCCGGCAAACTACCGCGAGCAGGTGAAACACCTGCCACGGCTGCGGTTGCCGAGTGCGACCTATCCCGGTTTCGTGCCCAACGTGCTTTACGATAGCGACTATCAACCCACGACGCGCGCCGAGCTGAATCTGCCGCTGGATTTCAATGCACCGGTGCAGGGCGTCTTTTCCAGTTATAGCGACCGCACTACCAACGCCGCGTGGATAAACATCATGGTGCGACCCAACCATTACCTGGGCGCGGGTCATCATCATGCCGATGCGGGGATGTTTCATTTTTCCGCGCTTGGCGTGGATTGGTTCAC
>CAISVF010000127.1 GCA_903888765.1 uncultured Verrucomicrobia subdivision 3 bacterium | reverse complement strand
TGGGCGGGCAGTCCTTGGCACGCCGTTGCCTTGCCAGCAGGAGCGCTCGGATTCGCCAGGACGGCGCGCAGAGGAGTCTTTGCAGACAGCCGCGCGCCCTACCGCATTTGGGCAGGGCAACTTTTAACACAACAGCGGGCAGAAATTGGGTGGCTGGCGCATGATCGCGACTTGGGCGGGCTGATGGCTGTCTGCAAAGACCGCCGCGCGCTTGCCAACTGACGCGCTCGGGTTCGCCATGACGGCGCGCAGGGGACTGCGCTCCCTACCGCCATAAAAAAATTATCGGCTGGGTGAATTTGAAGGGGATGGGCAGGTTTTGCTTAAGGGCACTTTTGCTGAGCTTCTGTTGCAAGTGACTGGCAAGGCTGGGGCGTCAACGCACGGAGCGATGCGTCGCGCTCCGAGTGACAGCGAGGGTCAGAGGCGGGCCAGGATGGTGGTTATTTGCCGGCGATGCACTTCCAGGGTGCCTTCGGTCCAGAGCACATGATGGGAACGGGCGATTTTTTGTTCCACGGGCAGCTGGGCGGCAATGCGCTGGAGAATCTGTTCCGGAGGCCAGCCGCGTTCGCGGAGACGGGCCTGCTGCGCCGCCGGGGAACAGGCAACGCAGAGGATTTTGTCGAAGTGCTTTTCCGCGGCGGTTTCAAACAGGAGCGGAATGACGACGACGGCGATCGGGCAATTTTCCCGGCGCCACGCTTCGATTTGGGCGGCCCACCGGGCGCGAATGCGCGGGTGCAAAATGGCTTCGAGTTTTTGGCGGGCGGGCGCGGATGCGAAAATCTGGCGGGCCAGTTTCGCGCGCTGCAACTGGCCATCGGCGCCAAGAATTTCCTTACCGAAAGCGACGACAATTTCCGTCAAGGCCGGCTCACTGGGCTGCACCAGCTCACGGGCAAGGTCGTCGGTGTCAATGACGCGCACGCCCGAGGTTAAAAGAAAACCGGCGGCGGTGGATTTGCCCATCCCCACGCCGCCGGTCAAGCCGCAAACTTTCATGCCGGACAAACCGGATTACGGTCCCGTAACCGCGCGGTAAAACCGTTTGACATAGTTGGTGTAGTCAAAGGTGGTGAAGGTGAACGGCTGGGTATTGGTGGAAAGATTCACCCAACTATTGGCCAGCAGATTGGTGGAACCCTGAATGACCACGGATTGACCGGGCGAATTGGTGACGGAGAATTGGAAGCCACCGCTGCGCGTGTAGCCGAGCGCGAGCAGGCTCGGCGGCAAGAGAGCCTGATAAGCGGCCGTGGTCACCACGGAATCATCATCCGGATTCGGGTCGGTGGTATTATAGCTGACCACGCCCGCGCTGTTGGTATAGGTGACCCCCGCGAGGCCGCCGGTGAAGCTCAAGGACAGCGAGGCCCCCTGATTATTGGTAAGGGTGCCGAGCGTCCAGGAAAGCGAATTACCGACCTGCGCCAGCGTGCCCCACGTGGCCGTTTTGGTGACCAGCGTCAAGCCCACGGGAAGGTCGTTGGTGACAAACACATTGGTGGAGGTGGAGGGACCGTAGTTGGTAACAGCGATTTTGAAATTCCAAGCCGCCCCGACGTTCAAGGCCAGATTGCCGGGCGTGGTGTACACCTGATTATCCGCCGCATAGCCGACAGGATTGGCCGTGGTGAGGGTGATAAACCAGCCATTGGAAATGATGCCGCTATTGGGCGCCTTGGTGTCCTGAACGAACAAAAACCAAGGTCCATTGGGATCCGTACCCAGCATATTGGTGAAGCTGGTTCCCCACGGAGGCAAGGGCGCAGAAATGATCGGCGTGCCGTAAGTTCCACCGCCGCCGCCACCACCACCGCCGCCGCCGCCGCCACCACCGGCCCCGCTGGCGAGGGCGATGATCAGATTGGTGCCATTGGGAGTGCCCCAGCCGGTAGCCAGATCAAAGCCGGTAACCGCCGGGAAGTTGGTGGGACTTTGGGACCAGGTATTGTTGCCGGTCGTGATGTCATTATACAGATTGGTATAAGCGGCCGATTTCCCGAGGGCATACAGGGCGGGGTTCAAAAACCCGACCGGCCCCTGACCATTCAAAGCGGCCTGCTGATTGACCAAGGCGGTAAAGCCCGCCCAGAGCGGCGCGGCGCAACTGGTGCCACCGGTGCCGGGATAAGCCGTGCCATTATCCGCAATGACAAAAACATTATCGCCGGTCAGAGCCACATCCGGCAAATTGCGGAAGGTGGTGGAACCATGATTGGTGACCATGCCAATCCCCTGCTGCCAGGTGGGAAGGGTGTAGTATCCACTAATGCCGCCGCTGCTGCCCACGCCATCATAACCCGAACCGGGTTGGGAAATGCCCCAATTCCAGACGGTTTCAGAAACACGATTGCCGCCCGGGCCGGTCGTGGTCAAAGTGGTGGCCCCCACCTGGGTGATGTAGGGACAATCGGAAGGCGCATTGGCGGTGGTGGGATCGTCCACCGATCCCGGTGTACCGGGCGGCAAAAACGCACAGGCATCACCGGAAGCGTCAAAGAAAGATTGGCCCTGCAAAATCATTTCCTGAAAAATCTGATCGGTGGTGCCACTGGGACCGCCGCCCCAACCCCAGGAACAACTGACCTGTTTGGCCGCGTTATCGGTGGCAATACGGTTCAATACGATGTTGGGATTCACATTAAACGGATCGCCTTCGTAAACGATAATCTGGCTGATACCGGGAGCCATGGAGATACACATTTCAATATCAAGGGACACTTCCACTTCCCCGCCCGTGCCAGTGGGAATGCCGGAAAAGCCCTGCAACAGAACGTTGGTCAGGGAAACCGAGGGCAGACCAGCCTGCTTTTCATACAAGGCAATGTCGCTGGCCAAATAACCATCCCACTGAAACAAGGCGATTTTCTGACCGGCACCGGTCAAGGTGGTGCCGGGCACATAGGCCGCACGAAAATCGTTACCCATGTAACTGCCGTAAGGGCCGGAACCGGCCTTGGTGGAGCGAGCCAGATTTTTGAGGGTGCTCAAATGGAGGCGGGGACGCGCCTGATAATAACTGCTCAAGCCGCCCACATCCTTCACGGGCAGGCTGGCAGGCACGGAAGGCTCCACACTGGCCGCGAAAAACTGACGATTCTCCGTGGGATGCTGATAAGTGTTCAGGGAGATTTTGAAAGCGCGTTCCACATCCGGAACCAAACCATCCACTTCCAACAACATGCGGTTGGGGTGGGCAACCGTGGCCGTCAAACCATTGGACCGGGCAAAGTCTAGCACCGCTTGATAGGACTCCGCCGAAGGGCCAAAGCGGGTCGTAAATTCCTCCGGCGAAAGGTAGTGCCGATAATTCGGGCTGGCCGGGTCCACAATCTGCTCCAGCAGGTTGGTCAATTCCGGCGCATTGCGCAGCGGCAAACCGATGGCGAGGTGCAGACGATTGGTGGCATTCAGCCGGCCACTGGCGGCCAGGCGGGCAACCGCCGGCGGCACATGGCCGGATAACTGCCGCGTGGCCTCCAGCGAAGCGCCGGACGCGATGGCGGCCAGACCCAAGATGGCCAGCATACCTAAACCTAACTTCAAGAAATTGCTATTCATAATACCTCTCGTTCAAATTCTCAATTCACGGCCTCAGGGAAAATTCGGCATGATGCCATATTGCGAGGGCCGGTTCGTTCCGGAAATAATCTGCCCGTTTTGCGGCAGCGCGTTGGTGGCCGCATCGTCAAAGGTCAGCGTTACGTGGTTGAGGACAAAGCCGCCGCCGGCATGGCCCATGAGCAGCGTATTCTTCTGGGCCGGCGACACCACCAAAGCCCCCAGGTCCGACGGCGAGGCATGCGACATATTGGTCAAGGTCACGGTGGCCTTGACCAGCGAATTGCCCAGACCGCTGACCACGATCAGCGACGGATAAGGCGAGGCATTCGTCGCATCGTTGATGATGATGGGCGTGGTATTGGAGAAAATGGTGCTCCAGCTACCCAGCGTGAAGGTGAAGGCGGCGGTACCAATAAACTTGGCATCATCGTACAACTGGAAGGTCGGAGAAATCGTCAGACCATTCGTGCCCCGCGCGGTGAAGGTAAACGGACGGGAAACGGAGTGCCCATAAACCGTCAGTTTACCATAGTTGTTTGTGGACGGGTTAATCAGCGGCACCACCCCGTTGGTAGCAAGCAGCGTGACGTTCAAATTGTTGACATCCAACCCGGCGCTGTCGCGGAGACCAAACAGCACCTGCACCAGATCATTGGTGTGAATAATACCGTCGTTGGAATGCGTGGTGTAATTGGTGACGAGCTGCGATCCGGCGGGGATGACGTAGCTGCCGCCGTTCTCCAGCAGGGAGAGCGTGGCGGAGGCGGGATTGGCCAGCAGGCCATTGGTCGGATTGAACAATTGCAGGCTGACCGTGAGATTGGGCTGCACCTGACTATTGGCAATCAAGGGCACCGTAAAGGTCTGGCTGGTCACGCCGTTCGTGAAGACCAAGGTGCCGTTGGTGGAGACAAAGTTCACCCCGTTGAGAGCCGTGCCGTTCGTGGCGATAAAGCTGACGCTGGCGACGTTGTCCGTGAAGCCGGAACGATACACGGTAATCACCGCGCTGCCGGCGTTCTTGAAGGCAGTATAGGTAGCCTGCGAGAAATGCAACCGCGCCGTGCTTTCGGCAATCACCACGGTCTGCGTGCTGATGGGGGTCAACACGCCGGGGGCGGTGACATTGGTCAAGGCCACCGTAAACGACTGGTCGCCCGAGATCAGACTATTGTTGTAAATCGGCACCGTGAAGGTATTCGTGCCAAGGCCATTGGTGAAGACCAACTTGCCGCTCACCGCACCATAATCCGTGCCGGCCTTGGCGGTGCCATCCACCGTGGTAAAGCTCACCTGGAGCGGCACCGTGTTGCTATCCACCACCACCGGTTCCACGCGCGGATTGGAGCAAACCACGGTGATCAGCGCCGAACCGGCACTGCGGAGCACGCGGATGGAGGCGTTGGTAAAGCTGATACCGGCCTCAGCATCCTGTTCCACAATCGTGGTGCTGCTCGGGGTGATCACCTGGGCATTCACCGCGCTGGACAAGGCCAAACTAAAGATCAAATCACCGGTGACATTCGTATTATGAATGAGCGGCACGGTCAGTGATTTGACTATCTCTCCGGGAGCGAAACTGAGCGTGCCGACGGTATTGGAATAGTTGACCCCGGCCACGGCCGTGCCATCCAGCGTGGCATAATGCACGCTGGAGGTGATATTGGTGTTATTGAAACGCTGCACCAAGACGTTCACCAGACCGGCATCCTCCGGAGCGGTATTGGTGGCCTGGACAAAGTTGATGGCGGCGTTGGTGTTATAAATCGTCAGCGCGGCATTGGTGGGCGTAATGAGACTCGCCCCCGGATCCGACGGATTGGAGAGATAGACCGACAAACTCACCGGAGCGAGCGCGACCGG
>CAISVF010000126.1 GCA_903888765.1 uncultured Verrucomicrobia subdivision 3 bacterium | reverse complement strand
GCTGCCCCGGGCGCAGGTTCGGGGCCTCCGCCGCGGAAAATTTTGCCTCGATCATAAAAACCAGCTCCGCCCGCGTCTCTCGGCTGTAAATCACCGGCGGCGTGTATTCGGCCTGCGTGGCAATGTAATTAACCGTGGCGCTGATGGCCCGCGCCGCGCCGTCGGCATGCACAAAAATGGTTTCGCCCACTTTGATCTGCGGTAATTTTTCCTGCGGCACAAAGAAGCGCACTTTTAGATTATCCGGCGGGAGTAAAACTGCCACCGGATTTCCCGCCGCCACAAATTCGCCGGCGCGGTATAGCGTGTCATGAACCAGCCCGGCCGCCGGGGCATATTGGCGTTTCTGGTCCAGGGCCCACCGGGCCTTATCCCGCGCGGCGCGCTGTCCTGCGACGGCGGACTGGGCGGCGCGGATGGCGTCCTCCCGTCCACCAAGCTGCGCCGTTTCTAAATCTGCCTTAAGCTGACGGACCTGTGCCAGATTCGCGTTGTTTTGCGCGCGGGCTTGATCGAGTTCCTCCCGGGCAACCACGTCCGAGCCGCCGAGTTTTTCGCGGCGGGCCAGTTGGGTGCCGGATAATTGCAGATTCGCCTGGGCCCGCTCCACTTGCGCGGCGAGCGACGCAATTTCCGTCGGGCGGCGGCCTTTGGTCAAATCGGCCAGTTGCGACTCGGCTTGCGCAAGGTTTTGTTCGGCCTGCGCGAGTGCCGCGGCTTCGGCTTGCTGTTCGAGCTCAAATAATAATTGCCCGGCCTTTACGGAATCCCCGCGCGCGATGGCGAGATGGGTGAGCGCTCCAGCCAGGGGCGCGGCGACATAGACATACTCGCCCTCGATGTAACCCTGAAAAGTGCCCGGGGTGATTTTGCCACAGCCGGCCATCAAGCCGGCGATAAACACGGCAGAAAGGACACGCAAAAAATGTTTCATACGAACCTGGCGAAGTTACCATAGCGGCGAAAATTTACGAGGGAAACGATCCTTGCCGGGAGTTCACGCGGTGGCTGGCCGCAGGCTAAAACGATTGTTCGACTTTCAACCTACCGAATGGTAGGATGCAAACGCTGTTATGAAAAAATTGACGCTGCTTTCGTTGGTTCTGGGCTGCAATCTGGCGGTTTTCGCTGCGAATAATTCCCCTGGCTGGCTGGCCCGCCCGCTGTCGCTGGCGGATGCCTTGAATACGGCGTTATCGCAAAACGCCACGATCCTCAAGGCCAAGAACGACCTCGAAGCGGCGCACGGCGTTACCATTCAAACCCGCGCGGTGGCGCTGCCGCAATTGATTGCCAGCGGCCAATACAAGGCAACTGACCCGGCAGCCGTGGAATCCAACCCCTTTTTCAATCAGCCGCAACAGAACTGGAATGCCGGCATCCAACTGGTGCAGAATATATACATGGGTGGTAAAATAGTGGCCGCCATGCGCGCGGCGGATGCCACCAAACAGCAGGCCGTTTCGATTTATCAGACTGCCGTGGCCAATGTGCTGCTAAGTGTCCGCCTGTCCTACTATGATGTGCTGCTCGCGGCGCAGCAGATCACCGTTCGCGAGGCGTCCGTGAAATTGCTCCAGAAGGAACTGGAGGACCAGCAGCATCGCTACGATGCCGGCACCGTACCGCACTTCAACGTGCTGCGCGCCGAGGTTGCCGTGGCGAACGAACGCCCGCCGCTGATTGCATCCCGCAACGCCTATCGCATCGCCAAAAACAATCTCGCCAATCTGCTGGGCTACGACCTGCCGCGCGATATCTGGGAGGATGTGCCGCTGAACCTGACCGACACGCTGGCCACGGCACCCTTTGCGGTGAACCTGCCTGATGCCATTCAACAGGCATTGTCCCGCCGCACGGAACTGGCCACCGCTCGCAAGAATGTGGAATTACAAGAATTGAACATTGTGGATGCCAAGGCTGGTTATAAACCCACGGTGCAATTGTTTGCGGGCTATGACTGGTTCAATGCCAAAATGAGCAAGCCGATTGAATTGAACCATGAGATTGATGGCTGGAATGCCGGGGCACAGGTGAGCTGGAATATTTTTGATGGCGCCCTTACGCGCGGCAAGGTGACGCAGGCCAGGGCACTGTACGACAAATCCCGAACCGAACTGGCCGACCAGTCGCGCCAGATCGAACTCGCCGTGCGCACGTCCTATTCCCAGTTTATTGAAGCCAGGGAAACTATGGAATCACAGTCCAAAGTGCAGGAGCAGGCCGATGAAGCCTTGCGCGAGGCCAAAGCGCGGGCCGGGGCTGGCACAGCCACGCAGCTCGATGTGCTGAATGCCGAGACCGCGCTTACCCAGGCACGCACCACGCAAATCCAGGCACAACATGATTATGTGGTTGCCCGTGCCCGCCTGGAACGTGCCATTGGGGCTGATCTGGCGCCACAGAAATAAGCGGCTGGAATCGTTTTCCGTGCAGACGAGGGCTGTCGAGGTCCAAGCCCGGTGGAAACACATTTTTCGTTCAGACGGGCCGGCGAAACACTTTGCCCATTTCCGCCTGGTCCGTGGGTTTCACCAGGATTTCGTCAATGTTGACGTGCGGGGGACGGCTGGCCACCCAGACCAGAATTTCGGCAATGTCGCGGGCCACCAGCGGGTGCATGCCGGAATAAACCGCCCGGGCTTTTTCTGCATCCCCCTTAAAGCGAACGAGCGAAAACTCCGTCTCCGCCAGGCCGGGGTCCACGGTGCCGACCCGGATGCCGGTGCCCAGCAATTCCTGCCGCAAGGCGCGGGTAATGGCAAGTTCGCCAGCCTTGGCAGCGCAATAGGCGGCACCGCCGGCGTAAGCGGTGCGGCCGGCCAGTGAGCCGAGATTAATGATGCTGCTGCCGGCATCTCGCGCCAGCAGCGGCAAAGCGGCGCGAGTCATGCGGAGCAGGCCAAGTACGTTCGTCTGGAGGGTGTTTTCCCAATCCACATCCGTGGCCTCCGCTACGGCATCAAGGCCGTGTGCACCGCCGGCATTATTAATCAGGACATGCAGCGTTTGCGCTTTGATTTTGGTTCGGGCCCACGCGATGAATTGATCCGCACTCGGGGTTTGCGTCACATCCAATGCGTGCCAATGCACCGAAGCCGCCCCGGATTTCCGGGCCGCAGCGGCAATTTTTTTTAAACGTTCCACGCGCCGGGCACCGAGCAATAGGTGAGCCCCTTCAGCGGCAAACGCCTCGGCGGCGGCCGCCCCGAAGCCGCTGGAGGCTCCGGTAATCAGAACCCATCGGTTTTTCAAATTGGTTTTCATGGTTTTTGTAAAATCATTTTACCGCAACTGCTTCAGCTCAACTTAAACCGTCCCGTCCGCCCGCTAGCCGCAGCAGGCATTTGAGCGGTACCGGAAACCTCCGTCTTCAGCTGACTGCCTTAACTAATTACGGACTCCTAACGTGCCAGCACCTCGGCGTATATTTCCAAATGACGCCGGGCGATCACTTTCGGCAAAAATCGCTGAAGCGCGTCCTGCCGCGCAGCGGTTGCCAGCGATTGCGACCATTCAGGATTCGCCAGCATCCGCGCTACCCCAGCCTGAAAGCTTTCGGGCTTGAGCGGATCACAAAACAGACCGGTGACTTCATTCCGGATCAAATCCGGCACGCCGCCCACCTCCGAAGCCAGCACGGGTACGCCGGCCGCCATCGCCTCCAGCACCACCATCGGACAGTTATCCTCCTGGGTGGGCAAAGCCAGCAGGCTGGCGGTTCGCAACCGTTCCTGCACCAGCTGGTGACTGGCGAACGGCTGATGTTCGCACCAAGCCCGTTCCCGAACCAGATGCTGAAACTCAATGCCATAGGCATCCGCTGGCAGTTGGCCGAGGAAGATCAGTTTGAAAGGGCGGGTATTGGCCAGCGGGTCCAAGGCGCGGATAAAGGCGTTTTGATTTTTCCGGAAGCATACGGCCCCCACGCACAGGATGACGGGCGGTTTGGCGTGATCAGGCTCCGGTTGGGTGTCAAAAAAATCCCGATTTACAGCATTCGGCAAAACCCAGGTTCGCGCCACCAGGTCCGCTACCGCCGCCTGAGTGTAGCGGGTGATGCAAACCACCCCGCTGGTTCGCGGCAGCGTAAACCGTTCCAGGCGTGCCGCCAGCCAATTGAAGGAAAACGGCTTTTCATGATTCACCTGGGCAATGAGTCGCATATTGCCGTGCAGCGTCAGGAGGTTGGGAAAGCCGGAAAAGACTGCGCTAATACTGCAATCCCGCTCAGTCCCCTGCCCGTGCACGATGTCCGGCTGGATCGCGCGCAATTTTTTGCGCACCGCGCGAATACAGCCCGCGTATCCGGTGCGCAACCAGCCCAGCTTGGGCACCAGCAAGCTATGGTAAAAAATATTCGGGGCGATTTTTTCGGGAGATTTTACCGGGCGCTGCACACAGGAGACAACATGCACCTCTGCTTCCGGCAATTCGGAAAACCCCTGCAACAAGGCAGCCGGAGCCGTCCCAAAGCGCGGCGTGGCCGCTAGATAGTCATGGTCGTGTTCGCGGTTGTCAGTGGTGAGAAGGACGATGCGCATAGGTTCGTTCTGGCTGTGCTGGAGGCAGCCTGAACTTTGATGATGGATTCCGGTTTCGGGCTTTTGCTGCTTATGTTTTACTGAACCATGGTCTGGTTTTGTTCCGGCGAGGACATTAGACATCCCGCCCCTATCTGACAAGTTCCAACCCCGGAATTGGCACCGGGTTTTCCGCTTGCCGCCTTGGGATGGCAAAGGCATCTTCCTCCGTGCGTCAGTTCGCGCTTTGACCAAAAATGAGCAGGGTTTCCGTCACCCCGCAGTGTCGGGCTGGCCATCATCACGCATGAAAATCCTGTTCAACTGCACCCTGCCATTCGCCCTTGCGCATGGCGGACAGGCCACCCAAATCCAGCGCACGCTTGCCGCGCTCAATGAAATTGGCGTGGAAGCTGAGCCGCTCCGCTGGTGGGACGAGCACCAGACCGGCGACATCATCCATTATTTTGGCCGCATGCCGGTCGATCAGATTCAATTTGCCCAGCAGAAAAAAATCAAGGTCATCATTGCCAATCTGCTCACGGCGCAAGGATCGCAAACCCCCATGCAACGCCGGGCTCGCCGGATTTTTCGCTGGGGCGTGGAAAATCTGGCCCCGCGCGCCGTGGCGGATACCTTCGGCTGGGAATCCTACCGGCTGGCCGATGCCTGCGTGATGCTGACGGAATGGGAAAAACATCTGATGGAATATAAATTCGGCGTGTCGCCGGATAAAATTTATGTCGTGGCCAACGGCGTTGAAGATCCGTTTTTCCAGGCAGCTCCGGCACCCCGTGGAGAATGGCTGGTTTGCACCGCCACCATCACGGAACGCAAGCGGGTGTTGGAACTGGCGGAGGCCGCCGTCCAAGCGCAGACGCCGGTGTGGATTCTGGGCAAAGCTTACTCGGATGACGATGGCTATGCGCAGAACTTTTTCAAGCTGGCCAAAGCCAACCCCAAGTTCATTCGCTATGAAGGCGGGGTCAACAACCGTGCGGAACTTGCCAAAATTTATCGGGCGGCGCGGGGTTTTGTTTTGCTGAGCACCATGGAGTCGCGGAGTCTTTCCGCTGAAGAAGCCGCGGCTTGCGAGTGTCCGTTGCTGTTGAGCGACCTGCCTTGGGCGCACAGCACTTTTGGCACCGGCGTCCAATTTTGTCCGGTGCCGGATTCGGTGGCGGCCACTGCCGCCGTCTTGCGCCGGTTTTATGATGCCGCGCCTAGCCTGCCGCTTCCCCCCAAGCCGGCCAACTGGATCGAAGTCGCCCGACAATTCAAAGTGGTTTATGAAAAGGTGCTGGGCGGTTGACCTTTGAGGAAACGGATAAACGGATAAAGGTAAGGGGAATAGTCGTTCCCGCCGGTGCAAGACGGTCACCGATTTGTTGGTCGGATTGCCCGGTACAAAAACTTTTTCCGGCCGTCCTCATCCGTCATTTCGTCAATGCGGTTCTGGAAGCCTTCGGCACTGCCTGGAAATGAAATTGACATTGCCGGCGGGATGTGGCTCTTGTGGCGGCATACGCACCAATTATTAAACCAATCAACATCCTGATTTTATGAGCCATAACCCCCACGCCAAGGAAGGTTTAACCCGCCGCGATTTCATCCGGGTCGGCACCACCGGCACGGCCGGCATTGCCCTGGCCGGAATGGGCGCGCTGAGCGCGTCCGCCGCCGAGCCGCTCGGCCGGTTGCCGCGCCGGCGGTATGGCCGGACCGGTTTGGAAATCAGTGCCCTGGTGGGGGCGGCGGACTGGAGCGCGGATGTCATCCCCCTCGCGGTCAAGGCCGGGGTCAATTATTGGCATAAGGGCCATCGCTGGACCGCCGAAACCATGCCCGAAGCCATCAAAAGCCAGCCGCGGGAATCCTATTATCTGGAAATCACCGTGGATCGGGTCGGCGGCGATCATATGCATGGCCGCATTGATGAGGAGCAGCATTATCAATTTGTGAAACAGGCGGTCGCCCGATCGGGCGCAGGCTACTACGATGTATTTAAATTTCATTTTGGCTATCATTCCTTGAACGAGGCCAAAACGAATCTGGGGGTGATTCGCGCCTATGACCGGCTGAAAAAGGAGGGCTTGGTCAAGCACCTTGCCATCTCCCAGCATCATTACAATAATATCGGCGGGGACATGGCTTACGACATCGTCACGCATCTGATTGATCATTCCCCCTACGAAGCCGCCCAGTTTTTCTATACGTATGGCGATAAAAAAGAGCTGGATGACGTGCTGGCGCTCGCCAAAAAGCAGGACTTTGGCACCATCGCCATGAAAACCATGGGCGGGGTGGGGCGCGCGGCCACCGATAAACGAATGCAGACGATGCTCGCCGAACCCCGGTACCAAGGCAGCACGCCCGCCACAGCCATGGTGAAATGGCTGATGTCCAACCCGAACCTGACGGCGGCGGTCATTGCCACTAAAAGTTTCGATCAGTTACAGGAGAACGTTACCGCCGCCCGGCTGGGCACTATGAGTTCCAGCGACCGGCACGCGCTGGGTTTGCTGGCGGCTTATAATCAGGGAACAACCTGCCTGCTGTGTGCCGATTGCGTTTCGCAGTGTCCGGAGCATATCGCAATTGCGGATATCCTGCGCTACGAACGGTATGCGCTGGATTATCATGAACTGTCCCGCGCCCGCATGGAATACAATACCCTGACCAAAAACGGCAGCGCCTGTATTGCGTGCGGCGATTGCATGCCCGCCTGCCAGGCGGATATCAACATTATTGCCAAACTGAAGGACGTGCACCGTCTGCTGGGTTAATAGCCAACTCAGAGGATACGGCACCACGCCTGGCTAGAGCATTGACAGAAAAAATGTAGCGATGGGCAGCGAGGCTTTAGCGAAGGCGCAGGTTTAAAAACCCTGCAACTGAGCTGAAACAAAGCCAAAAACCCAAAAGACCGTTTTTCCTTGGAACCAAAGGCGCATCGCTATCTATTTGATGGAAATGCTCTAAAAAAGACGATCGACGTCATCCCCACCTAATCGCTATTCAAAACTGGTCGAGCTAGAGGAACCAGTCTTGGATTTCAGCCAACTAGCAAAGGCTTCCGGCGTATCCACCACAATAAACCCTCCAGCCATCGCCGCGTGGCCATTCCCACAAAGCTGGGCGCATTCAATCTGAAACCGGCCGACTTTCGTGGGCGTGAAGGTGAAGGGGATACGCAGCCCGGGAATGGCATCCTGAGTGATGCGCATGGCCACGAGTTTGAAGGAGTGGATCACGTCCTTGGAACTCAAGTAGATGAGCACCGGCTTGTTGACGGGAACGTGCATTTCATTAAAGACCTGAATGTCATCCTTGCCGGCGGCGTCGGCCGGGTCCACACCAAAAACATTATTCTCGGCGATGAGTTTCATTTCCTGCCGGCCAAAATGACCATCGTCACCCGGATAGCGGGCGTTCCAGGCAAATTGCTGCGCCATAACCTGAATGACGGTGGCTTCGTCCGGTTTGGGAAAATTGTCCACGTTTTTAGCCCAGATGGGCAAAGCGACCCCGACCAGCAGCAACGCCTCAATGCCGACGATGGCGTATTCAACGTAGCTGGGAATCTTGCTCTTGGAACCTTCGTAATCGGCGCGACGGTTGCGCGCGGCGTTAAAGCGCCAGAGCACGTAAGCAAAATACAGGCTCCAGCCGACCAGCAGCGCCAGCATGAGCCAGTGGAGGTAAACCATCAGGTTGTCCACGGCTTGGCCGTTGGCGGAGGCTAGCTCCGGCAGGCCGAGCACACGGTGAGCAAAGCCATCAAGGGTGAAGGCGTCGGCGATCCAATGACCAATGGCAGAGAAAGTTTCTTTCATACTTACTTAGGAGGGCGTGGAATGTTTTTGTTCTGCGGCGGCCGTGAGCGCTTCGCTGCGGCGAATGGCATAAATCAAAAAGGTCAAAAAGGCACCCAGCACGGTGGTGATGACGGCTCCGAGGGTGAGGATGGCCCAATTCATGCCATCCGCCATGGGGGAATCAATGTTGCCGGCATAGCAGGTCGCGCAAGCCAGCGCCTGCGCAGGGGCGAGTGCGGCCAGGGCAGAAAATAAAATGGAGCGAAACAACTTCACAGGTAACTGACGTGCTTGAGTTTTCTTAAAAAATAGACGCCATAAACCATGACAAAAATGCCCGTGAGCACGGCTGCCGCCCCCCAAAGCAGGCTGCCGGACTGGAAGGCCCAAGCGGCGCAGCCGAACGACAGCGCGGTGAGCAGCGTCACAAAAATCAGATGAAAAGCTTTGAGGGACATATCAATTCAGTTCAGTGAGTAGCCGTGCCGGGCGGAAAACCGTTGGTGGCCCAAACCGTCAAGCCCAGCAGTCCGATGAAAAAAAACACGGTGAAGGCGAGTACGGTATAAACCAGTTTCTTCTCCGAGAGCAAATGCATCAGGTAGCCCGCCACCAAAAAGGCGTTGACCGCCGCGATCGCGAGAATGAGCGCTACCTTGAGCGTCCAGCCTTCTCCAATATGCGAGAAAGAAGTGGCGATCATCGCCGACGTGGTGCAAACGACCACCAGAAACACCACCCCGCAGAGGCGGATATAGCTTTGCAACGAAACAGGTTTTTCAGATTCGCTCATAAATTTATCAGGTCAAATACAGCACCGGGAACAGGAAAATCCAGACCAGATCCACAAAATGCCAAAACAAGCCGGAAACTTCAATACGGTTGGTGAAACGTTCCGGATCGGTTTTCCACATGCGACTGCCCGGTCCCCAGAAATAAAAAATCACCAGGGTGCCGCCCAAAATATGCAACGCGTGCAGGCCGGTCAGGGTAAAATAAATGGCGGTAAACGTATTGTGGCGGGGCCCGTAGTTGCCCATCTTTTTGATATCGGCCGCGGCAATGGTGATTTCTTCATGCTTGGCTGCCTGGGCTTCGGGGCTGCGCAGATCCATCAATTCCCGGCGATCCTCCACGATATGCCCATGCAGGGTGAAGGTGCCGGTTTTTTTCAGGAGGTCGAAGTCTTTGGATTGTTCCACAAAATGGCCGTCGGCAAACTTGCCATTCGTCAGCGCGATTTCGTAGTGCGCAAGTTTGTCATGGTATTCGTAGCTCTTGATGCCGAGGAACGTCAGCGCGAGCAAAATGGTGCAGCCGTGAAACAACTTGAACTTGCCGAAATCGCGCACTTTGCACGCCGCCCAGGCCAGCAAGGTGGTAATGGCCGAGAGCGCCAGCAATAACGTGTTGACGGTACCCAGGGTGACGTTCAGCCAGCCGTGCGGCCACATGCCCTGGTCAGCGCCCACGCGCAGCAAAACATAGGCGGAAAACAGGCCACCGAAAAGCATCACCTCGGAGGCCAGGAACAGCCAGATGCCGAGCTTTGCGTTATAAATGCCGGTGTCCGGCCGGTTCTGTACAGTATAAGGAATTTCCATGAAAAATCAGTGGTGCTCGGTTGGGTTTTTTGGTGCAGCCTGGCTTTCGGCCTCATCCTGCGGCGTGAAATCGGTGGCGTGGCCGGGCGCACTGTATTCGTAAGGTCCGCGAACCGTGTGCGGCTCATGGGCAAAGTTGCCATGGGGCGGCGGGGTGGGCGTCTGCCAGTCCAGGGTGGTGGCCTGCCAGGGATTGTGGTTCACCGGCTCGCCGTGGGTGATGCTCCAGAATAGGTTGATGATAAAGGGGATCTGGGCAATACCCAGCGCGATGGCGGCCCAAAGAATCCAGCCGTTCAGTTGCATTACTGTGCCCGGCAGCGCATCAATGGCGTTGGGCACGCGCGCGGCGGCATAGTTCACTCCGCCGTCGCTCATGCGGCGCAGCATGCCCTTGATGCCCTGGGCAAACATGGGCATAAACACGATGTTCATGAAAGTGAAGGAGCACCAGAAATGCACGCGCCCCCAGAATTCATTCATCTTGCGCCCGGTCATTTTCGGGAACCAGAAATACACGCCGGCAAACAGCGCAAAAATCGTTCCCGGCGCCACGACATAATGAAAATGCGCGATCACGTAATAGGTGTCATGCAGATACAAATCGCTCGCGGCGAGCCCCAGCGGCAGGCCCGTCAGCCCACCGATGCCAAACATCGGCAGGAAACCCAGGGCAAAGAGCATCGGCGTGTTAACACGAATGGATCCGCCCCAGAGCGAGAGAAACATGCAAGTCAAAATGATGACCGACGGCACCGAAATAATCATGGTGGTGGTCTGGAAGAACGTGGCGATATGCTGCCCCATGCCGGTCAGATACATGTGATGCGCCCAGACAATGAACGACAGAAAGCCGACAAATAATGCCGAATAAACCAGGGATTTATAACCCCACAACGGCTTGCGCGTATTATTGGCGATGATTTCCGCGACAATACCCATCGCCGGAAGAATCAACACATAAACTTCCGGATGACCCAGGAACCAGAACAAATGCTGCCAGAGCAAGGGGCTGCCGCCGCCGCTGATATCGGCCAACTGCCCCCCTACTGCCAGGCCCGTCGGCAGGAAAAAGCTGGTGTGCGCCACGTTGTCCATGAGTTGCAAAAGACCGGCGGCCTCCAGCGGCGGAAACGCCAGCAGCAGGATGAAGGCGGTCACAAATTGCGCCCAGACAAAGAACGGCATCCGCATCCAGGTCATTCCCGGTGCGCGCAGCTGGATGATGGTGGCGATGAAGTTTACCGCTCCGAGCAGCGAGGAGGTGATCAGCAGCACCATGCCAACCAACCAGAACGCCTGACCGTAGGTCGGAATGGTCGTCGCCAGCGGCGAATAGGAAGTCCAGCCCGCCTGGGCGGCGCCACCAGGGATGAAAAAGCTCACCAACATCACGACGCCACCCAGAAAAAAGGAGTGGAAGCTGGCCATGTTTAATCGCGGAAACGCCATGTCCGGGGCTCCGATCATGAGCGGAGTGACGTAATTGCCGAACGCCGCAAACGCGAGCGGCACCACGCCAAGGAACACCATGATCGTACCGTGCATGGCGCCAAAGGAATTATAGAGATCGGGCGAAATCGCCCCATGCGCCGCTGGCTGACCCAGGATCGCTTCCAGCAGCGGACCGAACACGGGCACCGGCACACCCGGATGCGCAATCTGCCAGCGCATGAGCAGCATCAGGAAAAAGCCGAAAAGCATGAAACACAGAGACATCAGGCCATATTGGATGCCGATCACCTTGTGGTCGGTGGAAAAGATATATTTCTGCCAAAACCCCGGCTCGTGATGTTCCTGGTGGGCCTGCGCTTCGTGTGCGTGCGCCGCCTGCCCGGCGCGAAACGGGGGAAATTGTTGAACTTTTTCCTGCATAAAAATTATTTCACTTTGTCGCCGACCAGCGCCGCAATGAGGAGCGGTAAATAAATGATCGAGGCCAGAAATAACTGCCGGGCGCGTTGCGCCGTCAATTGCCGCGCAAAGCGCGCGGCGGTCCAGAAATACCCGGCGCCCAAAATCAGGGCGGCTACCAGATAAACCTTTCCATTCAAGCCGAACGCGAAGGGGCAGAGGCTGGCCAGTAATAAGGCAATGGTATTGCTCACCGCCTGCTGGGCGGTGCGGCTGCCGCCGCTATCCACGTTGGGCAGCATCACAAACCCGGCTTTCGCATATTCATCCCGGTAAAGCCACGCAATGGCCATGAAATGCGGGATCTGCCAGAATGCCAGAATGGCGAACAGCGCCCAGCCTTCGCCGCTCAACTCGTTCCGCGCCGCCGTCCAACCCATCAGCGGCGGCAAGGCCCCGGGAATCGCGCCGACCAGGGTGTTTACCCAAGTGACCCGCTTGAGCGGGGTATAAATGAAGAGGTAGCTTACCAGCGTGACCGCCCCCACCACGCTGGTGAGCAAATTGACCAGCAGGGCGAGATAGATCAGGCCGAGGGCGGAACAGATGCCGCCAATCAGCATCACCGTGGCGGGCTGCAGGCGGCCCGAGGGTAAAGGCCGGCCCGCCGTGCGGCGCATTTTGGCATCATATTCCCGCTCCAGCAACTGGTTCAGCGCCGCCGCCCCCGAGGCGACCAGGCCGGTGCCCAGCAAGGCGTGCAGCATCAGCAGGTAGTTCACCGTCCCGCGCTCGCCCAGATAAAACCCGACAAATGTCGTCAGGAGCACAAGCGCGGTCAAGCGGGCCTTCACGAGGTCCGCCAAGACCGCTGCCCGGCTCTTTTCCGCACTGATGATGTTTGAGTTTAATGCTGCCGCCGATAATTTCATTCGTCTGGTAAATATGCGAGGTAAGTACCACGCCTAATCAAGCCTATCTTGTCATGCGAAAGCAAAAAATGTCAATGCCGTTTGCTGTGAAATTAGCTAGGCAAATCGCTTAAATCACCTAAGCAAAATGACTATTTCGCCGCCGGCCGCGTCCGCTGCCAGGCCATCAGTTGCCACAGCGCGCCGGGGAACCGACTATGATATAGCCGGTGGCTGCCGCTGCCGCCTGGTTTGCCTCTCCGGGGCTGATTAAATACGAAAATATATTATAAAAGTTGTTTATCGTCCCGACAAATGGTGGGATTTGTCACATTTCCTCCTAAAATGTCACATTTTGTCGTGCCGAAATTTTGTGTTCGCGACTAAAAATACCTTTTTTATAGTTTTCCACACGACAGTCATAGACCGCCGCGAGTGGGATGTGCTGCAAACCGGAACGGGTTTCCCTGATTGAGAAAATGAAGACCAGAAAAAACCACCGCTCCGGCTACTCTTGCGAGAGAACCCCTTGGGTTCTTGTTACCGGGGCGGAACCTTTAAATTGTTTGTCTGGCAGCCTGCCAGCGAAACAGATAATCGCTTATCGTGGCCGCTGCGTAGGGGTTGAAGACTAAACTGAATGGAGGCTCATGGGGAGGGGAAGGTATTGCCGCTGCTGTGGCAGTACCACCCGCTGGAGGGGCACAAGCGCGATCGCATAATTAAAACCACAACCAGTCGCAAGTCCTCGCCCGGGCGGGAGAGGATTTAGGTGAGGGCCAGCGTCAACACACAATTTGTTGCAAAAGGTGGGGCGGGCACTCCGCTGCACGCCGGGTATTAGCACGCAGCCAGCTTGATGGCAAACCAACGCTCGCAAACCCGGCATTGACAAGCCCGACATTCGGCGGAAAATCGCAATAACGTAATGAAGGAAAATGCCTCCAAAAAAGCGACCATCCCCGGTCGGCAACCGGCAATTTACCAGACGGCATAATACTGGCAGGGCGATTGAACTGTTTATCAATGAAAACGCGACTCGTTATTTTTACTCTAATTCTTATAGCCATTTTTATTTGGATTGTTCGGCCTCACAACCAAACTGGCGATAAGCTGGAAAGGAAACCTCAATTGGTCCAACCTGCAACATTGCTAAGTACAAATCAGGTTGTTTCTCTCCAAAATAGCGGCTACCAGAATCCGACCACGGAAGAATTCCAAAAAATGAAGCCCGATATTGAGAAGCGAAGAAAAGCTATGGCGGAAAATGCGGACAATGAGTGGCGAACTCCGATAGAGTTCTATGGGCGAGTTGTTGACGAAAGTAACAATATGGTTGCGGGCGCGATGGTCGACTACAGCTGTAATGACGATTCCTCAACAGGCACATCTTACTATCACACAACAAGCGATTCCAACGGTAGTTTTTCATTTGCCGGTATTCATGGCAAACTGCTTGAAGTCCATTTGAGCAAGAAAGGCTATTATTCATACGATCCACACGGACAATTTTTTAATTATTCCGGGGAAAATCACAACTTCATCCCCGACGCTGGTAATCCAGTGATTTTCCGTATGCGCAGAATGGGTGAGGCAGCTGAGCTAATTAAGAATGACTTCCCGAGCTTTGCACATATTGCCCAGCTCAAGCATGATGGAACGCCCTTGATACTTAATTTATATACCGGGCAGCAGGCACTTGGTAACAGCGGGCAGCTTAAGCTTGAGTACTGGCGGGATTTAAAGGAAAAGAATCCCAGATTGTTTAACTGGCAGCTCCACATTACAATGGCAGGTGGCGGGCTCATTGGCACGGGCGATGAATTTCCATTTAGTGCGCCAGACAATGGCTACCAGCCTATACAGGGTTTTGATATGCAGACAAATACACCTGATTGGCAAAACGGAGTGAATACTAATTACTATTTTCAACTGCCTGATGGGAAATATGGGCGGATGTTTTTTGAATTTATACCTTGGAATGGTGTTTTTACAATTCATTCGCTTATCAATCCATCAGGCTCGCGAAATTTGGAACCAAAATAAATGCACCGAAAATTTTATTTTGTTTTAGCAGTTGCTGTCGCAGTATTAATTTCTCTAAATGTACTGCCATCGCAACTGCTGGCTGGCAAAAAGACCCTCAGCACTGTTACGATAGAAGAGTATGTAAGGCGAAGTATGGCCGATCGGCAATATGATTGGAAACGCCCGATCAATTTTTATGGGCGCGTAGTTGATGAAAATTCGTTGCCAGTATCTGATGCCAGTATTCATTTCACCTGGAATGACACTTCCGAAAAAGGCACATCTGATGCTGATACAACAAGCGACAGCAACGGGAGTTTTTCACTTACAAATCGGCGAGGAAAAGCCATGACAGTTTCCGTTAGCAAGGCTGGGTATTATGGACGGTCGGGTAGTTACGAATTTGCTGATCCTTCCAATGGTTTATTTATTCCCGATCCGAACAGTCCAGTAATTTTTCACCTGCGAAAAAAAGGTGTCGGCGCTGACTTGATTATTTCACAAAGTGGAATGAGCACTTTCATCAGGATTGCCCCGCCAACAAACGGCACTACTGTATTTGTTGATTTCTTCAATCAAAAAAGCGGCGATATCGGTCAATTAAAAATGGAAGGTTGGAAAGAGCGTAAAAATTTTAAGACCGCACAGAACAATTGGGGATTTCGCTTAACGGTTCCCGATGGTGGGCTGATAGAACAAAGTGATGAATTTCCATTTGAAGCACCAGATATTGGCTACCAATCTACATTAGAGTGGCACTTTAAAGATGGCGATGCCGCCTGGCAGGGTGGGATTAAGGACAAATTTTATATTAAATTTGGCAACCCGGCGCGGTATGGAAAAATAACAGTGGATACTAGCGCATTTACCCCTACGGTTTATTTAGAATACGTCATCAACCCTGACGGTTCGCGAAATTTGGAACCAAAATAGATGCACCGAAAAGTTTGTTATTCTTTAGCAGCTGCTGCCGCAGTGATAATTTTACTGAATGTCCTGCCATCGCAACTGCCGGCTACCAAAAATAACGGTAGCACTATTACCGTAGAGGAGTATGTAAAAAGAAGTATGGCAGACCCGCAATATGATTGGAAACAGCCAATCAATTTTTACGGGCGTGTTGTTGATGAGAGCAACGAACCCGTAGTGGCCGCAAATATTCACTTCACCTGGAATGACATTTCCGAAAAGGGAACTTCAGATACAGATTTAAAAAGTGACAATGATGGTCTGTTTTCCTTAACAGGCCGTCGCGGTAAAGCAATTTCCGTGACAGCAAGTAAAGACGGCTATTACACCTACCCCTCAGAGCGATTGAGCAGTTTTGAATACGCAAACCCAGCCGATGGCCTATTCACGCCAGACCCCAATAATCCAGTTGTGTTTCACTTGCGGAAAAAAGGTGTGGGCGTTGATCTAATTAGTTCGGAATATGGAGTTAAACCGCATTTCGGAATTCCGGTTCCCCTGGATGGAACACCTGTTCAGGCTGACTTGTTGGAGCGTAAGGTTGGACAAGGCGAATTAACGCTCAGTCAGGTCAAACCTGACTATAAGCATTGGAAGCAGGCTACAAACTGGTCATTCCGTATGGACCTTCCCAGCGGAGGATTTGTTGTTCAAAATGAGGAATTTCCATTTACTGCACCGGAAGAGGGCTACCAGCCAGTTTTGGAGTTCAATTTCCACCGGGAACAACCAGATTGGAAAATCAATTTGCAAAATAATTATTACATTAAATTTGGAAATCCACCACGATACGGCAGGATTCATTTGGAAACTTCCATTGATATGGCAGGCGCACGCCTAACCTACGTCATCAACCCTGACGGTTCCCGGAATTTGGAACCAAAATAATTGCCCCAGCCAGTTCACTTTTTCAGTTATTGTCGTGGTGTAATTTTTTTGAATGTCCTGCCAATCACAACTGCCAACTTGGTAGCCGAAGTGACAGACACGTAGGTCAAACCGGCCGATTCCAGCCAACGACCGGAGGCGCGCCCGCCGGTGGTGGTGGCGGAGCGTCTGCAGCCGGAGGGGAAGTCGCCCCGCTTGAAGCCAGGTATGGAATGGACGCCACCAGTCCGCGCAAATTACCGTGATGGTAGGCAAAGAACCACATCGCCACCACGCCCAGCGCGCAGCCCAAAATCAGTAGCTCGTTCCCCACGATCATCGACGGCAGCAGCAGCAGGGCCAGCCTGTTCGCCAATCGTCCATAATCAGGTTAGCATGACAAAACGTTCCTCCGGCAGAAAATTGCAAGGACAACCTGACGCAATGAAAAAAACGCCTCCAAAAAAACGACCCTGCCCGGTCGGCAACCTGCGGTCTATCGGGGGCCGAAATACTGGCAGGGCGATTTTGCGCCGGTGGAAGTGTCCAGAATAAAGGGTGGCCCCTTTAGGACGTGAGCAAGCTAGGGCGGGAGATCAATGAGTTGGACCATGCGCTCTACGTATTGCCCCAGGAAGAATTCAAAATCGTGAAAGGCGCAAAATGAAAGCCACCCTCGAAATCATTAACCAGATGCAGGCCGACGGCATCATCGGGCAATACGCGATTGGCGGCGCGGTGGGCGCGACGTTTTATCTTGAGCCGGTTGCCACGCTGGACATTGACGTTTTCGTGTCGTTCCAAACTGTTCCCGGCAGCAAGCTGATCTCACTGGCACCGGTTTACGAATATCTGACGGCGCGCGGATTCAAGGCGGAGCAGGAGCATATCGTCATCGCGGGCTGGCCGGTTAAGTTTCTGCCGCCCGGCAATGCGCTGGTGGAAGAAGCCTTGGCGCAGGCGGTCGGGACGGACGTGGAAGGCGTGCAAACGCGGGTGATGACGGCGGAACATCTGGCGGCCATTGCGTTGCAAACCGGGCGGGCGAAGGACCTGGCGCGCATCCTGCAATTCATCGAAAGCGGGACGTTGGCGGCCGACCGGCTGGACGGGATTCTGACCCGGCACGGATTGGTTGCCAAATGGGAAAATTTCGGCGATAAATTCAAGGATAACCGATGAACGAAGAGATGCGAAGAATTTTGGCAGGCAAGGCGAGAACGCGCCAGCGGCTCGCGGCACTGCCCTTTGCCGACAAGGTGAAGTTGCTGGAACAATTGCGTGACCGCACGCTGGCCATCGCCACCAGCCCGCTCAAACGACAGTCGTCTCACCGTGGTTGACCGCACCCGTCAACGGATTGGTTCTTTGCTCGGCGCACTCCGCTAGAAAAAATCACTATCCCGTCCGCTCCAGCGTGGGTCACTCCGAGCTGACCTTGCGCAAACATTACCTGGGCCTGTGCACGAAAGTGGAGGCCGAGAAGTTTTGTAATATTCTGCCGGGCAAAGTCCAAACCTGAGCGCAGGCGGTCGGCCATCCTCGGTGGGTTTGTCCTGAGTAGAGAACTGATCCCTTTACCCCTTTAAGCGTGAGTCAGGATGATTCAGATTTTGCCCTAAAAATACATTTGACGGGGTTTGCGTTCAGCAGAGGAATGTTGTCCTCAGCCGCAAATCAAAGTATTTTGAATTGGCAACTTTCAGTTGATTTTGGTCGCCGCTATACGCAGGCTGCAGATGCATTAAAATGATTCAGGTTCAGGACATTGAAGAGGCGGAAATCGCCGGGTTAAAACAGCAGGAGCTTGGTCAGTTTCCCACTCCCGCGCCGCTGGCGGATTTTATGGCTTCCTTGTTCAAGGGAGATTGGCCGACCGTGCGGTTACTGGATGCCGGCGCCGGCGTGGGCGCGCTTTCAGTTGCCCTGATCAAGCGCCTATGCACCCAACCGGTTAAGCCCAAGGCCATCGCAGTTACCGCTTACGAAATCGATGCGTCATTGATTGCGCAATTGCAAGCCAACCTCGACCAATGCGGCCATGTGTGTGCGTCCGTCGGCATCCAGTTTTCCGCCACCATTCACAATCAGGATTTCATCGAATCCGTCGTTCCACTGGTTCAGGGTGGTTTGTTTGTCCAGCCACTGCGCCACTTCAATCTCGCCATTGTCAACCCGCCCTACCGGAAAATTCGCAGCAATTCCGCCCATCGTTTACTGCTGCGCTCCGCCGGCATTGAGGCGACAAATTTATACACCGCGTTCGTGTCCCTGATTGTGCGTTTGCTGGATGCCGGTGGGCAGTTGGTGGCCATTACGCCCCGGAGCTTTTGCAATGGCCCCTATTTCCGTCCCTTCCGCGAAGACCTGCTGGAGCAGATGGCGATTGATCATATCCATTCGTTCGAGTCCCGCTCTGCGGCCTTCAGCGCGGACGAGGTATTGCAGGAGAATATTATTTTTCACGCCACCAAATCATCGCAGAGCCTCGGAAATGTGACGATTTCTACCAGCACCGGTGTGGCCGGCAGCCCGGTTCAAGAGCACCGCGTTATTTTCTCCCAGGTCGTTTCCCCGGCCGATCCCGAACGGTTTATCCATCTCGTATCGGATAGCGGCCAGGCGCGGGTGAAAAATAACGTGGCCCAGTTTCGCCATACGTTGGCTGACCTGGGCTTGAAGGTATCCACCGGCCGGGTGGTGGATTTCCGCGCGGAGTCATTTTTGCGCGATCAGCCGGCAGCCGACACCGTGCCACTGATTTACCCTTGCCACTTCAACGGTGGTTTCGTTCATTGGCCCAAGCCGGCTAGCCGCAAACCGAACGCGATTGTGGCCAATGATGAAACCAGAAGTCTGCTCATCCCGGCCGGCAATTATGTTTTGGTAAAGCGCTTTTCCTCCAAGGAAGAAAAGCGCCGCATTGTTGCCTGCATTTTTGACCCGGCCCAGCTCCCGCCCTGCGCCGCTGTTGGCTTGGAGAATCATTTGAATTATTTCCATGCGGGTGGAAAGGGATTGCCCATGGATTTGGCGCGCGAACTGGCGATGTTCTTGAACTCGACCTTGATTGATCAATACTTTCCGCAGTTCAATGGTCATACTCATATGAACGCGGCGTGCCTGCGAAGCTTCAGAAGCAAATACTCCAAGTTGGGTAGATTCCCTTCGCACGGGCGAAAATTTCGGACAAACTCATTTCAATATGCTCGCGTGTCCCAGTGTTCACGAGCACGAAACCGAATTGCTTTTTCAGGCTTTGGGCGACGAGGACTTCAGCCGCAGTTAAACCGAAGAAATAGCCGGAGAAATCTGGTCGCAACTTCTTCCTCGTGGATTTGATTTCAAAGACAGTTATTTGGGCCAAATGCTTTTCGACCTCGATCAGGTTATTTAAATCTACAGGCCCGGAGAGTTTGACGACATCGAAGGCTCTCCCATAAACGACCTTCCCCTTCTTTGCGAATGCAACAAGAAGGTTCTGTCTTTGCTTGCCTGTTGGGAGAATAAATCCCGCTTTCTTGGCGACGAGAATGGCCGCGGCTGCGTTTGCGGTTTTCTGACCGGATTGGAATTCAACAAGCAATTCGTCTTTCATGGTTTCAGCCGCCTTCCGTGCGGCGGGATTTGCCTAGTTTCCGAGAATAAGAAGCCGAGAATTCTTCGATGCTCTTTCCGAGCACTTCGCAAACAAGAACGGTTTCAACGAAGTCGAGGCGGCGTTCACCGCTTTCGTATTTGCTCACGTAGCTTTGCGGATAGCCGAGGATTTTGGCCACGTCCGCCTGCGTGAGATTTTTAGCCACCCGCGTTTCCTTGAGGAGTTCGCGAAAGACATCGTCAGCCTGGGTATTTCTGGTCTTCGACACCAGGCAATGATAAGAGGCTTGCAATGGAAAACCCAAAATCGGATATTGTCGTCAGCCAATGAAACGCATTATTTCAGTCGCAGACATTCAGGACGCACTCGACGGCTTTACGCAAGCCGGATTGGTTCTTGCAACTCCATTGCCTGAAGTCCCGAGCCGAAACAAGCATTTTGGAAAACGTCACCGTAAACTCATCAATGCCATCATCGAAGAATTCTGTTCCCGCTTTGTCCAGGGAGCCATCGTGGTTTACATCGGCGACACCGAAAATAAATTCGAGCACTTGCACGCCGATTACCTCGCGAAGCTGGGCGTCACCATGGATGCCGCCGCCAAGATGCCGGATGTCGTGGTGCATGACCCCGTGCGCAATTGGCTATTGCTCATCGAAGCCGTCACCAGTGCCGGCCCCGTGGATGGTAAAAGGCGCAAAGAATTGAAGGAGCTGTTCCGGTGCACCAGTGCCGGTTTGGTTTTTGTCACGGCCTTTGAGACCCGCCGCGCCATGCAGAGTTTCCTCACGCAAATTTCCTGGGAATCAGAGGTCTGGATTGCCGAAGACGCGGAACACCTGATCCATTTCAACGGCGAACGCTTTCTCGGCCCCTATCCCGATGTGGCCTCCCCACCCGCTGAATAACCGCAATCACTGCCGACCGCCATCAACATTGCCTTCTCTCCCGGAGCAAAGGGGAACGTGTTTCCGCTGCTTTGGCAATACCGACGACTGGATGAATGCGAGCGCAATCAAGGCATCAACAGCAGGATCAGTGAAAGTCCTCGCCCGGGCGGGAGAGGATTTAGGTGAGGGCGAGCGTTCTAACAAAATTTGTTCCAAAAAAGGCAGGCAGATGGCCGTCTGCAAAGACCGCCGCTGGCTGGCACGCAGCCAACCTGATCGCCAACCAACGCTCGCAAACCCAGCCTTGACAAAACTTTCCTCCGGCAGAAAATTGCACGGACAACCTGACGCATTGAAGAAGGATGCCAAAAAAACGACCGTGCCCGGTCGTCAACCTGCGGTCTATCGGATACTGAAATACTGGCAGGGCGATTTCGCGCCGGTGCGAGTGTCCAGGGTCAGGTGAGCCCGTTATGGAAGGACGCATATGAGAACCATGGAGCAGGAGCGGAAGACGTTCGAGCGGGTCAAAGCTGAATTGCTGGCCGGTATCGAATCCATGCGCCGGGTAAACCCGGCGGCGGCGGAATACTTCGAGCAACACCTCGTGATCGATGAAAAGGCCATGACATTCAAATACACCGGCGATGACCGCCTGAAGCTGCAGAGAGTAGGTCAGGGATAGATCCTGCCAGCATTATTACTCCCAGCCGCTCCATCGCCACTGCCGCCGGATTCTTTTTAGGTAATGTCATTTTTAGGTAATGTCTTTGCTGCCATGCGCAAAGAATGCCACGATTCAGAATTTGATTGAAGACCGAAAGAAGCCACGTCGTACCCATCCAGGTGCCGAGAGCCATGCCCCAAACGGCAGGGCGATTCCGCGTCGGTGGGAGGGTCCAGAGTAAATGCCCGCTTTACAGATGAGAGCAAAGCGGATTAAAGCGTTAACCCACCCTGACACGTT
>CAISVF010000125.1 GCA_903888765.1 uncultured Verrucomicrobia subdivision 3 bacterium | reverse complement strand
TTGCTCCGCTGTAACGGTTCGCCCCTGACTATGAAAAACTTCCGCCAGGCCAAAAATTACCACTCAACCGTTTGGTAGTCCAGCAAAATCAATCCTCAATCGCGGATGCGCCCCTGCCCTGCCTGGTGACGCAACTCCCCTTGCATCGCCATAGCGCCGGGGATAAGCTCCGCTGTGCATAATAAATTCGAAAATTGGATGGAAGCAGCACTATGGAAGACCCGGTGGATGGTTTTGCTGGCGGTTGTGTCCAGCATCATAGCCGCGCTAGTTCTCATGATCATTGGCACGATCGACATCATCCTGGTAGCCAAATCCGGGGCGCAATTGGCTCTGAGCATGGAAGCGGCGGGAGAGTTTCAGCAAGCGGCCACCGGCGATATCATTCATGCCGTGGATGCCTTTCTCATTGGCACCGTATTATTGATATTCGGTTTGGGAATTTACGAGTTGTTTATTTGCAAAATTCACGCGGCCGATAATGCGGAACAATCCGCCAATGTGCTCGTCGTGCACAGTTTGGATCAGTTGAAGGAAAAAATCGGCAAAGTGATCATCATGGTTCTGGTAGTGACCTTTTTTAAAAAAGCGCTGGAAATCAAATATGAAAGCATCCAGGAATTGGTCTGGCTGTCTGCCGGTATTTTTCTCTGCGCGGCTGCCTTGTTTATTTTGGGGTGGCGTCAGCGAAAAACGGATGAGCCATAACCCGGTCAAATAAAGCCCTTATAAAGGCTTGTTTTCGAGACAAACCGCATTTTTATCATGAAAAAAAAATTAAATACTTTTGCCGTACTTGTGCTCCTTTCATTGTCTACGCGCTTCGCATTCGCCTTGGATTTGAAATCGCCGAATGGAAAAGTTATCCTGAGTTTCGACCTGAAAAGCTATGATCTGGTTGGGACCAATTGCCCGATTTACCACGTCCGCTTCCAAGGGCGCGACGCACTGCTGGATTCGCGGATGGGTTTAAAATTGCTGGACGGGAACCTTGATCGCGATTTCCGGATTCTTGGGAGCCAAAACAGCTCTCACGATACCACATGGAAACCCGTGCTGGCGGAACGCGAAACGATCCATGATCACTTTAATCAGTTGGTGGTGGATCTGCAAACGACCACTTTGCCGCCAAAGCGTTTGCAAATCACCTTCCGCGCTTATGACGAAGGTGTGGCATTTGCTTACACGCTGCCCGAGCAAAACGGGATAGGCGATTTTGTGATTCAGCGAGAGGAGACCCAGTTTGCCTTCGCCCAAGATCCGACCACGTGGGTGGTTTACCATGCGCAAGGCATTTATGATGCCAGCGACCGGAAACATGCCTCCAAGCCGCTGCCATCCGGGCAACTCAAGTTGAGCGAACTGCGCCCGGGAGCGGAGCGTCCACTTACCGTGCGAGTGGCAGATGATCTCTATGTCGCGCTCACAGAAGCGCGGCTGGTGGACTATGCGCGCATGAAATTGCGGCTGGCCACCAACACGACGAATGTATTGGAGGCTTTTTTGGATGCGGAACGGGGCGTTAACGGCATGGTGACCGGACATGCGCCGTTTTCCTCGCCATGGCGCGTGGTGATGGTGGCCAACTCGCCGGGGAAATTGCTGGAGCAAAATTACCTGGTGCTGAATCTGAATGAGCCCTGCGCCCTGACGGAAACTTCCTGGATCCACGGGGGCAAGGTGATACGCGAGTCCACCCTCACGACTGTGGGCGGAAAGGCTTGCGTGGATTTTGCGGTGCGTCAGGGTTTGCAATTCATCGAGTATGACGCTGGTTGGTATGGCTACGAATATTCGGATAATTCGGATGCCCGGGCAGTGCATCTTGACCCAAAGCGAAATCCGAACCCGGATTCCCTGGATTTACAGACCGTGATTGATTACGCCAATTCGCACAAAATCGGGGTGATTTTATACGTGAATCAACGGGCGCTGACCAAACAATTGGCTCAAATTCTGCCTATTTATGAAAAATGGGGCGTGAAAGGGGTCAAATATGGATTTGTGAATGTGGGCAGCCAGCAGGCAACGGCCTGGCTTCACGCCGCCATTCGCCAGGCGGCGGCGCATCATCTCATGGTGGATATTCACGATGAATTCCGGAACACCGGTTATCAGCGGACTTATCCCAACCTCATGACCTGCGAAGGCATCGGCGGAAATGAGGAATTTCCCGGCCCGGTACATAATGCCACCGTACCATTCACACGCTTCCTGACGGGGCCGGCAGATTACACTTTTTGCTGGTACGACACCCGCCTGAAGAATACACACGCACATCAACTCGCCATTTCGACCATCTTTTTCAGTCCTTGGCAGTTTATCTATTGGTACGATAAACCGGCCAGCTACGACGGTGCTCCCGCACTGGATTATTGGAAAAGCCTGCCCACAACCTGGGATGAAACCCGGGTGATCCAAGGCGAAATCGGCAGCCTCGTGGTGGTGGCGCGCCGCAAATCGGACTCTTGGTTTCTGGGTGCCATTGCTCCGGGTAACGGGAAGCTACAGGTGCCGCTATCTTTTCTCGGTCACGGAAAAAAGTTCAATGCGACCATCTATGCGGATCCGCCTCCGGATAAAGCGGATGGGAAAGCCGTCACCATCACCAAGCGAATGGTGGATGACCAAACCATTCTGGAGGCGGAAATTCCCAAGGCAGGCGGCATGGCCGTCAAATTGCTGCCTGCGTCGCCTTGACTGGTCATGCGGACACACAATCCCGGAACCACTGGCTATTTTATTCAGAGCGCCAACCGGGGGCCGGCTTAGGGCTGGCAAAACTTCCGCTTGTCAGAAACCATAATATGACGGAAACATGAGGTATGATTGAATTGATTCAATTCCCTTGGAGCCCGTTTTGCGTGGTGCAACGACGCATTCTGGAATTTGCCGGCGTCCGGTTTAAAATTGTCAACCTGCCGCGCACCGGTGACCGATCCCAGATCTGGCGACTCACCGGTGAAAAATACTACGCCGTGCCCGTCATCAAGGATGGCGCGAAGATCATTTTTGAATCCGGAGACGATACGCAGGATGTGGCCAGGTATCTGGATGCGAAACTGAGGCTGGATTTGTTTCCCGTCGAGCGCGAGGGCGATCAAGCGATTCTCTGGCGCTATTGCGAGCACGAGTTGGAAGCGGTCGGGTTCAAACTCAACGACATTTATTTCCGCGATTTTGTGCAGCCGGACGACTTGGTATCGTTTGTCCGGCACAAGGAACGCAAATTTGGCCGCGGCTGCCTCGAACAATGGCGCTCGCAGCAAAAAAACCTGCTCCGCCAGTTGGAGCAGTTGCTCCTGCCATGCGAGCAGATGTTGGCGCACCGGAGCTTTCTGCTGGCCGATCGCCCTTTGTTTGTGGATTTCGAACTGTTTGGCATATTGGAAAACTTCCTCTATTCGGGCCATTATGCTCTGGCCAAAAAGCAACCGCACCTGCGTCAGTGGCATCGAAAGATGATTTCGCTTAAGCGAACGCCATGACCTCCGGGACGATCACCGAGCTGGCTGTCAGCGGCATGACCTGCAATAACTGCGCCCGCAAGGTTACCGAGGCCCTGCAAAAACTGCCTGGCGTGCATAGCGTTTCCGTTAATGTGTCGGCAGAGCGGGCCAGCCTGCGCTGGATATCGGCGAAGCAGAAAGATATTCCCGCCGCGCTCTCGGCCGTAGCCCAAGCTGGATTTGTCGGCTGCGTAATCACGGACGGCAATGCTCCAACCTCCCACTGGCACTGGCCGCTCCTCGTGAGTCTCACGGTGACCGCCTGTTTGATGGTAGGCCAATGGGGCCTTCAGTTGGCCGAAACCCCCTGGTTTCAATGGCTATCATTCATACTGGGAACCGGGGTGCAGGTTTTCTGCGGCGCGCCCTTTTATCGCGGCGCGTGGCGGCAAATCAAAGTGGGGCAATCCAATATGGATGCCCTGGTGGCGCTGGGTTCCACCACCGCTTTTGGCTACAGTGCCTGGGCTTTATGCAGCGGTGCGGGCGGGCATGTGTTCTTTCTCGAAGCGGTCGCCATTATTTCCCTCATCAGCGCGGGTCACTGGCTGGAGGCGCGCGTGAGCGCCAAGGCTAGCCAGGCTTTGCAAGCCCTGCTCCAACTCGCTCCCGCGACGGCACGCAAAATCGAGGCACCGACCGGTGAACCGCTTAATCTTAAAAAACTTTCCTTTTCCCGGGCGTCCTCGGCCGTGGCAACAGAAGCGGAAGTGCCGGTGGCCACCCTGAAACCCGGCGATCGCATCGCCCTGCGCCCCGGTGACCAGGTGCCGGTGGATGGTCAGGTCCTTTCCGGTGAATCTGCCGTGGATGAAGCCGTGCTTACCGGCGAATCGATTCCCGCCGACAAGCGTGCCGGCAGTGAACTATTCGCCGGCACAGTCAATATCAATGGGCGGCTCGTCATGCGCGTGACTGCCACTGGAGAGGCAACCGCGCTCTCGCACATCATCGCCACCGTGCAACGCGCCCAGACAAGCCGTGCCGATATCCAAAGACTGGGCGATCGCATCAGCAGCGTTTTTGTGCCCGTCATTGTGGGCATTGCCCTGACCTCCGGGCTGGCGTGGGGCTTCGCGTTTGCTTCGGTCTGGCCGATTCACGAATGGCTGTCGTCCTGGCTGGGACATTCGTACGTTACCGCCGGTGCCGCCACCGCGTTTATGATTGCGGCTGCCGTGTTGATCGTGGCCTGTCCTTGCGCCATGGGTTTGGCGACGCCCGCCGCGATTATGGCCGCAGCCAATGCAGCCTCGCGCTGCGGCATTTTGATTCGGGATGGGGTGGCGCTGGAGAAAGCCGGAAAAATTACCGCCATCGTTCTGGATAAAACCGGCACTTTGACGCGAGGCCAATTGGTTCTGACCGGTTCCTGGACCCCGTCGCAGGATCCGGACAGCACGCATCTGGTTCAGAAGCTTGCCGGGGCAATAGCCAAACCGTCCAGCCATCCGGCCAGCAAAGCCCTGGCCGGGTTTTCCATCGAAGCTGTCAACCTGGAAAACTGGAGGGAAACCCCTGGTTCAGGAGTGGAGGCAGGCTGGGTTTCGGGAAAAGCCACCCGGGAAAGATTGCGCCTGGGCTCCCTGCCCTGGCTGCGTCAGGGCGGCGTGAACATTCCTGAAGGCGAGGCGATGATTGAGCGGTGGCAAACCGAGGGAGCCTCACTGATCGGATTGGCGCAAGGCGAGGTTCTCCTAGGTATCTTCGCCTTGAAAGACGTCTTGAAAAATGGCGCGGTAAAAGTGGTTGGCCAATTGCAACAGCAGGGTTATAAAACCTATCTGCTGACCGGTGACAGCCCGCAAACAGCGGTAGCCATCGCGCAGCAAGTGCACATTGCGGCGGAAAATGTTTTTGCCGGGGTGCGCCCGGAGCAAAAGGCGGAATTCATCCAGCGACTCCAAGCACGCGGAGAACGGGTGGCATTTGTGGGCGACGGTATTAATGACGCGCCGGCGCTCACGCAGGCTGATCTGGGCATCGCCGTCAGCCGCGCCAGTGACGTTGCCCGAGCGGCAGCAGACATTATCCTGCTCAAATCGGAAATCGAATCCGTGCCGTTGGCACTGGGATTGGCGCGGGCCACCTTGCGAACCATCAAGCAAAATCTTTTTTGGGCATTTTTCTATAACGCCCTGGGCGTGCCGCTGGCCGCGTTGGGATTTATCAACCCCATTTTTTGTGCGGCGGCGATGGGTGTTTCCGATTTAATCGTCATCGGCAATGCGCTGCGCCTGCTCCGCTGGCGCGATAGAAGTTAAGAACCAACCGCGAAGCGGGTTACATGAGTCGCTCCCTGGAGGGGGCTTTGGCGAACCTGTCCAGCCGTGCCGGTGCTGGCAGTAGGACCGCGTAAAATGCGTCACCCCGGAGCGTTCTCCGAATGCGGCGAAATCCACGGTGGCGAGATAACCGCCAATATCGGTTTGCCAGACTACTTGGAAGAGCGCGTGCCAACTCCGGAAGCACTCAGCAAAAATGGGGTGGTCGTTGTCTTTCCAGGCCCCGGACTGTTTTATGCTGACATTTGTATTTTTTCATAGCTGCCAGGATGCCAAAAGACGATGAAGTTAGCGCTTTGAAACTGGCTCCGGCAGGGCATGCCGGACCACCGGGAAAACGATCCAAACTGCCGTTGGCCAGATTTCCAGCCGGCGCTGAGGTTGCATCCCCGCAGAGTCCTATCCTCCGCTGCAGCAACCGAAAAGATTATATCCTGCTGCCTCGTTGACAAGTCGCTCATAGCATTATTCCGCTTTTGCTCGCACCGCCACAGCTTCGATGATTTGGCACTAACGTCATTGCGGTCTGAGCACGCTTTTTCATTCAAAAAATTCCATTGGAGTAACCAGGCAGTCAATGGACATGTGCGCGGCACTTTTTAAACGCCACCACAAAGGAGGTAGAATTAAATACAATATGTCATTGAAACACCAATAAATGAGCGATATTTCTGATTTATTGCGTCGGCCAAACCGCCGTCTTATCAGCAACCCAATTTTGCGTACGATTTTCAAAACCGCCTTTATTTCGCGTGTGCTTTTACAAAGTCGATGTCGGCGCGGACCTGAGGCACGCTGTTCTTCCAGTCGTTTTCATGTTCAATGGAAATGTGGCCATCAAATTTCTGCTGTTTCAATTCTTCGAGGCAGGCAGCCACATCCACCACGCCCTGACCGGCTACCACGACCGGGGCATTGCCAAAGGCAGCTTTGTCCTTGAGATGAACACTGATGATGCGGCCCTTCAGAATACGAAGGCATTCGATGGGCTTGAGTTCAGATGTACACCAATGGCCGAGATCCGCGCAGGCACCAACTCGATGATCGCGGCTTTCCACGACGCCGAGGATGTACAGCGGATTCCAGACTTTGTAGCCCGGCTTACTCATGGCCCCACCGTGTTCGTGAAAGGCGACTTTGAGGTCAAACTCCTTGGCGGCAGCTTCCCAGGAGGCGATTTGCTCGGTGGACTCCGTGCATACCGAATATAATTCCATTTTCTTGGCGAAACTCATGATATCATGAACTTCTTCGGCGTTTTTGGCAGCAACGACTCCGTAGTTTACAGGGCGAACGCCCTGGCGGGTGCACTCGGCTTTTAGCTCCGCCATGGCGGCTTCGGACATGGTATGGCTTACCTTGTCTGAGGAACCTGGTTTGAGGATCTGCCCTGGATAGAACTCTATCATGTTGCCACCAGATTCCTTGGTTTTGGCAATGGCTTCAAAAGCGCTAAATTCCTTAAACGTATAGGCCTGAGTGCCAATGAACCAACCGTTTTGGTGAAGGTTCTCGGGAATCGGGTCGGCAATCAGATTGGTGGCCAGGGCAAGTGCGAACAAGTGCGGCAACGGTAAATAGCGTTTGAGTTTCATGATGTGATGGTAAAGGGACTTGACGCTCCAGGAAAACATTTTATTTCAGCTAATCGAATTCCGGCGAGCCGGTTGGCAAAGCGATTTTTGCAAGTGCAATACTCGATCTACTGCTTTTGGAACTTGGCCGTGGCCTCACCTCGGGAGTGAACGTGCAATTTCTTATAAATACGGCTGATAAACATATTTACCGTGCCCATGCTAATCGAAAGTTTGTCAGCGATGGTCTTATAAGCATGACCTTGGACAATCAAATTGAGGATTTCTTTTTCGCGGCTGCTCAATCCTTCCAGCGGCTCATTTTTGGCAGGTGGCTGGGAAAAAAAACGCACCACTTCGTGAGCCACAGAGGAAGTCATGGGCGTGCCACCTTGATGGGCATAAGTGATGGCCCCCAGCAATTCGTTGGGGATGCTGCGCTTGAGTAAATATCCATTGGCTCCCGCTTTGAGGGCGGCAAAAATGAGTTCACTCTCTTCGTAAACGGTCAACATCAGGATGCATATTTCCGGGACGGCGTTTTTAAGCAGGCTGACACATTCAATGCCGCTCATGCCGGGTAAATTGATGTCCATGATCACCACATCAGGTTTTTCAAGGGGGATTTTTTTAAGCGCCTCTTCGGCACTGCCATGATGGCTGATGCAGGCGAACCCGCTGGCGGCGGAAATTTTTTGCGCCAGATCTTCGCGCAGCCATTCATCATCTTCGACAATGCTGACCGCAATGGATGAGGCAGTTTCCGGGAAGGCAGATTTTATTTTTGCTTTGGGTTTCAACATGCCATGAATATTATGCGCTTGGTTTAACAGCCGAGTGCAGAAGCGGGATTGTGATAGAGATCTGAGTGCCTTGGTCGGGAGCTGATTTAATGTGAATGTGTCCGCCGAGTCCGGTTACCCGGGCTTGCAAGTTGTGTAAACCGCTTTTACGAGCCACGGAATCCGGGTTAAAGCCCCGGCCATCATCCTGAATGTTCAATTGCAAACGACCCGATGTCGTTTGCATTTGCAACAGCACCGTGTGCGCCCCTGAATGTTTTAAAGCATTGTTAAGCGCTTCCTTGACCATTAAAAACAAATTATAACGAAATTCTGCCGTCAACGAGATTTCCGGGAGGTCCGTCGGAATGTCTAATCGGCAATGCATTCCAGTATTTTGGAAGAAGTCCTGGGCGAAATGCATTACGTAATTCGCCAGACGGAGCAGTGAGTCATTGACTGGATTGACCGCCCATACCGTCTCGTCCAGGGCTGCCACAATCTGCCGTGAGGTTGAGGAAATCTGGTCCAGATGCGTTTGAAAATCCTCTGCCGAAACGGGATGACGGTGCGCCAATAAACTGAGTTTTGTGGCCCGCGCCCCCAGATCGTCGTGAATATTGCGGGCGATCCGGGCGCGCTGTTCTTCCAGGGCTCGCTGGGTTTGCAATCTCTGAACCTTTTCCTCGGCCGACTGGCGCTCGTGCATTTCCATTTTCAAAGCCCGGGTACGATGAAAAACTGTTCGCCGCAAAAAATAAATCCATAGCCCGGCAAGTGAAACCGTGGAAAGCAACACCTCAAATGCCCAGAGGGTGCGCTTTTGGGTCCAGAACGGAGGCGATTCGAGGGTGGTGAGGTCGGACGGTGAGTTGAATAGCAGTTCGGTGGTTCCCATGTTTTCAGATTTGGCACTTTGCGACTGTGCAACTACTCCGCAAAGCGCGATGCGGCTGCCTATCAAAGGGATATCGCTTTCCTGGAAATGTGCGGAGGCCACTGCCCGGAGGTTCCGCAAGCCGGATTGAAGAAACAATTCCATTTGATTGACCGTGGTCCGGATTTCGATCAGCCTACCTT
>CAISVF010000124.1 GCA_903888765.1 uncultured Verrucomicrobia subdivision 3 bacterium | reverse complement strand
CGAAGTGCTGGTGGAATCCATCCGTCCCGATGCATCCAACGGCGAATCGCCAGAGGTTCCCCGCTTGGAGGCTTCGCGTGGACCGGGATCCACGGCCGACGTGGATTTCTGGACTACTCGCGACGTGCGTGAAGTCATCAAGTCGCATGTTAATTATGTGGTGGCGGACACCAAAAAATGGGAACAAACGGCGGCCTATTACATTGACACCCATAAGGCCGTGCGCGCCTTCGTGAAAAATGCAGGCCTTGGTTTCGCCGTTCCTTATCTCCATAACGGTCAGATGCACGACTATCAGCCGGATTTTATCATTCGGCTAAACACGGACGCCGAGCGCTACCTCATTGTTGAAACCAAGGGATATGATCCATTGAAAGAGGTCAAGGAATCCGCCGCGCAACGGTGGTGTTCTGCCGTGAACGCCCTCGGCACCTACGGTCATTGGTCGTATGAATTGGCGGATAAGACCGAACGCGTTCGTAGCCTCTTGGATGCCTTGCTTCCAAGCAAACTTTGAAGGATTCGCGGGGTGGTCATGGTGCTGGCAACGATTAGAAGCTGGTTAAAAAACTCGTGCTCCGGCAGGAATAAAGCCGGAAACGGGTTAATCAGGAAACGGGTCAATCAGTAGTTTTTTAGTATTTTAGCCTGACGCTCCTCGCATGTAATGCCCGGACCGAGGCCTCGAATCAGAATCCAGTTGAAGGCCAAAGCCTTTGTCGGCCCGATTGCCAGACAGCCAAGCTGGTCACTGAGTCGCTGCCACTGGCACGGACCTATGCCGGAAACTTCACCGTATCGCGCCATTGCGCCACAACCTCCACGCGCTCCCGCTGATAAATCTGGTAGATCAATTCCGACGAATGGTTCACCAGCCGCATGGCCCCCTCCCGTGGCACCCCGACCCGCCGCAACCGGCAAAGGCCTGTGCTGTCCGCAAGACAGTGGTTCCTGGCTTCCGGGCATTGTATGACTTTTGTATGACTTTTTGAGGCTTTATGGACGAGACCGCAAGAGACGCCAAGAGCCGAGAAGCACACCAGTTTAAAACCCCAGTTCAGATAAAACCATTGATTTTATTGATCGAAAACCGCTTTTGATGAGGAATTAAAGGGTGGTGGTAGGTGATGGATTCGAACCATCGAAGGCATAGCCAGCAGATTTACAGTCTGCCCCCGTTGGCCACTTGGGTAACCTACCAAAACAACTGTCTGGGGCATTTTTCAATGTTTTAAGAAGCCACGCGTTTAACGTTTTAAACGCATAACATGTTACTACCCCAGCTCGTTCAGCACTGGCGGTTACTTTGCACGAATATAAATTTAAGGGCAAGTTGATTTATTCATTTTGTCTTCGAATTCCCACCAAATGCCCGAGGCAATGAAGGCTGGAAAATTGAGGCGCAAGGAAAACGATTACCACCGGATTATCGCTCTTTTTCCAAAGACGCAGCGGATGGTGCCCAACGATTACCGCCGCCGGTAATGGCTGAAGTTATGGGAAATTTTTCCGCATTCTTTACCCCTGTAAGCCGGGCTTTAAACCTCCACGACTTGCCGACAGGTAAAATTTCTGGCAATCTTTTTGCTATGAAAAAAAATGCCACGGCGGTGAACACCCGCCCTTTTTCCAGCATCGTGTTTGACGGGGACGAGCGCGCCGCTGCGCGCGCCATGCTTTACCCGGTCGGGTTCAAGGCTGAAGATTTTCAGAAGCCGCTCATCGGGGTTGCCTCGACGTGGAGCGATGTCACGCCGTGCAATATGCACATTGATAAACTGGCGCGCGAATCCGAAAAAGGAGTGAATGAAGGCGGCGGCAAAGCCATCATTTTCAATACAATCACCATTTCCGACGGGATTTCGATGGGCACAGAAGGGATGAAGTATTCGCTGGTTTCCCGCGAAGTGATTGCCGATTCCATAGAAACCGTGGTCGGCTGCGCCGGCATGGATGGCTATGTGGCGATAGGCGGCTGTGACAAAAACATGCCCGGCTCACTGATGGCCATTGCGCGCATGAACCGGCCGGCCGTGTTTGTGTATGGCGGCACGATCCTCCCCGGCTGTATCACCGGCGACCCGCGCAAGCTGGACATCGTCTCGGTTTTTGAAGCGGTGGGCGCGCATGCCAACCATAAAATTTCCGAGTCGGACTTCAAAGCCGTGGAACAATGCGCCATTCCCGGCGCGGGTTCCTGCGGCGGAATGTACACGGCCAACACCATGGCCAGCGCGATTGAGGCGCTCGGGATGAGCCTGCCCAACAGCTCCGCGCAAAACGCCGTTTCCCCGGCAAAACTCGCCGATTGCCGCGCCGCCGGTGCTGCGGTGGTTAAAATGTTACAACTGGGCATCAAGCCACGCGACATTTTGACCAAAAAGGCGTTTGAGAATGCCATCACCGTCGTGATTGCTCTCGGCGGTTCCACCAATGCCGTGTTGCACCTGCTAGCCATCGCGCACGCGGCGAAGGTCAAACTAACCATTGACGATTTCACCCGCATTGGCAAACGGGTGCCGGTGCTGGCCGATTTGAAGCCGAGCGGCAAGCATCTGATGTCCGAGGTGGTGGCCATTGGCGGTATCCGGCCGCTGATGAAGATGTTGCTGGATAAGAAACTGCTGCACGGCGATGCCTTGACCGTCACGGGCGAAACCCTGGCCGAAACGCTCGCCGTGGTAAAACCTTATCCTGCGAACCAAACCATCTTTCATGGCTTTGATGACCCCATTAAAAAGGACAGTCATCTGGTGATCCTCCGCGGCAATCTGGCCAGCGAAGGTGCGGTGGCAAAAATTTCCGGCAAGGAAGGCTTGCGTTTTGCGGGCAAGGCCATCGTGTTTGAATCGGAGGAAAAGGCCATGAAGGCGATTCTCAATGGCACAGTCAAAAAGGGACATGTGATTGTTATCCGCTATGAAGGACCGAAGGGCGGGCCAGGCATGCGTGAAATGCTCTCGCCAACCTCGGCCATCATGGGCAAGGGGCTGGGCAAAGATGTGGCTTTGATCACGGATGGAAGGTTCTCGGGTGGCAGCCACGGGTTTGTGGTCGGCCATATTACGCCGGAAGCCTACGTGGGCGGAACCATTGCGCTCGTAAAGAATGGGGACTCCATTACAATTGATGCCGAAAAGCGTGAACTGACGCTAGCGGTGCCGGCGCAGCAACTGGCCGCCCGACGCAAAGCCTGGAAGAAACCCGCTCCACGTTACACGAGAGGCGTGTTGGCAAAATACGCGCACACGGTCACCAGCGCCTCCCTCGGCGCGGTAACCGACGCTGACTTAAAATTATAACACCCTTTTGCCATGATTTTACCCCCCGGCCAACACGCAAGGTTGGAGGGGGTTAGCGCACCCAACTCAGCCGGTAAAAGCGATTCCAATAATTGGTCGTATCGGGGTCCAGAAAATCAATCAAACCACCATTCCCCATAAAAGACGAGATTACCTGCCATTGCAACAAATCGGCACTGGCTTCCAAAGCGTAATTGAATCCAGGATCCAGATTCATCGTCAGACCAAACGTCTGGCTGGCTACCATTCCAGAAGATACGATATCCATAACCAAGGGAGGCGTGACCACAGTTAGGACCGCCGGCAGGCTGGTGACCTGCCCCACAGCATTGCTCACCAGCACCGAATATTCTCCCGCCTGAGCAGCAGAGACCGCCGCGAAATTCAAACTAGCGTTGGTTTCTGCGTCCAGATTCCGGCCATTGAATTGCCATTGCAGATGCGGGTCAGTGCCACTGGCCAACACGATAAAACTGACCGCCGTTCCCGCCAGCACCGATTCACTTTGCGGGCCACTGATAATCGCCGGAGAAACCAGCACCGAAACCGGAGCCACGCTGCTGGAGACCACTCCGGACACATTGCTGACCACCACCGAATAATTACCACTGTCCCCGGTCAAAGCATTGGCAACGGCGAGGGTCGCATTAGTGGCACCGGCAATAGCCGCGCCATTTTTTCGCCATTGAAAACCGGAAAGATTGGTGCCGCCGGCGGCCGCCGAAAAAAACAAGGGATTGCCAGCGGCCAGCAAGCCGCCGGCCATCGGGGTGGCGACGTGAAAAAAATTATCCACGCCGAAAATCTCCAATCGCGAGTTATTGGCAGAAGCCACCCACAGGCGATTGTATCCATCCAGCACCAGGCCAAGCGGCAGGTTCAACTGGCCGATGGAGGCGCCAAAGCCGCCAAGACTGCCGAGCAGCAAACCCGAGTTCACATCAAACACCTGCACCACGCCGTTCAGCGAATCCGCGACAAAGGTCCGCCCCAAGCCATCCACCAGCAATGCCTGGGAACGGCCCGACGGCCCACCCAGCATCCCGCCGGAGCCGAGGGAAAACTTTCGCGCAAACCCGCCGTTAGTAAAGATTTGCACCCGATCATTATTTTGATCCACCACCACGACTTCGCCATTGGTACGCACAAAGATTCCCGCAGGAAAATCGAACTGACCATCGCCGGCACCGGTGCCACCCCATTGGCTCATAAAACTTGCGCCCTGATACATGCGGACCACATTCGCGGCAGAATCCGTCACGTACAGCTTGTCCGGGGCCAATGGATCGACCGCCAGATGGGCCGGCAGCCGGAATTCCCCGGCACCCGCGCCCAGTTGATAAAGTAGATTCCACTGGGCATCGAAGACCGAAATGCTGCCGGTTTTCTCCTCGCTCAAATAAATCCGGCCGTCCCCCGCCACGGCAATTGCCAGCGGCCCGGCGAATCCCGGTCGCGTGCCAAGCTGCTGGCCGAAAGCATCAAAAATCACCACGCATCCAGCCACTGGATCCGTGACATAAAGCCGTCCCCCGGCATCAGTAGCCACCCCGGCCGGACTGTGCAGCAGTTGGGCTACGGATCCCAACGGCGTAATTTTTGGCACCGCTGCCAGCGCCGCAAAAGTCAGACTGAAAAATATCTGAAAAATTAATTTTTTCATGGCAACACCCCGGCAGCGAGTGGTTTGGGTTTAGGCTTACGCTTAAAAAAGTTTTTAATGCGCTGCACCGGGCACTTGCTTTCCAGATTGAACACCTCGGCAGCATCAGTCATCCCCTCCGGCAACTTCAGCCCGGCCATCTGCTCCTTCAAATACGAATGCTGCATAAGCAACTTCATCAATGATTTCATGAACTCTTTTTTCCAGGCGGGCATGGAATGAAACTGATCCATCTTGTGAATATAAAAGTCGCGAAAACCCCGGAACAACTCGGCGCGTACTTCATCAATGGTCATGTTTACCGGTTTGATGACGGGCTCCACCAGGTTGTATTTGCGGTAGTCGCGGGTGGCAATGTGGTCTTTGACATCCCGGTACAGATCCGCATATGGCCAGGGGGTGATAGCCAGAAAAAAGGCCATGTCGGGGTCATAATATTTGGAGAGCTCAATGGTCCGCTGCATTTCGGCCTTAGTTTCATTGGGCATGCCCATGACAAAGGAGGTTTCTGAAATCATGTTATGATCCCGGATCAACTCGATAGCCCGCTTGCCCTGCTCCACCTTGGCGTCCTTTTTAAAGAGGTCGAGGGTCGCCTGGTTCACCGATTCCACGCCAACGTAAATATGCTCCACGCCCGCCCGGCGATAGCGCGGCATGAGATCCTCATCGCGCACGATGTCGTCCACCCGGGTTTCCAGCAGCAGCGTGGTGCCAAAATCACGCTCAATGAGCAGATCGAGAATTTTTGTCCACCGTTGCCGGCTCAGCGTGGGAATTTCGTCCGCGATCATGGCCACATTCACACCATATTTTACCCGCAGAAACTGGAGCTGATCCACAAATTTCCCGGCGGAATTAGCCCGCCACGATTCCTTCCAAAACAGCCGTTGCGAACAAAACGAGCAATGTTGCTTGCAACCCCGCGACGATGAAACAATCGCCAGCGTCGAGCCGGGCATGGGGCGATAGGTATATTCTGACCACGGTACGAGATTCCAGGCGGGCTCAATCAAATCCAGATTCTTGAGGAAAGCCCGCCGGGGAGTGGCACAGACGCCGCCGTTCTGGCGAAAGGCAATACCCCGTACCTTGGAGAAATCCTCTTTGGCGACCCAGGCTTGCATCAAATCCACGGCCGTTTCCTCGCCCTCGCCACACACCACCACATCTACTTCCGGATGATGGCGCAGGATCTCCTCAAACATGAAATGGGGGTGTGTGCCGCCCAGCACTGTAAGCACGCCGGGAATTTCCTCTTTCGCCAGCTGACAAACATCCAGGGCATCCATCACGGTGGCCGTGATGGCGGTAATCATCACGACCGATGGCTGTTCCCGGCGCAGCGTCGCGCGCACCTGCTCATGCGTATGAAATTTGGTCATCGCATCGTAGAGCGCCACCCCAAAACCGGCGCTTTGCAAAGCGCCGCCGACATAAAGCAGGCTCAGCGGCAGCCAGGAACCGGCGGATTCCACGACGCCGGAATGATACGGCGGCGTGACCAACAATATTTCCGGGCGGCGGGTTTTCATTATTGGAAATAGGCGGAATGCATGGACGGAAAAATAAATGGAAAGATCAGCACCGTCAGCACCGACAGGCCAAAACAAGCGATTACCCCCCAAGCTGTGGCGCGCGCCTTCAGTTTCAAGAACAGCCGCGCATGCAACAGCAGGGCATACGCCAGCCAGGTGACAAACGACCACGATTCAATGGGATCCCAGCCCCAGTAACGGCCCCATGACTGATTGGCCCAAATGGATCCCATCCCGATAGTCGTCGTCCAAAAAACAAAGCCGAAGCCGACGAAACGCACGGTGCGGGCCTCCAGCACCTCGACTCCCGGCAGACGATCCAGCCAGCGGCTGGTCGCCCCGTTGAGTTTGCGCAGCAGCACAATGGCCGCCGCCAGCGATAGCAGAAAAGCGCCGACGGCCAGTTTGTTGAACAAAATATGAAAAATGAGCCAGATGGAACGCAGCGTTGGTGGCAGATTGCGGGCCTCAGGATTGGTAAACAAGCCCAAGCCCATCATCAAAATCGCCGCCGGCAAGGCCACCAGGGCGAGAGCGGACCAACCAGGTTTGCGCCACAGAAACAACAGCAGCATCAGAATGGCAATCCACGCGTTGGACGACAGCACCTCGTATTTCATCATGTATGGCCCGTGGCCCACATGGACATAGCGAAGGGCCAGCGCGACCGTGTGCGGCAGCAATCCGGCCGACGTCAGCCATTTGGCGCGCGCCAGCTTTGCCGGATGATTAAAAATCAGCGCATAGGCAAAGGCGATCACCCCGGCGATATAACAAGCCACTGCCGTCCAGTGGAACACAATTTCCTGAGCAAAGGGGGTCATAATCGGGGGCCGGTATTGGTTGGGGCCAACGCGGAGCGGTCAGTAACCCACAGCATTTTTTTACGCCCGACTTGAGGCGGCGCGGCAAACTTGATTTCGTTCACCAGCCACGTGCGATTCTGATTGGTAAAATAATACATCATCACATAGGAATCTTCCGATGCTTCGCCCACCTGAGCACCGGTGCCGATTTTTAAATCGTGATAGCGCCAGCGTTCTCGGGTCTGGACCCGCAATTCGTTGTTTGATTGTTCCACCCCGGTGATCTCCAGCGCCAGCAAATGTGAATCCAAGGTAACCCCCAGGTCAAGGCGAACCCCGATGAGGCCGGTCAGCTTCCGGCCTTCGTTTGGCCCGACCACCGGATCGGCCAGCCGCACATCACCGCGCCGGTAGGCCTCGGAAACAACTTGATTATATCGCTCCACCAGCTGTTTGGCCTGCGCCGGCGAGATGCGATCGCACCCGGACAAGAAGAGTATTCCGCCCGCCAGCACCGCGAGCCGTCCGGCGGCGGCCAGCACCACGGATGATTCGGGATTTTTCTGGTCCGGCAACGGCGGGATGATGGCCGCAGTATCAGGAGCGGCAACATGGGTTTGCACCAAGGCTTCAAACCGCTCCACAAACAGCGGGGCAAACCGCTGTGGCCGGAGGGCGATAAATACGCGCTCCCGTTCCCCCAGCGGCGTAATGATGACACAATAATCCAGTTTGATGAGGGTGAAAATCATGGCCGCCCCGGCCATCGTCAAAATCATTCCGAAATAGGCCAGCCAGAGGGCGGAATCATGACTGGCGCGCAACCGCGCCCACATGGGGGTGGCCCGAAGTGTCAGGCTGGTGCCGCCGGGCAGAGCCAAGGTTTCCCCGGGCGCCAGCGAAGTGGCCAGAAGCAAGGCAGCGCCGCGCATGGCACGCACTTCAAGATTCGTAGGGCGTTCTGACTGGCACCGGAAAAAAACGTTCAGGCCGGCGGGGCCGGCGGCTTCGCCTGCAAACGAGCCATGGCTCGCGCTGGTCAGCAAGGCCGCGATGCCATTGGTGTGATTCCATTCCACCAAGGCGGCCGGGCCAAATTCCTGGGCGAGATAAAGCCGGGTCCCGCCGATAACCAGTTGATGATTGACGGCAATCTCTCCGGCGGAAAAGTGCGCGCGCAGTTCGCGCAAATCGCCGCCGGCATAGCGGCTGCCGCTCACCGACTCCAGAGTGATGGGCTGCTCAAGCCGGAGCGGCTGCGCAAAAATCCCCGGCCACTGCTCGGCCCAGACAGCGCCTGGAGCATGGGTTTCGCCCTCGACCAGATCGACCACCGCCTCGGCGCCAAACAACGCGCGCCAGGCACCGGCCACAATCAGACATAATAACCCCGTATGAAAAACCAGCGATCCTGCCAAACCAATGGACCGCTCACTCCAGACTTTTTGCTGTAAGACCGGCGTGATGGCTGGCCGCTCCCATTCGGACTTAAAAGGGGCAGATTGAAAGTGAGCCGGCGTCAGCGGTTGCCGCCACTGTGCGCGAACACGATAAAATTGTTCGGTCACCACCACGGCGAGCGATCCGGCGGTTAGCACGGCCAGAGCGGCAAACCAGCAGGATTGAAACGCATGCAGTGCGGGCCACACGGCACCCAAAGCTCCGGCCAACGCGAGCGCACTGATTTCGCCAAGAATCACAGCGGGACGGCGCAGGAAACGCTTGCTCGATGCAAAGAGATATTTCATGGTGGATCTAGCAACTTAAAGATCTGAACCCGATGATTGTAGGCATCGGCGACGAAAATCCGGTGGTCGGCGCTGATGGCGATGCCATTCGGCAGACCAAAGCCGCCCGGGCCATCACCTCTCTGGCCTACGGTGAGGAGTAATTCGCCCCCATCGGAAAAGATCTGAAAATTGTCAAACACCGAGTCCACCACGTAAATGTGCCCGGCGGCATCCACCGCCACGCCTTTGGGCCGGGCAAAATGCCCGGAGCTGTCGCCATTACTGCCAAACTCACGGACAAAAGATCCATCCGCGTTAAAAATCTGCACCCGACAATTCATCGTGTCCGCGACCAGCAAGCGGCCCTGAGAATCGGCGGCAATTCCCGTGGGAAAATTAAACTGCCCCCGGCGGCTGCCCCGGCTGCCGAATTGGAATTGCAGTTTACCATCCAACCCGAAAACAAAAATGGCATGGGCCTGGGAATCCACGGCGTAGAGCGAATGGCCGGACAAAGCGAGCCCGACCGGTCGGGTCAGCGGGGCACCGATTTCAAAAACCGGACGGCCATCCTCGCGGAAGGCAAAAATTTTTCCCAATTCGGAATCAGCCACGTAAAAAATTCCCTGGCGGCGCGTGACGGCAACCGGGCTGGCAAAGGGGATTTTGCCGACACTGCGGTAGCGGCTCCACTTTTTGTGAGCAAAATCAGCATAGCACACCATGCGCTCATCGGTATCGGTCAGGCAGAGTCCGCCCGTTTCGTCCAGCGCGGCGGCGAACGGGCGGCGGAGTTTCAAATTTTCACCGGTTTCGCCGGTGATCCAGTTGGCCAGCGATTTGAAAGCGGACGGAAGCTGTCCGACATCACGCGGGCCGCACAAATCCTGAACATAGGCAATACGAGGCAGAGCGGGTGGTGCCGGCCAGACGGCGGAGGGAGCAGCCTCGGCAACCGGGCGGGCATGTGGACCGGCACAAGAAACGACCAATCCGGCGGCCAGACATATGCCCAAAAAAATTAATGAAAGCCCAGGTTTCATTTCACTTGCGTCTCAATCGGTTGCCCGCTTTTTTCCGTGCCGGTAAATTTAGGATGGCAGCCAATGCAGGTGGTGTTCAACGGCTTCCAGTGATTGTCAGCGTGGCATTTGACACAGGCCACATTCTTATGATCCTGGTTCAGGCCGTAGCTGGTCATCGTGTTGTGGTTAAATTTTAAGGAATCCCCCTTCCAGGCATCGGCAGCATGGCATTTGGTGCAATTCCCACCCAAGGTGCCCCGGTGAGGATCTTCCTTGCCCTGATGACAGGTCACGCAGTCAAAGCGAGCCGTCCGGGTAATGCCCAGCACATCCACGCGTTCAGGATTGTGGCAGGCGTTGCATTTGGCGGCCAGATGTTTTTCGACCAGCGGCTCGCCTTTGATTTCGTGCCGGAGTATGTGCTCCGAACCGGGCCGGGTCTTGATCCACTTATCAATCGCGTGACAGGAAACGCAGGTGGTGCCGTAATCCTCCGGATGTTTGACCGGATGACAGGCGGCGCAGGTCAGCCCCAGGCCCTTGAACTTCGCGGAACTCAAGGCGCTGCCACGTGGCTGTGGCGGATGGCATTTAACGCACTCGACCGAGGCGTGCCGGCCATCCAGATGAAATTGTGAATCCTGATTGTGCCTGAAGCGGAGCTGCTTGCCCGTCCACCCATCGGGCTCAGGATGACACCGGATACAATTCCGTTCGAACTGACCTCGATGCGGGTCCGCATGGCAATCGGCGCATTCCGTTTTTAAACCGCGAAAGAGCGCGGATGCCAGGGACTTCTCCGGCCCGGCAGGGCGGTGGCATTTTTCACAAGCAACCGCGGCGTGCCGGGCAACCAGCGGGTATTTGGAATCTTTATTATGATCAAATTTCAGCGCATCCCGCTTCCAGGAAGCCGGCGTATGGCAGGTTTTACATCCGGCGGTAAACTGTCCCTTATGCGGATCCTGATGACAGGCGGTACAATTCGGCGACAGTCCCTTGAATAAGGCAGTTCCCAAAGCTGCGCCGGGCGGATTGGGCTTATGGCACTTGGCGCAATCCACTGTGGCATGTTTGCCAATAAGCGGGTAGGAAGAATCCACAGCATGGGAGAACTTCAATTCCTTTCCGGTCCAGCCGGCGGAGGTATGACACTTTTCGCAAGCGGCCGTGAATTGCGCATGGTGCTGGTCCTGATGACAATCCGTGCAATGTTCGGATTTAAGCCCGAGATAGTAAATTCCGGCGGTAATCGGAGCGTCCGGCGGGACCGGAGCGTGCAACTTTTTGTGGCAGTCATCACATTCCACTCGGCCGTGCTTGCCCTCCAGCCGGTAGCGGGTAAGGTCGTGGTTGAATTTTTCGCGGAACGCCGGGATGATCGAATTGGTTCCGACCGGATGCTCGCGATGGCAGGTCCGGCATTCCCCTTTGAAAGTGCCGTGGTAACCGGTCAGGTGCGTCCGTCGTTCGCGGATATCCACATGGCATTGCTCGCAATTGGCATCGGGAATCTGTCCGGTATAGGCATGGCATTTGGTGCAGGATTCGGCCAGTGGACCGATCCGGTGGCGGGTGGACAATTCGTTCGGGCTGATACTATCCGCAAATTTTTTCGAAAATGCGCTGCGGACGGAAGCCAGCCGGGCCTGATGAAAAGCCAGGGCACCGAGGCCGGCAAGCAGGATGGTGATCACCAGAATTACGATCTCCACTTTGGAAAGCAGCAATTCCTCACGCAAGGTTTTCCGCCCCGGCGCGGCATGATGGGAGTGAGCCGAAGCGGGCAGGCTTAAGGGATGATGATGCTTGATGTATTCAATGGGCGCCCAGCCGTGAAAAATTCCCGCCAGCGCAATCCGCGTGCTGGGGTTGAGCAACGCGAGATGAAGATGCCCGCCCACGGAGCCCAATGCAGAAAAAAACAGCGCGGTATGGGCATACCAGGGAAATAAAATGCTTCCCTTGAAAAACATCAGCAAGCCAGTCGTGCCGAAGCCAAAAAAATACACAAAAACCAGCAAGGCATTGATTTTCTGGCCGGGATTGAATCGGCCGGCCGGCGGTGGAGTGATTTTTTTATTGAGAAGACTGCGAGGAGACTGAGTCATCCAAAGCAAGTCATCCCGGCCCCAGATCAACAAACTGCGGAAAAACTGCCAGTGAATTCTCACATGCACCAGCACCGTGAGGGGCAGGGCAATCACCCAGGTTGCCGCACAAATCTCATGGATAAGGACCCAGGTTTCACGCTCGAATTGCCAAAACCTTGAAGCCAGCATTATGCCGCCGGTCAACAGCAGCAGCATGAACGGCGCGGCGTTCATCCAGTGCAGGCATATCTCGGGTTTGATGAAACGTTTGAATTTGCGGATGTGAACGCTGTATTCGCTATTGATGGGATGAAATTCGAGGGATTTTTCCCCGGCCACTCGCCGAATCTCCCCCAGAATATCGACCACCACCCTGCCTAATGCCTCTGCCGGATCTCCCCCGGATTTTTCCGCGCTCGTAGGAGACAGGTAAAGCGTGTCGCGCAATTGCGCAGGCGTCAGCCCGTGACTGTGGTAAATGTCGATCGTGGTGAGACGATGCACCAGCAGAGCGTGCAAGATTCGCTTCGCCGCAGGTTGCCAATCCGGCTGCGACCACGATTTATCCATAGTCGCCTGCAGAT
>CAISVF010000123.1 GCA_903888765.1 uncultured Verrucomicrobia subdivision 3 bacterium | reverse complement strand
CTTTTGTGGATGCGCCGATCATATTTACCCGTGCCTTCGGGCCGGACGGTTTGCGTAATATCGGTGCGCAAGGTTCCTGGCTGTTGCCATTCCCGATTTATACGGAATTGTTCCTGGGTGTCTTTGATGGACAAGGCTCAACCATGTTTGGGTTCCGCAATCCCGGTGACCCTGATATGCACGGTGTGAACCGCTTTCACGGGCGCGAGACTTTGAACAACGGATTGCGCGGACCGCAGGATCTGGTCTGGACACCCCGCCTCGCTTCCTCGTTTGAGCTCACCGATCAGCAGACCCTCGTGCTCGGCACTTCCGTCGCCTTTGGTCCCAATGATACTGGTGCCAATGCGCACACGCAGATTTATGGCGTGGACGTGTATTGGAAGTGGAAGGCTGCCGATGCCCACGAGGGCTTCCCTTTCGTATCCTGGCAAACGGAAGGACTGTACGAATGCTTTGACGCCGGTGCGGATCCTGTCGCTGCCCTGCCGCGGGAATTACTGCGTGACTGGGGCGCGTATTCTCAAGTTCTGTGGGGTTTTAAACCGCGCTGGGTAACCGGTTTGCGCGGCGAGTATGCCAACGGCAATCGCGGAGCCTACGGCACTGCGGATGTGTATCGGGGTGAACGCACGCGCATTTCGCCGGTGTTGACCTTCTACCCGAGCGAATTTTCAAAAATCCGGCTGCAATACAATTATGACCATGGGGAATTGTTCGGGAATGCTCATTCGGTCTGGTTGCAACTGGAATTTCTTCTGGGGGCTCACGGGGCTCATAAATTTTAACGGCACCTGATTTGGCTGCCGATTCACCACAATTTTAAAACCTATTATGAAAAGAAAATTATCCAGCGTTATGCTTGCGTTGCTTCTGGGGGCGACCGCGCCGGCTAAACTAAATGTGGTTGCGACCACGGCAGACCTTGGCTCCATTGCTGCCGAAATCGGCGGAGATAAAATCACTCTCACCACGCTGGCGAAACCTACCGAGGACCCGCATTTTGTTGATGCCAAGCCGAGTTTTATCGTGAAATTAAACCACGCCGACGTGGTGATCGAGGGAGGGGCGGAGTTGGAAATCGGCTGGCTTCCCGCCTTGCTGGATCAATCTCGCAACGACAAAATTGTTGCCGGGGCTGCTGGCCACGTCAATTGTTCTCGTGGTGTGCAATTGCTTGACGTCCCGGCCACCCTCGACCGTTCGCGCGGCGATATTCATGCGGCGGGTAATCCGCATTTTATCATCAGTCCGGCCAACGGAAAAATTGTCGCGGAAACTATCGCTGAAGCCTTTGCTCAAAATGATCCGGCTAATGCCGGGGTTTATCGGGCCAATTTAAACACCTTTACCGCCGCGCTGGCGGCTAAACTGGCCGGGTGGCAAAAGGCGCTCGCACCTTTTAAAGGCCGCAGCATTGTGGCTTATCATGATTCCTGGCCTTACTTTGCCCGCGACTTTGGTTTGCAGATGGATTTGTTTCTGGAGCCCAAGCCGGGTATTCCGCCGTCCCCATCGCATTTGGCTGAAATCATTTTAAAAATGAAGGCGGCCCATGCGCAGGTTATCATTGTGGATCCCTATTTGAACCGGCGCACGGCAGATACAGTGGCTCGTGAATCAGGGGCGATCGTGGTGCCGGTGACGCAATTTCCGGGCGGCCTCAAAGGCACGGAAGGTGGCTATATTCCCTTGCTGGATCAATTGGTGAGTTCCCTGGCTGCCGCCTTGGCCAAACCATAACCCCTTATGGCTGAAATTATCACGGTAATGAAATGGCCGCTGATCGCCTGCCTGCTGCTGCCGGGGATGCTCGTCTATCTCGGATTGCATATTGTGCGGCGGGAGGTGATCTTCGTGGACCTCGCGCTGGCACAGGTGGCTTCCCTGGGGGCTTGTGTCAGCCTCCTGCTTGGCCATGAGGCTTCTGCTCCGCAGACGTATCTTTGGTCATTTGGTTTCACGCTCGTCGGGGCGGCCATTTTTGCGGTCACGCGCATGCGCCATCACTCGCGCGTGCCGCAGGAGGCTCTGATCGGCATCACCTATGTGGTCGCCGCCGCCGCCGGCATCCTTTTGCTGAGCCGCACGGCCGAAGGCAACGAGGAACTGCGTCGCACCCTCATTGGGGATGTCCTGCTAGTCAGCCCGCGCGAAGTTCTGAAAACTTTTCTAATCTATTTGGCCATCGGCGGGGTGCATTGCCTGTTCCGGAAAAAATTCATGATGATTTCGTTTGAGCCGGATCGCGCCGAGGCGGAGGGCATGTCGGTGCGCTGGTGGGATTTTTTGTTTTATGCCTTGTTTGGTCTGGTCGTGACCAGCTTTGTGCAGATCGGCGGGGTGCTGTTGGTTTTTTCCTACCTCATCGTGCCGGCGGTTTGCGCCAATCTTCTCGCCAGTCGCGTGGTCGTGCTTTTGCTCGTGGGCTGGCTGATTGCCACCGCCGCCGGCGTGCTGGGGTTGTATGCTGCCTACCGTTTTGATTTGCCCACGGGCGCGGCGATCATCTGCGTGCTCGGTGCCGCGCTCTTGTTGTGCGGCCTGGCGGCGGCTTTTAGAAAAGCCCCCGCCGCTTAAGCCGCGTTTCCCTCTGCTTCCTCAGGACGGCAAATCTTTGCCCGTGGAGGTCACGGTCAGTTTTCCGTGTTTGACGCCTTTGGCGGCAATCAATTCATCCGCGATCTTCCGGATGATGCTGGCTTTGCCTCGTACAATCAGCACTTCCAGGCAATTATGGTGGTCCAGGTGGACGTGAACGGTGGACAGGATTGCGTTGTGATGATCATGCTGGATGTCCGTCAGGCTGGCTTGCAAATGCGGTTTATGATGGTCATAGACCAGGGTGATGGTGCCGGCAATTTCGCTGGAATCAGATTTTTGCCGATGTTCCACGAGTTGGGCGCGGATCATGTCGGCAATGGCCAGCGAGCGGTTGTCATACCCTTTTTCGTGCGTCATTTGATCCAATTGGTGGAGCAGGGCCGGGGGCAGCGATACGCTGAAGCGCGTGGCGGTGTCTTTTTTCATGTGCATGATTATTTGCAACCGGCGCAGCAACGCAAGCGAGCAATTGCGGTTTAAGATTTCATTCGGCGAGATCGAGCGCCCTCGCGCCACCAGCCGAAGGCAATCAGAGCCAGCGCGGCAAGTCCCGCCGACAACGAAATAATGGATGGGTTTGTGCCTTGGTGGCGCGAAGTGGTTTCTGAGCGCGGCTTTTCTTCCAGCACGCGACCTCTCACGACGGGTGTTGATTTGGCCACTGGAGTTGTTGCCGCGCTGGACATTGCCGTCACGCTCGGGGGCGGGCAAAGTTGCGCTTCGGTACGTTTGGCGATATTTGCATTTTCCGCCGCGACGGCGGGGACAAGTTCGGTTTGCACCTGTTTCAAACGGGCGACGGTTTCGGGCGACGCCTGCCAGTAGCCCTTTTCGATGACGGTAAGCATTCGATCCACCATCGACTGGTAGGCGGCAAGATTTTCGGCGGCTGTGAATTTCTCCCGGATGCCGAGCGCGTGGCGGTCCTGCACATACGTTTCAAACATCTCCTGCCACTTCTCGTTCCCCACCGCGTCGGGCACGGTGACTTGCCAGCCCCAGAGATTGTCCGTCACCTGCCGAATCATCCGCGCGCCCGCGTAACCTTCTTTTAGCATCGCCTCGATCCACTTCGGATTCAGATAGCGCGCCCGCATTTCGCGGCCCATGTAGCGCTCCAGCGTCATGGTTTCACCAGCCTTGGGATTGCTCAAATCGGTGACGAGGGTATCCGCCGCCGTGCCGTTGACCTTGCGCACAGCCATCGCCGTGCCGCCGAGGTATTGGTAAAAATCGTCACTGTCAATTGCGCCATAGATGTTCGAGGAACGACTGTGGATAACTCCTTTCGCACCCTTCAATGCCAGTTGCAGCAGGGTCGGTGAAAAGTCGCGGTTCGTGCCCGCTGCCGCGCGCGTGCCCCAGAAGCCTTGTCCGAATAAATGGCTCATGCGATTGAAATACACGCCGGCAACGTCATGCTGTTCGTTCCAAGTATCGGGATGATGGATGGCATGATCCAAGCCCGTGCCATAAGCGCCGGACGGCACGCTGAAAATTCGCACGGTGGCCAACCGCTCGGCTTCATTGGATGCGACCCCTTGCGCTTCGAGTGCGGCCCGCGCGGCGGCGATGTTGCGCAACAGCGGATTGTCGGCGCTGGGATCGGTCTTCACCACGTTCACGGCCTGATCGAGCAACAGCATCAGATTCGGAAACAAATCCCGATAGAGGCCGGATGGAATCACGGTGACGTCCACGCGCGAACGGCCGAGTTCCGTCTGCGGAATCAGCTCTACGCCTTGCACGCGTCCGCGAGCATCCCATTTCGGGCGCACACCCATGAGCGCGAGAATTTGCGCCTCCATCACGCCTTCATGCCGGCTCGTTTCCGTGCCCCAAAGATTGAAAACCAAGCGGTCGGGAAACTGTCCGTCGTGCCGCTTGCGATACGAAGCGATGATGTCAGTTGCCAGCCGTGAACCGGCGGCAAAGGTCGCGGTCGTGGGCAAGCGTGACGGGTCAAAGCCATAAAAATCTTTTCCCGTCGGCAGCGAATCAGGGTTGCGAACCGGATCGTTGCCCGGCCCGGCGGCGATGTAGCGTCCCGCCAGTCCGGCGGAAAGCGCGTCGAGTTCGGCATGGGCGGAAGCCTCGATACGCGCCATCAACTCCGCTTTGCGCTGCGCGTGTTCTTCCGGCGAAAGATTCGGTTCCAACGAAAGAATGGCCTCGGCGGTGGCGGCGCGTTTCGCTTCGTCGGGCGCAACGCCAAACGTGTGCATTCCAAACGGCGTCAGGCGGTCGCCAACTTTCTCAAGGTAATGGTCAAGGTCTTCAAGTTGGTCGGCGTTCAAGAGCGCATTCGTGGCGAGCGTGATGCCAACGTCTTTGAATAACCCGATTTTTTCGCAGTTGCGCGCGAGTTCCCGGAGAATGTCGTCACTGGCGACCGCGCCTTTTTCGCGGGCGGCGTGGTAGTCGTTAATGAGGCTGGAAACCTCGCGCAATTCGGGATTGAGCGTGGCGCGGTCCAGCGGCGGCGGCAGATGCGTGATGATGGTCGCCATCGCGCGGCGCTTCGCCTGCAAGCCTTCGCCGATGTCATCCACGATGAACGGATACAATTGCGGCACAGCCCCGACGATAACCTCGCCCGTGTCGGCGGCGGTGAAGCCGACTTCCTTGCCCGGCAGCCATTCATGCGTGGCGTGTGCGCCAACATGAACCATCGCGTCCGCCTGAAAGTTTTTTTGCAGCCAGAGATAGAACGCCAGATACTCGTGATGCGGCGGCAACTTGACGTTGTGATACGCGGCCTCCAAGTCCTGATCCCAGCCGCGCGTCGGCTGCGCGGCGAACAGCAGATTGCCCCAGCGCTGCGCCGGAAAGGCGAAGAACGGTTTGCCGGTGTCATCGCGCCAGACCATGATGCGGCTTTGCTCCGGTTCCCCCCACTTGAAAAGCACGGGGTAACGCAGCTCGTCGGGCAATTGGTTGAACCATTTGCGGTACTCGGAAACGGCCAGCAGTTGGCAGCGGCCCGAACGCGCGAGTTTGTCCAATTCGACGGCGACATTCGTTCCCGGCATGGGATTGTTGCCGAACGTGCGGATGGCGGTGAACAAATCATCGGTGTTCGTCGGTGCGCCGTTCGCCGCAAAACCATCGGCCCGCAACCGGTTGATAATTTGCAGCAGCGATTGCGGCAGGACG
>CAISVF010000122.1 GCA_903888765.1 uncultured Verrucomicrobia subdivision 3 bacterium | reverse complement strand
CCATTTACTTTGGCCAGACCTTGATCCCCTGCTTAGTATCGCCCATAACCTCAACCGGCCCGGGTGTTGGCTTCGTCTTGCTGCGATCCTTGCCGAAGAAATCCGTATTAATCTCCAGCGCTGAGCCATCGGCATTCTCGTAGTTTGCCTGTGGAATTCCGGCCTTGCCAAGCAAGGCCGTGGTGACCAACCCGGCGCCGGCCCGCTGGAGTTCGGCCCCGAAATCGCACTGCAGCCGGAACTCACCACCTGCCTGTTCGAGCTTCACGTGGGGATTTCTGCCTGCCGCCAGAAGCGGATTGCTCTCTTTGCGGTACGCCTGGGCCCCATTATACAGCACGTTTCCCCCGGTTTGCAGCGGCGCTTCCCGTTGGTCATACCCCCACAAACCGTAGCCGGAGCCACGTGGCGAGTGCTGTGGTGCCGCCTTGACCGAATCAGCTCCGGGAGTGCCATCACCAATGAAGATGTTGTTATAAAACCGGTCGTCGCCGCCCGCAATGTGGGTCAAGCCGGCGACTGCCGTGCTGTGGGGCGGATGAAACGGCGTGTCCCGGCTTCGCTCCGGCTGGCTCACGATCTTCCCGGTGAATAGATTGTGAACGAACGCGCCCCCCTCCGACATGTCCCCGATGTTGACACGGGAAAGGAAAAAATTATTGTCCACCATGAACGGCCCGTGATCCACCTCCAGAAAAAGATCCTCCGACACGTTGTCGTGGAAGAGATTCTGTGTCACCCGCGTGCCTTGGGCCATCCAATCGAGCCAAAGCCCGCTCACACTGCCGCACCGGTAAATGTGGTTGCCCCGGATCACGACGTCAATGGCGCCGTGGAACTTGATGCCCGCCATCTCGGCTCCGTCGAACGGCTGGTTCCAGTGAATGTCATGAATGTCGTTGCCTTCGATGGTCGAAAAAGCGCAGCCCAGGCTCCCGACAATGCCGGCCTGTCCGCAGTGATGAATCTCGTTGCCGCGAACGAGGTGGTGGCCGATGTTTTCTTTCGTCCAGGGGATGGCGTAAGCGTGGGCGCGTTCGATGGTCTTGACGTAGCCTTCGGCCGTGTTGGCCGAAGTGTTGTCGAATTGGTCGCCGTGTTTGCCCAGCGCAATGCCGGAACAGATCGAGTGGCTCACGGTGTTGCTCTCAATGATCCAGCCTTGGCTCCAATGCGTGCCGATAAGGCCGATTTGTTCGGCCGTTGGCGGCGCCCATGGTGTCGCGGCGTGGCGCATCGTGAAACCGCGCACGGTGATGAAATTTCGTCCCGGTTTGTCCGGATAGAACACGGTTTGGCGTACGTTGATCTCGATCAGTTGTTCGTTCGGGTTGACTCCTTTAAACTGCGCGAAGATGGTCGTGTTAGTGGCGTCCACCGTAGCGAACCAGAGCGGATTCGTGCTGGCGGTTTTCATCACCTCATCCACTTTCGCTGCTTCAGCCAGTCGATCGCCATTCAGATAAACGGCGCCCGTGTGATGCGGGCGCCCTTTCGGATTGAACCAGTCGCCGCGGATGAGATCGTTGTAGGGATTGAACTTGCAGAAGAACGCATTTGACAGCGTCGCTTTCCAAACCTCACCAGACAATTGCGTCCAGTGCTGGACGACTTCGGAGCCGGCGATCTCCACCTTCTCGCCCGGTGCCGCTTGATAGACGATGCGTTTCTCCTCCGACTCGCCGCCGCGCGGCGGATTGACGCGTTCGCGATAAACGCCCCCGTGCACGGTGATGACATCTCCCGGCTGCGCCAGCTCGGCGGCGTGCTGCAGGGTGCGCAGCGGTGCCGCTGCCGTTCCCGCATAGGCATCATTGCCAGCAATGGCAACGTGGAACTCCGCGCCGTGCAACGTGGTCAGTGGCACCAGCAGCAGGCTGGTGAGGGTGAGTACAGTATTCCGGCTCATTATTCACCTCGAAACAGTATTAAGGATCGTCATCATTTGCGGAATGATCTCGGCCGCAAAAAGCGCATGTCCCCGGTCATTGGGATGTAAACCACCCAGCAGACCATCCTTCGCCGCCAAGGTCTTCGCCACGGCTGGCCCCAGATCGATGATGGCGATTTTGTGCTCCCGGGGATGACTTTTCTTATGAATTGCGACCGCTTCTTTCAAATCCCTGGCGTAATACTGGCCAAAGGGAATGAGCAGGATGATTTCGGCATCGGGAGCGCTCCGGCGCAACGCTGCCAGGCTCTGAATGATGCTGGCGAAAGTGTCACCCGGATTGGATTTATGCAGCGAGTCGTTGGTCCCGTAATTGATCATGATCAGCGCTGGCTCCTGCCCGGTTTTGCCGTTCGCGCTGATATGTCCCCGGGAATCGAGTAACGAATGGCGGTTCCCGTCGAGCTTGTCCCAGCGGCTCCTCGCCTCATCATACTGCCCGCCCGCACCGTTACTGGAATTGGTAACGACGTAATAGCCGGGAACATCGCCGGGAGGGTTGTCGCCCCGGTTGATCCAACCGCTCCAGCCACAGGCATTGATGCCATACTCGTATCCCTGTGTTTTCAGCGCCTGTCCCACCAGATGGGAATAAGCGGCCAACTCGGTGGCGCCGCATCCTTCGGTGATGCTATCCCCAATAATCAGGGCCCATTTTGCTGCCGGCGCGGCAAGTATGGGCTGGCTCTCCGCATCAACTTGCAGGCTGGTAACCCGGAGCACGTTCCAACCGCTTTTCCCGTCGCTCCCCCAGCGCCCCTCCTGCTGCGATTGATGCAGATAGACGCTTAACTCATGCCTCCCCGTGCCCTCAATATCCTCAATGACGATTTCATTGGCACAGGGAATCTTGGACTTCCAGACTCCATCAATACAGTAGGCCAGGAGCGGTGGTTTGAATTTCGGAGGATACGTGGAAGTATCCAGCAGAATCTTCGCGACTGGCTTGGGATTGCGGGTCTCCCAGGCCACCCGGAAATAGGCTCCCGGATTCCATGTCTGGCGGAAGAGTTTCCCGCCGCGTCCAGCATCGCCGGTCCAGTTGCCCGGGGAAAAGACCACCGCTGGCGAATCAACGGCAATCGTGGTGGTATCGGCAGAGTGCAGCATGTCCATCGGCGCGAGCAGCAAGCCGGTGATGAGTATGAGGATTTGTTTCATTATTGCCCGTGTCGTTTTCATTGCCTGCCGTGTTTGCCGGCGGAAACCGCGTACCCGCCCCGATGGATCAATAGCCCCCACTTCACGTCGCGCTTGACGGACATGCGGACAACACTCGCCTTCTGAATTTCTGCAGAAACCATCGGGCTCTTTGCCGCAGCAATGAATGCTGGGTATTTCATCTGGTTAATCTCACAGTTTAAATTCACCGGTTTTCATTACGGCATCAATAATATTTCTCTCATCTCAGTGGGATTGAATGTTCTGATTAAACGCGTTTCGCTGGCCGTGCGCAAGATTCCCTATTCGAAATTTTCCGCCCCGGTGTACCTGGTGTATTGAGATTGCCTCGCAATCTGAATGCTGTGAAATGTCATGGATTTGGCATATCAGCTTTCACCCACGACCGGAACCGCGGAGCATTGCTCCACACCTTTCCCTCCGAAACATAGGCCTTCTGCCAAGCCCCGTCCGCGAGGACTGAATGGCGAGCGTTCCCAATAGCCACAGCGACCAGGATCACGATCATCCAAAACTACGCAATGGAATTTGAAAAACCACGGAT
>CAISVF010000121.1 GCA_903888765.1 uncultured Verrucomicrobia subdivision 3 bacterium | reverse complement strand
TGGGCTTGGCGGCATCCACCGGGAGAGTGACGGCATTTGTGGTCGCCGAGTTGGGGACCGTATCCCAGTCATTGAGGTTGACGCTGATGCCGCTGGCTAAGTGATTTGTTTGCAGCAACAAGCGCCAGCCGATGTGGTCGGTCGGCCAGGACAACTTCACGCTACCGCTGCGGTAGCTGTTGGTCAGCACGGGTGAATTCGTGTTCACCGTGACTGCACCGGAGACCGTCAGGTAGAGTTCGTTGCCATTGAGGCTGAGGGCGGCGGTGCCACCCGTGCCCAAACCGCTGCCGGTGATCGTCACGGTGGCAGGAACCACGCCGGCGACGGAACCACCCATGCCTGCGGAGATGAGCTTGTAGGTGCCATTAGCCAGCACCGCACCGGTGTTATTCACCGTGACCGGTGTGGCGGCGTCAAGGGTGAGCACTCCATTCAACACCGTCAATGCCGGTGTGCCGGCAGCGTAGGCAAGACTGAGGGCCGCTGGCGACGAGGCAGCGTCCACACTGCCATTCAACACGGCAGTGGAAGAGAGGTTGCCGAGCACCTGATAATCCGCCAGCAGAAAGGGCTGGGTGGACAGGGCGGAGACATCCAGGCTGGCACCGCCGCCGATGAGGATATTGGTGCTGGCTGGCGTGGCGGAGTTGGACAAGACCAGGGAACCCCCGGTGATGAGGGTGTTTCCGCTGTAGGTCAAGGGAGAGGCTGCGGAAAGCGTCAGGGTGCCGGCACCGCGCTTGGTGAAGCTGCCGGTGCCGGTGATATCGGTATTAATTTCGGTGGCGAAGCCGGCGGTGTCAATCACGCCGCCGCCCGGCCCATTGGTCAGGACCAAGGTGGCGGTATTGACCACAATGAGCTGCGGCACATTGGACGAGAGGACGAGGGCGCCGCCGTTCAAGAGTTCAAGCAGACCAAGGCCAGTGGTGCCCGTGACAGTTTGTTCGAAGCCTTGACTGGTGGTGAAGCTGCCGCCGTTGATAGCCACAATGCCGCTACCGGTATTGCCGCTGCCCGGATCCACGATGACGGCACCGGGGCCGGAGTAAGCAAAGGAACCGCCTGCGGCAATGGTCAACGTGCCTGAATAACCGCCGATGGCATTGACCGTCATGTTGCCAGTCTGGGTCCAGACGCCGTTGGAATTAATGTTCACACTGCCAGCCCGGCCACAGAACAAGGTGCCATTATTTAACACGGTACCGAGCACGTTAAGAGTTTCGGCGGCCGTGCCGGAGAGCACCGTATTACCCACCGTAATGCTGTTAGTCGCGGCCACGACCACGGTGGAAGCACTGTGGAAATTCACGACCGAGCTACTGACGTTAGAAGGGCCAATGAGGTAGCCACCGGTCACAGCGGACTGATTGCCGTAAAGATCCAGCGATCCATTCAAGATGGTGGTCACACCGTGGTAAGCATTCACCCCGCGCAGGGTCAAGGAACCGGCCCCCGTCTTGGCCAGGCCGTAACCGGCGCCACCATCGCTGATAGTCCCGCCGACGGTCAACGTGTTGGCATTAACGCCGATCTGGCGGCTGGAAGCCATGGTCACGGCACCAGTGCCAAGATTCAAACTCTGATTACCGGTATAAATAAAATCGCCATTCCAATTTTGGACATTGTTGTTCGTCAGGGTGACGACGTCCGAACCATTGTCATCAATGGTGCCGCCATTGATGGTGAGCGGACCGGCACCCAAAGCAGCGTTATTGTCCAGATTCAGCGTCCCGGCAGTGAGGGTGGTGCCGCCGGTGTAGGTGTTGGCGCCATACAAGGTCAGGGCGGCCGCGCCCAGCTTGGTGAGGCTGTTGGTGCCGGCGATCGCACTACCGCTGATGGAATAATCCTTGGTGACGTTATTCACGAAGATTCCCTTCGGCTGAACCGGAGTGGTGATCGTCACGACGGTGTTGCTGGCGGTATCGTCCAGTTCCACGGTATTGCCGTTGGCGTAAGTGGCCGCGGCGCCATTGAAGGTCCAGTTGGTGGTGGCATTGATATCCCAGTTACCGTTGACAATGCCGGTCCAATATTCGATGGCGACGGCCGAGGAAACACTCAAGGCGATGCTGCTGCCGTTCGTGACAATCGTGGCGGTTACCAGCGGCGGCAAGGTGCCGAGCGCGAAGGTGCCGGCACCGCTGATGCTGCCGAAGGAAATCAGCGGATAAACATGGCCTGCCAGGAAATTGCCGGTGAGTATGTTGATCACGTTGGTGCCATTGATCACCAGGCTCGGGGTGCTGACCGGCGCGGTCGTGGTGCTGGCCACGCCCGTGAATTCATTGGTCACCGGCCCCACGCTGCTGCCGAACGCCAAGGAAGCGGGAAGCAACTGGCCGGCACCGGAAATCACAATGCCAAGCGCGCTGCCGTCATTCACGGTGATGGCACCGGTGCCGGTCTGCGCGCTATTGATGACTAATTTGCCCGCCGTGACGGTGGTAGTGCCGGAATAGGTATTGTTTGCGTTCAGCGTGAGCGCGCCCAAGCCTGTCTTGTTCAAGTTGCCCGCACCGCTGACCACGCCGTTAAGCACCAGAGCTGCGCTGCTGGCCACATTAATGGTCGGGCCGGAGGACTGATCTCCCGGCATATTGACCGGACCGGCCACCGTATTCGCTCCGCTGCCGGCAACCATAGTGGCATTGTCGGCCAGGATAATTTGCTTATTCAGAGGATTGGCAACGGCCCACATTTGAAAGGTGGTGCCATTTTCCACGGTCAGCGTTTTGCTCGGATTACCCAGTCCGGTAGAACTCGTTTCGTAACTCAAGATACCGGACCGCACATCGACATTGCCCAAAGCGGCATCAATATTGACCCCGGTGAAACTGACTTGATTGGCTCCCACTTTGATCAGATTGTAGCTATTGCCACCGGTCGAAAGCGACGCCGTGGGATTGGCCCGCAAATCCCAGCGGCCAGTCCCGCCGAAAGCGGTGTCGCCGGTCAGCGTGATGAACCGCAATGCCTGCTGTTGGCTGCTGGCCGAAGAATTAATGATGGCCCCATTCGTGGTGCCGCTATTGACGTTGAGCACCGGATCCCCCATGCCTTGTACCACCACAGGCTTGGCATCCATGCTCAAGGCATTGAGGTCCAGCGCACCACCGTTGATAAACACCGGCGTGGTCAGATTCACGCCGAACACGTTAACGGTGCCGATTTTTAAAATGCCGCCATAAATATTATTAGTGCCATCCAACACTTGCTGGAGGTTCCAATAGACCGTCCCTGGGCCGGTTTTGGTAAACGTGTGACCGGAAGCGACCCAGCCACCGCTGGTGCTGAACTGGAGCACCGCGCCAGCGGTATCCACTTGCAGCGTGCCGCCGTTGGGTCCGATGCTAAAGTCCCGCGCGCTGGTCTCGCCGGCTCCGGTGTATTCCAAAGTGCCGCCATTGATATACTGGTTCACAATGGAGTTTCCGGCTGCGCCGAGCGGGCTGGCTGCGCCGCCGGCACCGATCGAAGCCACGGCGATCGCGCCGCCGCTGATGGTGGTAATGCCGGTGTAGGTGTTGTTATTATTGTTGGTCAAAGTACCGGAACCGGTCTTGGTCAACCCGCCGGTGCCACCGATGGCCCCGCCGGTAAAGGAGTAGTTATTCGTTGAATTCACCGTCACATAGCCTGCGATGAGGTCGGTGGGTAGATTAACGGCAAAATTTGTGGCCGAGTCATCAAACGTGGCGGCGTCGTAAGTAAAAAATTCATCCTTAGTGACGCCATTCAACCAATTGGAAGACGTGGTCACATCCCAGTTGTTGGCGGAGCCATCCCCGCGCCAGACGAGATTGGCGGGCGGCGTGCCGGTGACCACCAGATCAATGCCGCCAGTGTTGACGGCAATATAGCCCCCCACCGTACCGCGACCGCCGGTGGGAAAGCCGGAAACGGAAAAATTATTGGAGCTGCCGGTAAAGGAACCGGCAAATTTGATCAACCGATACGTGCCACTGCCGAGCGCGCCACCGATGTTGGCCCCCAAGGCAAAGTTGTTGACGCCGGTAGCCGTCAAGTTGCCGGCAACCACGATCTGGTCATTGTTCTTAATCAAGCCGGTTGGGTCAGAAGAAAGATTCATCTGCATCGAGGCTCCCCCCAGGGTAAGATTATTGCTGAAGGTCAGCGTGCCCGCTGTGGTCGTCCCGGCACCTGAATTCAGCGCCGGCACAGTGCCAGGGGAGATCGTAGCCGTAGTCGTGGATAGGTTGCCGACGACGACTCCGTTGCCCTGAAGGGTTTTGCCTGCTGCCAGGGTCCAGCCACCCGCCATGGCGGAAACATCTAAGACGGAGGTGGCCGCCAGCACGATGGTCGGGCTGCTGATGGAAGCATTCGGTCCCAGAGCGATTTTGCCGTTGTTGATGATCAGAAAACCTGTGGTTGTATTTGTGCCATTGAGGATCCAGGTGCCGGTACCATCCTTCCAAATTACGAATGTCGCACTGCTGGGACCATTGGTAATCGGACCATTCACCATGCCGAGTCCGGAGCCGTTTAACTCCACGCCGCGAGCGGTCAATGTCGGCCCGATGCCGCCGGCCAGAATCAACAAACCTCCCGAAGCTTTAAAGGCTTCACCGTTACCGCCGCCGGCGGTCACCGTAAGACCGCTGAGGATGGTATTGGTGCCGGAAAGATTTTCAATGCAAGGCACGGTCAAATCACCCAGCGCGGTGGTGGAACTAAAACCGCCAAACGTATTGGCAATGGTATTTGACCCCGAAAGGTTCAACTGCAAATAACCATTAAGTACGGCGCCTGCTTTATTGAGCGCGATGGTTCCGCTGCCTAGCGCCTGTGGGTTGGTGATTTTCACAATGCCAACGCTGTTACCAAGCGTCGTCCCACCCGTGTAGGTATTGGTAGCCGTCAGAACGAGTGTTCCGACGCCAGCCTTGGTCAAGCCGTATGCGCCGCTCATCACGCCGTTCATGGTCAACTGGTCGGCTGTGACCGTAACGGTGCGGGCAGCGGTGAGCGGAGTATTCACATTCACCACATTGGTGCCCAGCGAACTAGTCAGCGTACCACCGAGCCAAACCGGATTGCCGTTCAAGGTCCAGCCGCCGCTGGCGAACGTCATGGTATTCGTGATGGGCGAATAGTCGTTCGTCATTGTCTGGCGCGCGGCGGTGGTAAACACCAGCGTATCGCCACTGGCCGCCGGGGCACTGGGATACGAGTCCCAATTGGTGGCGGTGGTCCAGAAGCTATTGGTCCCTGCCCCGGTCCAATTGCGGGTGGTGGCCGGGGAAGCGGGCACCAGCAGGAACAGGGCGGCAGTAAAGAGCAGGAGGGTAGGGTTCAGACGTTTCATAGTTTGATAGTTTTTGATCATTACGGTTTATCACTTTTCATTGCCCACAAGCAGGCAAACTGGTTTTCGATGGCGAAAAAATTTCGCCATTTCAAGCCG
>CAISVF010000120.1 GCA_903888765.1 uncultured Verrucomicrobia subdivision 3 bacterium | reverse complement strand
GCGAAATAGCCGGATAGGGGCGGCGGTCCTGCTGGAACCGGCAGAGAAACTCCGTGGCAAGGTGGGTGGCATCCGAGGCACTGCCGCCATTGCCGCAAATCAGAAGCTTATGTCCATCGGCGAGCGCCCGCCCCACCAGTTTCGCCGCACTTTGCAGCGGGGCTTCGAGGGCAGACAGGGTGCGCAAGGTGGCGATGGAATCTTCGATGGCGCGTTGCAAGTGGCTCATGCAGGAAAAGCAAACCACATTGCGCCCGCGCTTGCCACTTGAATTTTTCCCCAAGTACCATAAGTTCACGCCATGCCGATTTACGAATTTCATTGCGAAAAATGCGAACAAGACAGCGAAATCCTGGTTCGGTCCGCCGACTGGCAGGGAACAAAATGTCCGCACTGCGGCTCGGGGAAACTGAATAAGCAATTTTCCACCTTTGCCTCCGCCGGCAGCGGCGGCCCTCCAACCGCCTGCCAAACCGGCGGTGGTGCGCAGGGCGGCTGCTGCGGCGGCCATTGTCATGGTGGCCATTAAACCATGATCGAGCCCGCCCTGTTCAAAACACAAATGCCCAGTTGCACTGGCGGCTATGGCTGATTGCGGAAGTCGTCCACCAACTCAAAATCTGATTAGCGCTATTGAATGTCGACGATTCTGGCCGCGCGTCGTTCGTTGCCAAATTTTAACTGCAAAGTATCGCCGGCTTTTTTGCCAAGCAACTGTTCACCGAGGGGCGATTGCGGGGTGATGACCAGAATTTCCTTTTTATCGTGGATCACTTCGGTGCCACCCGCGCGTGGACCGAGAAAATAGAAATTGCTCTCTCCCCCCTGCTCTAATTCGAGCAAGGCGCCCACCGCAATGGCGTCCGCTGAAGAAAATTTCCGCACTCCCATTTTCCCAAATTCGGCAAGGGCCGCTTCCAGTTCGGCGGCCTGCTTGGACTGGCCGCGTGCGAGATAGGAGGCTTCCAGACCGCGTGTATCATATTTATTCTCCGCCTTGTTGGATTCGTGCGTGGCCTCGGCGCGCGAAAACTGCGCGGCCCGAAAATAAATTTCCAGTTCCGCAACCAGCTTGTCGACGATCTTTTTGAGAATGGCGCGTTTATTCATGCGAGGGGATTTTGCCATAGCGCCACTGGCCGCATAGAAAATTTCATGGTTAACTCAAATCCAGCAAAATCTGATTAGGCAGCAAAAAAACCTTATTTCGTTTCCGGCAAATAGAGGACATGTGTGGGCTGGGTGGGAGCGTAGGCATTGCGCTGAATGATTTGGACGCGGTTGAACGGGCGGTAGTCTTTGATGGCTCCCACATGGGCAATATTCACATAGTGGCGCAGCACGCCGTGTCCATTTCTGGTGCAGTCGCTGAAATGCGCCTGCGCATAGCCGAGGCCATTACCGGAAAGATTGGAGGAAAAGTATTTGAAGCCGGTGATTTTTCCGGGCGTCGCGGCATCATCCCGCAGCCAGCCAAGAAATACCACCGCATGACCGCCGGAGGGCGTGGAACTGTAACTTAGAAAATCTCCGGGGCGGGCGGCTTCAAAATCCGTGACGCTACGCCCCAGCCCATAGCTGGTCACGGCCCGCGCCTCCGAATCGCCCTTGCCTTCAATATACCAGAATTGCAGGGCATTAAAGAGATCGTTGAAGGTCATCCCGTTGAAGTCGTCGGGGTCAAGGCCACTTTGCACATTTCTGAGTTTCATCGCGCGGACAAACACCTCAAACGTGAAACCGCAGCAATAACTGCAACGCGATCCGTCTGGATAAGCTTTCGCCACGACCTGGCCACGATACCACTGGTCCTGGGTCACACCATTGTAGATGTCATATTCGCGCGGATTCCAGCTGCAATGATACTGATACGAGCCATCCAGCGGATAGGCAGCAATGACTTTTAGAACAAAGGGGTTAAGCGCGCCCTCCTCGTCATTCGTAACCACTTCCTCTCGGGCAAAAGCCCGGGCCAAGGCAGCATCCACCGGCGAAAAGCCGCGTTCGTCCACCGGATAAACTTGCGGGGTATAAGTGGAGCGGCGCCGGCCAGGTTCCTTTTCCTTTTCGCGAGACAAAACGCGGCGTTGGGAAAGAAGGTTGGGGCCGCCGGCACTGCTGGGAGCAATGCCGGGCAGGGGCCTGCTGGCACCAACGGGCACCTGCGTGCAGCCAGTGCAAATCACAAGGGCAGCAAGACTGCTCCAGATGAGTGCGAATGTTCGGTCCGATTTCATAACCTTGCTTTGGCCGACCTATCCTAACCAGAGAGCGTAACTTTGCAAGACGGCTTTGGCGACAAAGACGTTGGCACCAGCCCCAAATTGGTGAGCCAGGCCATTCCGTCAAAACTTCTTACGGCGGTAAATGGGCGGCTTTAACAGATTTGCATGCTTCGGTAATAGCCTCCCGCAATTGCCAAATGGAAAAGGGGCGAGCGAGGCAGACCTTGACGCCCACGGCCTGAAATACATTCAATCCCGGCGAAGCCTCACCGGTAACCAAACCCACGATGCTGATGGCGGAAGCTTTGCCGAAGGCATCAAGTTCGCGCAGGATTTTTTCCAGGCTCATGTCGGGCATTTGCGGGGATAGTAACACGACGTCCCATTTTCCCGACCGCACACGAGTCAATAATTCGCTGCCCGTGCCAACGGCGGCGGCGGTGCAGCCAAGTTTACCCAGGGCAAGCAAGGCCAATCGCTGGTTGATCGGGTGGTCCTCAGCCACCAGGACGCGGAGACTGGCAAAATTCATTTCCTCTGCCACCGGGAGGGTGAGTTCGAACCAGAAAGTTGATCCCCGACCCTCGTGACTTTTCACCCCGATACTCCCGCCCATTAACTCCAACAATCTCCGGCAGATTGCCAACCCCAACCCGGTGCCCCCGAATCGCCGGGCATCAGAAGAATCCACCTGTTGAAAGGGCTGAAACAGTAATTTCTGTTTTGCCTCACTGATACCGATGCCGGTGTCCGCAACTTCGACATGCAGTGTGGTCCGCTGATCCTGCGGAGGAGTGCAGGCAAGGCTCACCGTAATCGTTCCCGCGGGGGTAAACTTGAACGCATTACCCACCAGAATTTGGAATAACTGCCGCAAACGATTGGCATCTCCATGGTAAGCCGCCGGCACCGCTGCATCCCAGGCCAGGGAAATTTTCACCGGTTTGGCCGGGTCCGCGCCAGCAATGGCACCGATCACTTCCTGTACCAGCGGCCGCAGCGCAAAATCAGTGACCTCCAGCTGCAACTGGCCGGACTCGATTTTGGAAAAATCGAGGATCTCATTGATGATGCCCAGCAGCGTGCGGCCGCTTGTGGCGGCGTGTTGCAGCAAATCGCGCTGGCTGGCATCCATCCGGGTTTTTTGGAGCAGCTCGGTCATGCCCAGGAGGCCATTCATCGGTGTGCGAATTTCATGACTAATGGTCGTCAGGAACTCGCTCTTGCTTTTATTAGCTGCCTCGGCGGCCTCCTTTGCCTCCCGCAGCGCCTGCGTACGCTCGCTCACTTTGACTTCCAATTCATCCTGCCGGCGACGGGCCAGCCCCACCAATATCATGATCGTGGCGGTAAAGGCACTGCCGCCCAGCAAAGTCATAGCCGTGAAACGGTCCGGATGCCCCCCACGAAAATCTGCGTCCGGCCACGACGCCATCGCCCAGGTCCGTCCGGGTAAAAAAAACGGAAAAAATTCCTTCAATGCCCCCTGGTCTGAGCGTAACAAATCCAATTGCGCCACCTCCAGAGGGCTTTTGCCCGGTGGATATTGGGCGATCACCTCGGCACCATTCCTGCCGCCGAGATCCGCCACCATCATGGAAATGTCCGATTCGTCCGGTTGAGCGTGTGTTGTGACAAGTCGCAATACCCTGTCCACCTCGATGAATCCGGCGATGAAGCCGCGCAGTTCGGTCGAATCATCCCCGTAAACGGGGCAAATCAGAACTGCTTCCGCCCCTGACCAGCCATTCGTTGGCATCGCAGTTATCACCGTGGTTATTGGCAGCCGCAAGCGGAGAGAGCTGGTGATAGCCGCTTGCAGCGCGAAGTTGACGCCGGCGGCACTGCCCGGCGCCAAAGGCTCTCCTTCGGGTGGCTCCACCAGCCGGACGGAAAAAGCTTCCATGGCACCAGTCGGTTCGCGCGAGATCCATTGCACCGAGCGAATTCCGGCGCGGGCTGTAAGCCGGCCGGCGATGGTGGCAAACTCCCCTGCCCCCAAGGTAGGCCGGGTTTGAACCACCGTGGCCAAACCCACCAAATCCGCTTGAATGGACTGCATGACGCCGCGCATTTTTTCGGCTTGTACCCCAGCCAGTTGTTCGAACGCCAGCCACCGGTCGTTCGTCGCATTCGCAAAAACCACCAAGCCTATGATCGCGGTAAAAGCCATGCCCGTAAGCCCCACGATGGCCGTTTCGAGATAAGATGATTTACGTTTGCCATTTAGCTGAGAGCGATCTAACAATTCGCGAATGGCCAGCCCGGTCATAATGACGAACAGCATGACCAAGGTCAGCAGCATGGGCTTGAGTCGCTGACTGGCCACCCGGTTTTGCCAATCATCCGCCAGCAAATCCAGACCTACCACCAGGATTACCGAGCCATCCCGGGGATTCAGCACCGGCGCAAAACAGGAGACATAGCTACCGTATTCGTCACGATAGGGACCGACCGTCAGCGGCACTCCGGCAGCAAAAACCGACCGCAATCCGGGCGGAGGCTCCAGATAAATGGTGCCGGGCGGCGAGGCCGCCGGGTCGTTCACCGCCAGATTTTCAGGCCCGAATTTTAATTCGCCATTGCGCAAAGCCACGCTGTAAATCGAACGATGGTGAATGATCCGGCCATAGGCAATCATCTGTTCGCGAATGCTGGCATAGGCCACATTGGTCCGGTCCGTGGCGGCAAAAGGAAGTTGCCCCGCCAGTTTGGGATCAATGCTGTGCGCCATCTGGGTGGTTTGAATTTGCAGATGTGCGCGCATCACCTCCTCGAGGCTGTGGCCACGCCATTCCGTCACCCGCCACCCCAAGCCGAGCAAGGTGAGCATGACCAGCGGCGTAAACCAGCCCCAACCATCCCCGCCGAGCGTGGGTCTGGAACGCCCGATGCGGTAAAAAAACCACAAGCCCACCGCAAAAATCATAAGGCAAAAGGCCTGCAGGAGTTTTGCCACGAGCCTCAGATCCAGCCAGAACCGGTCAGGAACAGCGGCGGCGGTGGAAACAGTTCCCACCATCCCGGATAGATCCGCCAGAGCAAACCCGACCAGCGCTGCGGCAGCCAGCGTCAGACCATGCCGCAATAAACTTTTTTCGCGGCCAGCGAGACGCCATAAAGCCCGGGCCGCCAGCAGGCTGGCGGGCAGTTCAAGAAAGTAATGCAGGGTGACTTCCAATTGCGGCACCCCTAACACCAAACCGCTCAGCCCCAGCAAAAGGAGGAACCAAGGCAACCACTTATCTACACGCAGCGGTTTACGCTCAGCCTGCCATTGCCGGCAACCAAATACTGTCAGGGCCAGGAACGTCAGGGCCTCCAACAAGGCATGACCGGCGGGAATGATGACCGGGCTGACCACCGGTGTCAGCAAACCAAACAACCCCGCAGCCAGTAGTCCCGCACCAAAAAACGCCATACCTCCCCAGCGCCGGGCAGGAAAGCGACGATACAATAATAACCCCATCAGGGCCACCGCCAAACCCGCCACACTTTCGTCGAGTTGGAGATAGTCGAGTTGCTGTTGTATCAATTTACCAATCAAAATCGTTTTGCTCGCCGCCCCACCCAGCCCTGAACCGGGCTTCGTTCATACGCTGGATTGCGCCAGCCAGGACTTTAATTTGATCACCGCCTCTTCGATGGATGCCTGCAGCGCCACAAAACCGGGTTGAAATTGTTGGAGTTCGCCTCGGCGCGCCGCCTGTTCCATCGCGCGAAATTCACCCTCCAGCTCCCTCAGGCCGAAGGTCGCGCTGAGACCTTTTAAGGAGTGCGCCTCCATCTCAAGTGGCTTGGCTTTCTCCTCCCTGGCCAAGAGTTCCATTTTGGCCAGCCGAATGGGCAGTTCCTCAATATAATCCCGCACCATCATTTCTATGGATTCGCGGTCGAGTTCCGAGGCAAGTTGTTCCAGCCGCGAAAGTGATGCAGTCGTTTCCGGCACCGGATTTCTCCAGCCCATGGAAGCATCCAGAACATTGCGCAGTTCGGAAGCGGTGAAGGGCTTGGCGAGATAATCGTCCATGCCCGCCTCCAGGCAGCGCTCGCGCTCGCCGATCAGGGCATTGGCCGTCAGCGCAATGATGCGGTTGCGCCGGCGCTTGACATTCAGCGGCGAAGCTTCCTGCTCCCGGATGGCTTGAGTAGCCTGATAGCCGTCCATTTCCGGCATGTTGCAATCCATCAAGATTAAATCATATTCTTTATCGGCCAGCGCCGCGAGCACCTCCAAACCGTTCACGGCGGTGTCCGCCGTCGCTCCCAGTTCTTCCAACATCAACAGGCATAGCTTGCGGTTGATATGATGGTCCTCGGCCAGCAGAATGCGCAGTTGCGCCAGCCGCTTGTGCTCAATGCTTTTATCCCGACCGCGATAAAAATCGGTACCGCCCCGCAGCCGCGCGGTTTGCGGATTCCTGCCTTCAATCGCCGTCACCAGGGTGTCAAATAAATGCGATTGTTTGACGGGCTTGAGCAGGACGTTCTCAAACATATCCAGCGTGTCTTCATCCTGGGCCACGGCAGTCGCCGGATTGGAAAGCAAAACACAATGCGAACTACGGCGCAGGCGCGCGAGTTCGGGACGAAGAATGTTACCGGCTTCGGCAAATAAATCCTCGTCGCAAATCACAAACGGCGTATGGCGCTGGGCAATCAATTTTTCCATCTGGCGCACCAGTTCGCCGGCATCATGAGTTTCGCTGCACTGGACTCCCCAGTTCCGGAATTGCTCGCGAAGCGATTCGCACAGGCTGGGCTGCTTGACTGCCAGCACGGCGTGCGCGAAGGCCAGCGCCGGATGGCTTTGCTGCAGCAGCGGCTGGTCCACCGACGGGAGCGCCAATTCAAACCAGAACGTGGAACCTTCGCCCAGACGGCTGGTTACGCCGATGCGACCCGACATCAACTCGATCAGGCGGCGGGTGATCGCGAGCCCCAGACCGGTGCCGCCAAAACGGCGAGACGAACTCTGGTCGGCTTGCATGAACGGCTGGAACAGCCGGTTCATCTGCTCCTCAGAAAGACCAATACCCGTGTCCTTGATTTCAAAGCGCACCACCGGCTGGCCGGCAAAGTCAGCCACCAGCTTGACCCGTACCACCACTTCGCCTTTCTCGGTGAATTTGGCGGCATTGCCCACCAGATTCAGCAGTATCTGGCGCAGGCGCTGGGGATCCCCCTGAACTTTGACCGGCACTTCGTGTTGAATGATGCCTGCAAGGTTGATTTTTTTATCCGGATCGCGATGGGAGATGACTTCGAGCACCGCATCCAACACTGAGCGGATGGCAAATTCCTCGTTGACGATGGTGAGCTTGCCGGCCTCGATTTTCGAAAAATCCAACACGTCATCAATCACATGCAGCAGGGCATTGGCACTTTGGGCCACCGCCTCGGCAAACTCGCGCTGCCGGCTGCTCAGGCTGGTTTTCAGGAGTAATTCCGTCATGCCCAGCACGCCATTCATGGGGGTGCGGATTTCATGGCTCATCGCAGCCAGAAATTCGCTCTTGGCCCGGCTCACGGCCTCCGCCTCGGCGGCCAGATTGTTGGCGCGGTCGCGCTCTCGCTCCACACTGATGCGGGACTGGTCCAGGTCCTCAATCATGCTTAACATGACCCGGCGGTTTTGTTCCAGCACCTGCGCCCGGCGGACCAGGTCCTCCGAGGTTTGACGCAGTTTATCCTCCACCGTTTTTTGCGCCGAAATATCCGCAATGATCCCCATGAGTTCCACCACGTGTTCCTTGTCCCGGAGCGGATACAATAAAATCTGACAGGTGACCCGGCTATCGGCAAAGGTGGATTCAAACCGCTGCTCTTTACCCTGCCAAGCCCGTTCAAAAAAATCCCGGGCCACCGGGTCGGCAATCAAAGTCTCAATGCGGCGCTCTTCCACCTGCTCGGGGCGCAGTCCCAGCCGTTGCAAAAAGCGGCCGCGGGCTAATGATATTTGATAATCCCGGCCGATTTTCCGGCAGCGAAAAATGACATTGGGCTGGAGATCCAGCGATTGCTCAAAATAATTGCTGATCTGCCGCACCCGCTGTTCCGCATCCCGGCGAATCCGATCATTCAGCTCGGATAATTCCTGTGAGGTGACATCCAGCGTGTGGGACAAAAACCGGTTGTTTCCTTCCAGCTCATCGCAGGCTTGCCCGATGGCATCCATGAACGAAGCCAGCTGCGGATCGTCCAGGGTGCGCCCCGGCAAATGCTTGCGCAACAAGCGCTGAAGAAGCGGGTTCATCTCACGACTTTTCCGAAAGCACCGTGATGGTCATGGTCTGGTTGTGTAGCTCACTGAATTCGGTCCCGCCGGATGGACAAGCCTCGCCATAGGAATAAAAGCCCACGGTCTCCGTTTCTTTGGGCAGGGAATTAACGACCGCTTCCACCTCTTCCTCAATGCGCTGCCCCAACACCAGCCGGCGCCCCACGCAACTGACCAGCACGGCCAGTGCTGCGCCGGCCGGCGGCGACTGGCTCGTGGCCAGAGTCCCCGCCCCCGCAGCCCCGTCAACCAATTGGTCACCGGTGGCCTTCATCAGTCGGGCATACCAGCCTTCCGGCATGTCGCCGGCAAAGGTCAAAGATTGCTGGGCTTCATCTACCGCGAGAATCGTGCGCACCAGACCGGTTTTATCCGAGTTGTCGGCCGTTAATTCCAGCGGAAACAGCAGGCCGGTGGCGGGTAAACCTGCAGCGCGTTCACCGAGATACCGTTTATACAGCGCCAGCGCCGGCTGGTTATCCAGTTCGAACATGGTGTTGTCCTTGGAACGGGTGATGCGACGGCGCGGGCCAAACCCTTCCCAGCCACCGCGGGAGCCATAACCCACTACAATGTTCGGGCCGTAAAACCCAACGGCCACCACCTGGTCCTGCCGCACCTCACTGCCCAGGCCCACAAATGTTTTCTGGAACCGTGAGCCGTCACCGGCCAACCCACCCGTGATCGCGACATTGGCCGGCAAAACTTCCCGCAGGCCCGATACCAGCGCAGTGCCGTTTACGGAAAGCCCGTCCGATAAAACCAGGACATGCCGCAAATCGGGCGACATCAGGGCTTTGCCCGACAACCGGCCGATCACCAGACTGTCCTTGTAATCCTTGGTGCTGTGGACCACGGCACGCACGCGGGTGGAATCAAAATGCACGAGCGCGGCCGCGATGGAATCATCGAAGACACGGCTGCCCAGAATTTCGCCGGCCGTGCTGCAACCGCATACGACTGCTTGCGGGAATCGTTCGACCAGCTCCCGCACTGCCGGGGCATCCTGATCCAATTGCGAGGTGGCTCCGAAGTACAATACGAGTTGGGGAGCAGAGGCCGGTGCCAGGGGCAGCGTCCAGCCGGTTTCCTTTTTCCAATGAGCAGTGGTGGTTTGCATAGTATTTTCGTTCTTTTGTTTTTGGGGATTAGATGTCTGCTTTACCGTTGTCCAAAACCGATGGGTAAGCTGGCGGCAGTCCGGCGGCGGCCAGCATCTGGTTGATTTCCTGTTTCAATTCCAACACGCGCTCCTCGCGATGCAGCATGACCTGGTTGAAACGCTCAAGCTCATTGACCATATTTCGCAGGCGCTCTTCATCACGCTTGCGGGTGGTGAGATCGGAGGCGATGCCCAAATACCCGGTGATTTTGCCGAGGTCATCAAACAGCGCGGTAACGGAAAGCATTACGGATAAACGGGCACCGTTTTTGCACACGTACGTCCACTCCCGCTCGTCCGGCAGCCCCAATTCCGCCTTGGCCACAAAGGTTTCAAAGCCCGGCTTCACTTCGTGTCCCAATTCTGCCGTAAGTTCCCGGGCGCGCGCCTGAACTTCGGCCGGTTCATGGATCAACGCCGGGGTTTGCTGCCCCACCAATTCGGCCGCCATATAGCCCAGCATGCGTTCCGCAGCGGGATTGAAAAGCTGGATCACTCCCTGCGGGTCAGTATAAATGATAGCATAGCCGGCCCCCTGGAAAATGGCCCGTTGCAGCGCATTGGTGGAGCGAAGCTCCCGCTCGGCGTTAACGCGATCCGTAATGTCGCTCTGACTCGCCATGAAATTCGTGATTTTCCCGGCCTCGTCCCGAATCGGTTGCACCTCAACGGAAACCCAGTACTTTTTCTTGTTTTTCTTGTAATTAAGAATTTCCACCTTGAACTCCAGACCATTGGAGATCCGATCATGGATATACCGGACGGTGGCTGGATCCGTCTCCGGTCCTTGCAAGACGGAACCGGGCTTTTTTCCCCGCATTTCTTCGATCGTGTAGCCGGTCAAACGGTTGAAGCCTTCATTGATCCACTCCACCCGGCCTTGGGCATCGGAAAGCACCACTCCGTTGTTGGTGCGCGCAGCGATGAGGGCGAGTTTGCTCTTCTCAATAGCCTGGCTGCGCAACCGTTCATTGGCTATGCGTAATTCAGCCTGAACCCGGGCCAATTGTTCCGCCAACGGATCGGGAGAAACTGGTTTGGCCGGGGAAGCACTCATAAAAACAGGCAATTTCCGCTGATCGAAGACGCGTTTCGCCGCGTGCCATGGGGCAAGTTAATCATGTCCTGAAAGCGGGTTGAAACCATAACATGCTGATGTTGGCGATAATATGTCAGCCAATCAAATTTTGCCAACAGGATTATTAAATTATTATTGGTCGGGTGTATCTTGACACTGCTCTTGGAGCGCGGCCTTCAGGCCGCTTCAGCGTCCAAACCGGCGAAGGCGGATCGATTGACCTGCGGGATTGCGAAGGGTGAAGCGGCGTAAACGCCGCGCTCCGCGCCCATTGGCAATTGAGAACAGTGTCCAGCTGCACTCTAATGGTCCACCAGGACGGCGCACACGGAAGTCTGGTGAGACGACCGCGCGCACCTGCGAGCACGGTGAATCAAGGCAGCAGAATCAATTGATAGAACTTCATCAGCGACACGTTGGTGTCTGCAAAGCGGAACGTTCCGTTGGTGGAAGTCACGGTCAACGGCGCGAGGTTGTTGGAGAACAAGGTCCACACGGCCGGTGGCAAAAGGTTGGTGGTCCAGCGGATCTGGAACTGCTGGTTCGTGGTGCCGGCCCATTGCAACGAGACGCCGTTGGTGTCAGAAAGCAGACTGCCGATGCTGAAGGTCACGGGTGCCACCGCATTGGTGGGATTGACCGGATTGGCCGAAACCAAAGCCAGGCTGAAATCGCCACGGCTGGCCAGTCCTACCGCATTGCGCACGGTCGGAGGCACGAAAGTCTGGATCAGATTATTCGCGCCCCACACCACGACGGTGCCATCGGATTTCAGCGCCGCGCTGTCGTGCGAGCTGCCCACCACGGCCACCACGTTGGTCAACCCCACTGGCACATTGGTCTGGCCATAAAAGTTATCGCCCCACGCGACGAGAGTGCCGTCCGATTTTAGAGCCAAACTTTGGTTGGCACCCGCGGCGACCGCCACCACGTTGCTCAAACCGGGAGGCACGTTGGTCTGGCCGGAACCGTTATCTCCCCACACAACGATCGTGCCATCCGACTTCAAGGCCACACTGTGATAAAGACCAGCAGCTATCGCCACCACGTTGTTCAAGCCGGCAGGCACATCCGATTGGCCGTTGCCGTCAAGGCCCCAGGCCGCCACCGTGCCGTCCGACTTCAATGCGAGGTTGTGGTAGTAACCGGCCGCCACCGCCACCACGTTGTTTAATCCTGCGGGTATATTCAACAAGCCGTATCCGTTTAACCCCCAAACCGCCACGGTGCCGTCGGCTTGCAACGCTAAGCTATGATAATCCCCGGCGGCGAGCGCCACGACATTATTCAATCCGCCAGGCACATTGGTCTGTCCGAACTGGTTATAACCCCACGCGACAACCGTGCCATCGGATTTCAGCACCAAACTGTGAAAACTGCCAGCCGCTACGGCAACCACATTCGTCAGGATCGAAGGCACAGTAGTCTGGCCATTTCCATTGTTACCCCAACCGATGACTTTGCCCTGGCTAAACACCTGATCAAAGCCGCGCGCCACCCCGACCGAATTGCTCACCACCAGCCGGAAGTGATACGGCACTCCCGACGTCAATGCAGTGATAGAATTCGTGACCCAGACGGCGTTATAGCCGGTGCCGACACTGACCGGTGGGGTGTTGCTGCCATATTGGGTGTTGCCGCCCCACTCAAACCATGCGGTCGCCGGCGGGCCATTTGGCGTGGCAAAGCCGCCCAAACGGGCTGTGGTGCCAGACACCAATTGTGCCGGCGAGGTCGCGGCTAGAGGCTTAAATCCGAGCACATTGACCACCACCGCCACACGGTTGGTCGCCTGCTTAACCGGCAGGCCATTGTCGGTAACGACCGTGGTAATGATATTCGTCAAGCCGCCCTGCGCGAGCGTCGGCGTCCACGTGATGACGCCATTGGTATCAATCACCACCGTATTCGTCCCGGCGAGAGTGCTGCTGACGGAATACGTCAAGGATTGTGCGGGGACATCCCAGTCACCTGCCGTGTTCGTAAACGAGAGCGTGGAGCGCGCCAGCACATTTTGGTCGGACGGAGCCGCATTTTTGAAATAGGGCACCGTGTTTGTGGGAGAATTGAGCAACCGGAGACGATAGAAACGGGTCGGATCAAGACCGCCGGTTTGCGAGCCATCGTCAAAGTAAGTGAACCGGCTGCTACCGGCAGTGAGGAACGCACTATAACTGATGACGCCATTGAAAGAACGCCAGCTCGACGGCTGAATCACCTTGGTCCATTGCAAATGGAACTGCTCACTCGCGGGGGCAAACCAGGTGATCAGGTAGCCGTTGGTGCCGCCAACATTGGCGGGGGTCACACTGCTCAGGTAAAAGAGCGGCTGACTGAGCACCAGATGGAACGATACCTTGACGGCGTTCGTCACGGGAATGGCGTTGGTATTCTGCACCCCGAGATAATAGCGCGTGGCGGGCACCAGGTACGGCGCAGTATTGGTCGTGAAAACCGTGGAGCCGCCCACCGAATTGGTGAGCAATTCCACGTCGCCGGCATTCACAATGGAGGGAGGCAAATTGGTGCTGAACCAGAAATTCACCGGCGAGGTCGCAAACACCAGATTATTGGTCGCGAAGTCCGCATTGGTGGGAACCTTGATGGTGAACCAGCGAATGCCACCGGGATTCACCACGTTGGTCTGCGGCTG
>CAISVF010000119.1 GCA_903888765.1 uncultured Verrucomicrobia subdivision 3 bacterium | reverse complement strand
TGTATGAACGACCTATACCAACATTTAAATTGGGATCGCCCTGCCTATTTACCTTTTATTGGCTTATTTTACCTGGCGCGCACAAAATTTGGCCGGACAAATTATGACATTTTGTGACACATTATGACAAAAACCGCCATTAACCGAGACCGCAGGCACCTTTTAAAAGGTAACTGCGAATTCAAAACCCAGTAGGAGCCGAGGTGACGAGGCTCAAAATAAAAAATGTTCTTAAAAACAAAAGAATTGCAAACCGGATTTTTGCTCGGATTTGCCTACGGATCATGGAACGGGGTTGCCATCTACCGTGGCTTCTCCCCCGGATTGGGGATTGTTGGTCGCGGGGATTCGCTCCAAGCTTATTTCAGACATGTCGGAAATCTCTGCGCCATTTGAATTTTCCCTCGTCGGCCAGAAACTGGCGGGACGCAGCGGCATCCTTGCGCTGATGGATGACATGGGCCGAGCTCTGACGCTGGACCCGCAAATGCGCATGCTCGGTGGCGGCAATCCCGCCGTGGTCCCGGCACTGCAAGCCCTGGTGCGCGAGCGCATGGGTGAATTACTCGCCGACGCCGATGGCTTTGCCCGGACGATGGTCAGCTATGATCCGCCCCGGGGTAATCCGCTTTTTATTCGCGCCCTGGCGCGCTTGCTCCAGCAGGAATTTGGTTGGGATATTGGACCGCAAAACCTCGCCATCACCAGCGGGGGGCAAACGGCGTGCTTTTTCCTGTTCAATTTGCTGGCCGGCCGTTTTGCCGCCGGAAAAAAAAAGAGAATCCTGCTGCCGCTGGCTCCGGAATATATCGGCTATGCCGATCAGGGATGGGAGCCGGATATGTTTGTGGCCTGCCGTCCCGCGATCGTCTGGCCGGAAGGGGGCGCCGGCAAAATTTTCAAATACACCATCGATTTTGCGGCGGTCGAACAGATGCTGGCCGGCGGCGACATCGGAGCCATCGCCGCCTCCCGCCCGACCAATCCCACGGGCAACGTCTTGACCGATGCCGAGGTTGCGCGCCTTGCTGCGCTGGCCGCCCGCCATGGCATCCCGCTGATTCTGGACAATGCTTATGGCGCGCCGTTTCCCGGCGTCCTGTTCGTGCCTGCCCGGCCTTTCTGGGCGCCGCATGTGATTCTCACCCTGAGCTTGTCCAAGCTCGGCTTGCCCGGCACGCGCACGGGCATCGTCATCGCGTCAGAACAAATTGCTTCGGCCGTCGCCTCGCTGACCGCCGTCGCCGGGTTGGCCAACGGCACCATCGGGCAGCAGATCGTTTTGCCCTGGATTGAAAGCGGCCAGATCCTGGAACTCGGCCCGAAAGTTTTACGTCCATTTTACGCAGGCAAGGCGGCGGCCGCAGCTGGCTGGGCCCGGGAGTTTTTTGCTGGCACCGGCGTGGACTGGGCCTTGCACGCGAATGAGGGGGCGTTTTTCCACTGGCTCTGGTTGAAAAATCTCCGCATCACCACGCGGGAACTTTACGAGCGGCTCAAAGCCCGGAAAGTCCTGACCGTCCCGGGCGAACCTTTCTTTTTCGGATTGCCAGAGGAGTGGCCGCATCAGCATGAATGCCTGCGCCTGAATTTTTCGCGCGATGCGGAAACCGTCCGCTCCGGTTATCAAGTTATCGCCGAAGAAGCGGCGCAGGCAGTCCGATAAATTTTACCATTATGAAAAATACGGTTTCAACGACTGTTGCGGTTCTCTTGCTGACGGCGGCCATGGCGTTTCGCCTGCCGGCCCAGCCCGTTCCATCTCACGTCAACGATGTTCCAAACGCCCGCGTGGAGGCGCTGAAGAACCTGCACTTTGGCATGTTTGTCTGCTGGTCATTCAGCACCTTTTCGGGCCGCGAATGGACGCCGGGGGTCACCAACATCGACCTTTTCGCCGCCAAAGATTGTGACACGGATCAGTGGGCCAAGACCGCGAAGGAAGCCGGGATGGGCTACCTCCTGTTCCTCACGAAACATCATGATGGATTTTGTTTGTGGGACACCCAAACTACCGACCGGAAAGTCACCCGGTCACCGCTGCGCCGGGACGTGCTCGCCGCCTTGCGGAAATCTTGTGATAAATATGGCCTCAAACTGGCGCTGTACTTTTCCGAGGGGGAATGGCGCTGGCCGGATTTTCCCGACGGACGAGCGCGCCGGAACCAGGGTGGCGCAAATCCGGAAATGAAAAAAGCCCAGCTCAAGGAACTGCTCACGCAGTACGGCCCCATTGAATATCTCTGGTTTGATTATGCGGTGGGCGATGGCGGGCTCAGCCATGCCGATACCGTGGCGTTCGTCAAATCGCTGCAGCCGGATTGTTTCGTCGGCTTCAATAACGGTGCCCAGGAAGGTGCGGACATCCGGCTGGGGGAAGAGGGCCATCCCGGGTCGCTCGCGGATCAAAGTGCCGCAGGCCGGCACATGGATCATGCGGCGGCGAACACTTACCGGCTCGCCGAATTTACCTATCCCATCCTGCCGCCGCATCAGGGTGGTGCCATGTGGTTTTATTCGCTGCCCCGCCACGATCAACTGTGTCTCCCGGCCGCGAAGATTTATGCCGATTACCAGGGCGCGGTAAAATTCGGCAATCTCTTTTCCTTGGATGTCGGGCCCGATTATCGCGGCCGGTTGCGCGATATTGATGCGCAAACGCTCCGGCAGGTGGGCCGCTATGTCCGTGGGGAGGAGACAGCGCCGCCGCTGCCATTCGGGCCGGTGCCGACGGAGCGCCAGCTGGCCTGGCACCAATTGGAATATTACGGATTCATTCACTTTACTGTGAACACCTTCACCGACAAGGAATGGGGCTTTGGCGATGAGCCGGAATCGGTATTCAATCCCACGGATTTTAGCGCGGCGCAAATTGTGCAGACCGCAAAGGACGCTGGCATGAAAGGCTTGATTGTGACCGCCAAACATCATGATGGCTTTTGCCTCTGGCCTTCCCGCTTCACAGAACATTCCGTTAAACATTCGCCCTGGCAAAACGGCCGCGGTGATTTCGTGCGCGAAATGTCCGATGCCTGTCGTCGGGCCGGCCTGAAATTCGGCATCTATCTGTCGCCGTGGGACCGCAATCGCGCCGACTATGGGACGCCGGAATACATTTCCTATTATCGCAATCAGCTCCGGGAACTGCTGACGAATTATGGACCGGTCAGCGAAATCTGGTTTGATGGCGCCAACGGCGGCGATGGCTTCTATGGCGGGGCGAAGGAAAAGCGGACGATCGATCGAAAGACTTATTATGATTGGACTAAAACACGTGCGCTGGTCCGGGATTTGATGCCGGGGGCGATGATGTTCAGCGATGGCGGACCGGATGTGCGCTGGGTAGGCAACGAGCGGGGGGTGGCCGGTGATCCCTGCTGGGCGACGTTGAACCGCGCGGATTTTTATCCCGGCGAAGCCAATCAGGAGCGCTTGAATTCCGGCGACCGGCCCGGCACTGATTGGATTCCCGCCGAGTGCGATGTCTCCATCCGTCCCGGCTGGTTTTACCACGCCAAAGAGGACTCCAAAGTGAAAACGTCGGCGCAACTGGTCGATCTCTATTTCAAATCCGTCGGCCGGGGCGCGTCCTTTTTGCTGAACCTGCCGCCCGATCGGCGCGGACGGATTGCGGATGCCGATGTGCGCTCGCTGCGGGAATTTCACCGCCAGATGCAGGCGGTCTTTTCCAAAAACCTGGCCGCCGGTGCCGCCATCACGGCCAGCAATGTGCGTGGCGGGAGTCATAAATATTCAGCGCAAAATGTCCTCTCCGGCGATAATGAAAAATATTGGTGCACCGATGACAGTGTGACGACGCCGGAACTGGTCTTGGATTTGGGCCGCCCGAAAACATTCAATATTGTCAGCCTCCGCGAATTCCTGCCGCTCGGCCAGCGGGTTGAGGCATTCGTGCTGGATCAATGGCTGGCTGGCCAATGGGTTCCCTTTGCCAGCGGCACGAGTATTGGCAGCCATCGCCTGATTCGCGGTGATTTCGTGAACACCTGCAAAGTCCGGCTGCGTATCACGCAAGCGCCCGTGTGCCCGGCCCTGGCGGAGGTTGGCTTGTTTGCTGAGCCGGCGAAGCCAGCCGGGAAAAAGTGATTTTATTTAGATGAATACAGACCGGCTTAAAAAACTGATCGGCGGCTTTAAACCCGATCCCCAATCGCCGCTGGCGGCCGCCATTCGCGACCGCCAGACGGACCGGGTGCGGTACGCCGCGCCGGATCGTGCTCCTTTGGAGGTGCTGCGGGCGGGCGGTGAGGCGGGCGGATGCGTCATTGGTACGCCCGTTTCCGGTGAGGGCCGGTTGGAAATGCTCTGGTATCTGCGGGAGCAAAGCATCAGTACCGACTATCATCGGTATGGCAACCTTGGTTTGCGGGCGGATGAGCCAAGATCAGCTGTTTTATAAGCTTACTGGAATATGAAATGCATTTTATTGCCTTTATGGATTGGCCTTCTGGCGCTTCCAGCCTGGAGCGCCGACCTGGATCATGCCGCGCAATTTCCCACCGCCCGGCAGCCTTGGAAACGCGCCGGCGATGAGGCTAGGTTTGCCGCCTACCGGCAGGAAATTAAAAATTTGATGGAACTGCCGCCCGCGCAAGTGGAGGCGCATCCGGCGGCCGTGGATTTTCCCGGGGCTCCGCCGGAGGGGGCGGTGCGCATGGAGCGCACGGTGACCGTGGATACAAGCGTTCCCCGCTGGCATAGCACCGGACTTTACGCTGCGCCGGGCGAAATCATCACCGCCATGGTTCCGGCCCAAGCCGCTCACGCCGGGCTTCGCCTGCGTATTGGTGCCCACAAGGATTTGCTCTGGTCGGAAAAAATTCCCGTCTGGAAACGCGTGCCGGAAATCACCCGCGCCTTCGCCATCACGGAAACTTCAACGCGGGCCGCCAACGCGTTCGGCGGACCGGTTTACCTGGAAGTGCCAGCCGATTGCCATCTGGGTGAGCTGAAGATCAGAATTCAAAATGCGGTGGCCGCCCCGCTGTTTGAGTTGGACCGCACGGATTTGGCACTCTGGCAGCAGGAGCTTCGCTTGAACCCCGCGCCCTGGGCGGAATTGGTTGGAAAAAAACTCGTTATTTCTCTGCCCTCGGCGAACGTTCGCCAGTTGGATAATCCCGACGCCGTGCTGGAATTCTGGGATCGCGTCGTCACCGCGGAAGATGAGCTTGCCGGCCAGACGAACCGCACCAGCCCGGAGCGTTTCGTGCTTGATCGCCAGATCTCCGCCGGTTACATGCACTCCGGCTATCCCATCATGGCGTGGCTGGATCAATCCGCCAAGGTGGCGGATTTGATCTCGCTTAAAAAGGGCAACTGGGGCTTTTTTCATGAGTTGGGCCACAATCACCAGCGTCCGGAATGGGTGCTCGCCGGCACCACGGAAATCACCGTGAATATTTTTTCCATGTACTGCTTTGAAAAAATCTGCGACCTGCCGCGTCAGGGTCACAATGCCATGAGTGAGGTCAATCGCCAAAAAAGCTTGCAGGCGTTTTTCCGCAATCCCTCGGCCCTCTGGACCGACAAGCCCTTTACTGGCCTGATGTTTTATGACCAGTTGATTGCCGGCTTTGGCTGGGAGGTATTCCATAAAATTTTTATTGAGTACCGGGATCTGGCGAAAAGCGAGCGGCCTACCACGGATGCGGAAAAGCGCGACCAGTGGCTGATTCGCTTTTCCCGAACCGCCGGCAAAAACCTCGGCCCCTTTTTTCAGGCCTGGCGCATTCCAACTTCCGCAGCGGCGCGTAAGACCATCACCAATCTCCCGGTGTGGCTGCCTGAGCCGGATTTTCCGAAAGCGTATCTGGCTGCCCCGTGAAGTGATATATCAGTGCAATCCGTGCTTGAACATTTTGCCGTCAGTGTGTCTGCCATCACCGGCGTGCTGGCCGCGCGCGGCAAGCAGGTGGATTTGTTCGGCGTGCTGGTGCTGGCGCTGGTGACGGCGTTTGGCGGCGGGACCGTTCGGGACGTGCTGCTGGGCAATCTGCCGGTGTTCTGGATGGCTGATCAAGGGTATATTCTCAACGCGGCGGCAACCGCCGGGATCGTTTTTTTCCTCGTGCGATATCATGAATTGCCGGCTTCCGTGCTGATGGTGGCGGATGCCTTTGCGCTCGCCTTGTTTACGATGGTTGGCACGCGCAAAGGATTGGCGTTTCCGGTGGCGCCTTCCATCGCCGTGCTCCTCGGCGTGACGACGGGCGTGGCCGGCGGCATATTGCGCGACCTGTTGATCGGGGAAATACCGCTCGTGTTTCGCCGCGAAATTTACCTTTACGCCACGGCAGCCTTCGGCGGTGCCGTGGTGTTTGTGCTCTTGCAGCATTACTTTCCAGGCGCTCCCCGGAATTTGATCCTGGGCATCCTGGTGACCTTGCTGCTCCGGCTGGCGGGCATTCGCTGGCGGATTCGCCTGCCGATGTTTCGCCCCAAGCTACCCGTGCCGGATAATTCAAAGCCCCATGGCTCCGATGCATAAGGTAAAATTGGCTGGGAGGCTTGTGGTTCGCGATTGCCGTGGGCAGTCCGGCCGCACTACCTTCTGGGGCTGGTTTGCCTTGGGTACCTGCCACCCGGGCACACCTGATGAATTAACCGTTATTTTACCCGCACCATAAGTTTATGTCCGACCACCATCAAGATCATCTGGCCCAACTCCAATCGGCGGAAGAGCGCGATCACGCCTGGCTGAAAAATGTCTATCATGGCGGCAGGGAAAAGGACCTGACAATCCGTGCCGTCGTCGCCGGCATGGCCTTCGGCGGCTTGATGTCCCTCTCCAACCTCTACGTCGGCCTTAAATCGGGCTGGGGTTTGGGCGTGGATATCGCCGCTGTAATCGTCATTTTTGCCGTCTTCAAAGCCCTGCGCGGCCTCGGCCTGGTGAAACAGGAATTCGGCCTGCAGGAAAACACCATCACCATGACGGTGGCGGTGGCAGCAAGTTGGATTTCGTCCGCGGGTCTGGTGTCGGCCATTCCGGCGCTGACGCTGCTGACGGGCTATGAATTTGTGTGGTGGCAGCTCACGCTGTTTATTGCGGTGATTCTGCTGCTCGGCTTGTTCATGGCCATCCCGCTCAAACGGCAGATGATCCAGGTGGATTCGCTGCGTTTTCCCTCTAATATCCCCACCGGCGAAACGCTCAAAGCCATGTATGCGCACGGCGGGGAAGGCATGAAAAAAGCCAAGGCCATGGGCCTGTCCGGCGTCTTGGGCATGCTGATTGCCGGGCTGCGTGATGGCGTGGGCTGGATTCCTGCCCAGTTGTTTCCCGCCTGGCACATTGGTCGCGTCGGCCTGGGCAAGCTCACCCTGAGTTTTGAGCCGAGCCTGATTTTCATCAGCATCGGCGCGCTGTTCGGTTTGAAAGTGGGGCTTAGCATGTTGCTGGGGCTGGTGCTGAATTACGGCATCCTGGCACCGCAGTTGATAAATGATAAAATCATCAAACACCCCGCGCCGCAAATTCGTGCCGTGGCCGCCCCCCGCTTGCCGCTGACGGTGGCCGCGGGACAAACGTTCACCGTCGTGCTGGTTGAGGCGACGACCAGCCCCGAACTGTCGGCCGGTGCCGACACCAATAACCTGACGTACCTCTGGAGCCAGGCCAGGACGTATCAAAGCCTAGACGAAATTCAGCGCGATTTTTCCGCCCCCACATTGCTGGACGGGGCCGCCAATCCGTTTTTCTCCTGCCTCACGGTCAGTAACCTGCAGAGCAAGGCGGTCGGGACCAATGTGCTTTTTCTGGAAGCTTCCGCGGCCACGAAATGGGAGGCCAGTCTTTCGCTTGCCACCAAC
>CAISVF010000118.1 GCA_903888765.1 uncultured Verrucomicrobia subdivision 3 bacterium | reverse complement strand
GCCACACAATAATCCAGCGCGGTGGCAATCTCCCTTGTGCTTTTTCCCTCATCGTAGAGGTGCATGATCCGCTCACGCACGGCCACGGGTATAGCTTTCATGCGCTTACGCTACTCCAGTCGCTCGCGATACGCTACATAATTTATGGAAACGCTCTAATCTATTTTCCCAGCGCTGCCGCGACGTTGCCAACCAGGTCTTTGCCCGGACGTAGCGTCTTGGCCCCGGGGGTCCATTTCGCCGGGCACGCCTCACTCGGATTCGCGAGCAAATGCACGTTAGCCTGCAGCTTGCGCAGCAGTTCGCCGGCGTCGCGTCCGACGTTGTAAAAATTCACCTCGGAATTAACCAACAGTCCCGTGGGGCTGATGATGAACGTGCCGCGCAGCGCCAGACCGGTGGCGGCGTCATAAACGCCGAATAGTTTGCTCACGGCACCGGTCGTGTCGGCCGCCATGGTGTATTTGAGATCCTTCAGCAATCGCTCACTGTTGCGCCAGGCCATATGGGCAAATTTGGTATCATTGGAGACAGAAACAACCGTCGCGCCCAGTTTTTCCAGTTCTGCGTGCCGGTCGGCAATATCAGCCAATTCCGTGGGGCAGACGAAAGTGAAATCTGCCGGATAAAAAACCAGGACCGTCCAGCGCCCGGCTTGTTTGATTTCCGCCAGCGAGATTTTACCAAACTCGCCTTCGGCGGGGTTGTAGGTTTCCATTTCAAAGTCTGGCACCATGGCCCCGACGGATATTGTTTTGATTTCGTTTTCCATATTGATAATGATGATAGATACGCGTGCTTGTCGCGCAAGTCAAACCACATGACCACTGAAGAATTAAACCTGGCCAATTCCGAGCTGCGAGTAATGTCGCCGCTGGAAGTCATTCGCTGGGCGATTGCCCGGGCAAACGGCCGCGCCATCGTCTCCACCAATTACCGTCCCTATGAGGCCGTCCTCCTCCATCTTGTCACGCAGGTGCAGCCGGATATCCCGGTGCTCTGGGTGGACCACGGGTACAATCGGCCCGCCACCTACCGGCATGCCGAGCAGTTGAAAAAGCAGCTTAAGCTGAACATTCACGCTTATTTGCCCAGGCTCACCGCCGCGCATTACGACGCGGTTTTCGGCGGCATGCCGGAGCCGACGCCGGAAAACGAGGAGCGCATCAAGGCCTTCAGCACGGCCATGAAACTGGAGCCGTTCCAGCGCGGCATGCAGGAGCTCGCACCGACCGTCTGGCTCACCGCCTTGCGCAAAGTGCAGAACCCGAACCGTTCCGGACTGGATATCGTCAGCGAAGACAAAAATTTCAATTCACTGAAAGTCAGCCCGCTGTTTTATTGGAGCGACGCGGATATGGAAAATTATTTGCAGCAACATAATCTGCCCAACGAGTGGGACTATTTTGACCCCGCAAAAGCCGACGACAAGCGCGAATGCGGCCTGCATGCCACATGGGGTGGCCAAGCGGTTAAAAAATAGCCGCGCATGGCACGGTTTCGCGCAGTTAAAAAATCACCTCCATGCCTGCACTGCTGCTTCACGCGGAAACCCACCGTGGTGTGCGGGTCAATTGCGGGGGTGACACGCTTGAATGAAAGCGAGTTATTTTATAAAAATCCGTGCCAATGCGGGCCATCCGTGCCTAAAATAACACTCCGATGAGTTCCTATCATCTCGACCATTTGCAATATCTGGAAACCGAGGCGATTCACGTCATGCGTGAAGTGGCTGCCGAGTTTGACCGGCCCGCCTTGCTTTTTTCCGGCGGCAAGGATTCCATCTGCCTGCTGCGCCTCGCTGAAAAAGCCTTCCGGCCGGCGGATATTCCGTTGCCATTCCTCAACGTTGAAACCGGACACGAATTTCCCGAGCTCATCGAGTTTCGCGACCGTCGTGCCGGGGAACTCGGGGCGAAGCTTATTGTGCGCACCGTGGATGAGGCGATTGCGAAAGGTCAAGCCCATCCTGCTCCCGGGGAAGTCAGCCGCAACAAATTACAGATTCCTGTGCTCCTCGGTGCCATCGAGGAATTCCAATTCGACTGCGCCATCGGCGGCGCGCGGCGGGATGAGGAAAAAGCCCGGGCGAAAGAGCGCTTCTTTAGTTTCCGCGATTCCTTCGGCCAGTGGGATCCCAAAAACCAGCGACCGGAGATCTGGAACCTATACAATGCCAAGGTGAACCCGGGCGAAAACATGCGCGTTTTTCCCCTCTCTAACTGGACTGAAATGGACGTCTGGGAATACATCAAACAGGAAAAATTGGAAGTGCCGAACATCTATTTCAGTCACGAGCGTGAATGTTTCCGTCGCGGTGGCCAATGGCTCCCGATACCACCGGCGTACACGGATGCCAGCAAGCCCGACCCTTACGCCGGCGCCCGCCCCAAAACAAACGAACCGGTAAAGAAAATGATCGTGCGTGTCCGCACCATCGCCGACATGATCAGCACCGGCATGATTGAATCACCTGCCGAAAGCGTGGACGATATTATCGCTGAAATCGCCGCTGCCCGCGTCACTGAGCGCGGCACCCGCGCAGATGACAAAGCGTCAGAAGCCGCCATGGAAGACCGCAAAAAAGCGGGATATTTTTAAGTTTCAAGTAAACCGGAGATGGGAGATGGCAGATAGGATTGATAATTTTGAGCAGTTTGAGCCCTGGCGCACCGCCCGGGAGTGGGTACGGTTTATCTATGGCACTCTCCGGATTAAACTGGAAAACCTGTATTTAAAATTGTTCGAGGCCGCTCGTTTCGTCGCCGGTCTTTGCGCACTACCCGCGCAGCCCACACAAAACCTTGACCATCATCTGCCAACCGCCAGCTCCTAATAATTTTTCATGTCCCATACGCAGCATCCCATCGAACTTTTGCGCTTCAACACCTGCGGCTCGGTTGATGACGGCAAATCCACGCTCATCGGTCGCCTCCTTTACGATTCGAAATCGTTGATGGAGGACCAGATTGAGGCGCTCGAACGCTCCGCCGATATCACCGGCGGCGGCCAGATCAATCTGGCCAATCTCACCGATGGGCTCCGTGCCGAGCGCGAGCAGGGCATCACCATTGACGTGGCCTATCGCTATTTTGCCACGCCGAAGCGCAAGTTCATTGTCGCTGACACGCCCGGCCACGTGCAATACACCCGCAACATGGTTACCGGTGCGAGCACGGCGAATCTCTCTGTCGTGCTGGTGGATGCGCGTCTGGGGGTTATCGAGCAGACGCGGCGGCATACTTATATTTCCGCCCTGCTGGGCATACCGCACCTGGTTATTGCAGTCAATAAAATGGATTTGGTGGACTGGAGCGAGGCCCGTTTTAATGAGATTCGCGCGGAAATCGAGGATTTTCTGCCCCGGCTGGGGGCCTTTCGGGACGTGAAATTCATCCCGCTGAGCGCGCTGAATGGGGACAATGTCGTGGACCTTTCCGGCAAGACGCCGTGGTATGATGGCCCGTCGCTGCTCGGCCATTTGGAAACGGTTCACATCGCCAGCGACCGGAACTTCTCCGCCTTTCGCTTTCCCGTGCAGTGGGTGAATCGTCCCAACAACCCCACCAACCATGAGTTGCACGATTTTCGCGGCTTGAGCGGCCAGATCGCCAGCGGAGTGATCAAGCGCGGCGATACCGTCGTGGTTTTCCCTGCCGGCATCAAAAGCAAGGTAAAGGAAATCTGGACTTATCATGGTTCACTGGCCGAAGCCTTTTGTCCTCAATCCGTCACCCTTTGCCTGGAGGACGATATTGACGTGAGCCGGGGAGACATGATTGTCGGTTTGGAGAATCTTCCCGGCCGCAGCAGTGAGTTGCAGGCCAAGTTGTGCTGGATGAATCCCAAGCCGCTGACCGCCGGACGCAAATTTTTCCTCAAGCACACCACTCAGACCGTGCAGGCCTCCGTGACCCAGCTCGAAAGCCGCATCAATGTGTCCACCCATGACACCGAACCAGCCCCG
>CAISVF010000117.1 GCA_903888765.1 uncultured Verrucomicrobia subdivision 3 bacterium | reverse complement strand
CCTTTTGTCCTCAATCCGTCACCCTTTGCCTGGAGGACGATATTGACGTGAGCCGGGGAGACATGATTGTCGGTTTGGACAATCTTCCCGGCCGCAGCAGCGAGTTGCAGGCCAGGTTGTGCTGGATGAATCCCAAGCCGCTGACCGCCGGACGCAAATTTTTTCTCAAGCACACCACTCAGACCGTGCAGGCCTCCGTGACCCAGCTCGAAAGCCGCATCAATGTGTCCACCCATGACACCGAACCAGCCCCGGTGGCCCTGACAATGAATGACATTGGCGTCATCCGGTTGCGCACCGCCAAGCCCTTGCTTTTCGACGGCTACGATGCCAATCGTTTAACCGGCTCATTCATTCTGGTGGAACCGGGCACCAACGCCACCGTTGCCGCCGGGATGCTGTTCCCTCCGCTTGAAGCCGCCAAGCCGGAATACGCGGATTTTGCCATTTGATTCGATTCCATTTTTGCTCCTGAGGCTTATTTGCCGCCTGTCAATTGCCCATAATGAGGTTGCCCGGAAAAGGCGGCACGCCGGCTTTCTGAGCAGGATGGAGATTTCAGCCGTTCCCCGCCGGCTGAGCAACTTCGTCCCCAAAACCAGATGAATCAGCCGTGGCAGCCAGTCAATCCAGCGTAAAACCAGCATTGACAACCTCGCCCATCGGCGAAAAATTACCCATAGCCTTGAAACGAAATGGCCATCACGAAAACTGCCTCTGTAGCGGAACCCGGCTGGTGCCAACCGCTTCCTCAACGCGCGGTTTTACCCTCATTGAATTGTTGGTGGTAATCGCCATCATTGCGATTCTCGCGGCAATGCTGTTGCCGGCCTTGTCCAAGGCAAAGGAAAGGGCGCAAAGCCTGCGCTGCGTGAACAATCTAAAGCAACTGAATCTCGGGTGGATCCTCTATTCCGGTGATGCCAGCGACCGGCTGGTGAACAATTGGGCCACCGCTACGACGGACGTATCCACCCCGGAATCCTGGGTCGGCGGCAACGTGGCCAACGCGAACGACGCCACCAACCTTTCTTTGGTGCAAAACGGCACGCTCTACTCCTTCAATCCCAGCATCGCTATATATCTGTGTCCCTCCGCCCGCCCACCCTCAATGGCTGGCCTCGCCATTCTGCCAGTGCGTACAGTGGGGCTCAATGCGCGGATGGGTGGTGCGGTGGCGGGCAATACCAGTGTGCTGGGTACGGTGTACCAGCTTTCGAGTTTCTTCCCGATGATGATTAAAACCTCAAGTATTCAAAACCCCGGTCCGGTGAATGCCTTGACTTTCATAGATCAAAGCCTCAACTCCGTTAACGACGGCATTTTCATGCTCGAATGCAACCAGCAAGCGACGTGGCGCGACATGCCTGCCGCCAGGCATGGTCAAGGTGCCTCCCTGGCTTTTGCCGACGGCCATGCGGAACACTGGAAATGGAAATCCTTGAATGGCGAGTTGCCCGGCGGCACATCGGCGGCGGGAAGCCAGACTGATTTGACGCGGCTGCAAAGTGCGATCTACACACCATGAAACCTGTGGCGTCCCCGAAAAGGCCAACCCACGCTGTTCAGCCAGCGGGAATGAACTGCAGCGTGGCAATTTTAGCCATGGTGTTACTCGGTTCCCTGATCCAGCGGTAATTTTATCTCACCCTGGCCGGTTCAATCACCTGGTTGTCCAAATTGGCAGTTGCACAGATGAGTGCCTTACGGGTTTCTTCGGCGTCCAGTTCGGGTACTCCGCGCTGCAATTCCCGCCGGTCAGGATAGATACCGGGTTTTCACGCAGCAGCGAGTTCGCTGTCCATGAGTCGTTTAAAGCCCGCAGGGCTGGCATCGTTGTAGAAATCCGAACCAGTGAAATTTTCCAGCTCCGTTCAGGAGCGGCATGGTAATGCGCAACGGGGTTTTATCCTATTTGGCATGGATGGCCCGGCCCTGGTTTGAATCCTGTAAATCCTGTTCCTCCCGCCTTGTTTTCCACCCGAGGTTGCAATTCCATCAGGTCATTCTTTTTGCAGCGAATCGAATATCCGGCATACCCATAATGTGGGGTAGGCAGTCCCGCTGGCTTGCTTCATACTACTTCGGATCGACCAATAACCGGTAAAACCAAACTTAAAATGAAATACCGTCAATTTGCGCTTTGCCTGATGGCCGCCTTGGCCTTAGCCGCACCAGGAACCAACTTCGGAGCCGAAGTTCCAGTGAATGGACCCACCGCCTTTCATGAAACAGCTCCGGAACATGACGCGCGAATGCAGTGGTTCCGCCAGGCGAAGTTTGGAATGTTTATTCATTGGGGGCTTTATTCGCAACTGGCCGGAGAATGGCAGGGGCAGACCATCACGGGCGGTGCCGAGTGGATTCAAAACTATTTGAAAATTCCCAGCTCCCAATACAGCCAGCTGGCCAGAACCTGGAACCCCACCAATTATAATGCCCTTGAATGGGTGCGCTTGATGAAGGCTGCCGGGATAAAATATGTGTGCATCACCACCAAGCACCACGATGGCTTTTGTCTTTGGCCCACGGCCATGAATAATGATTGGAACATCAGCGTCACGCCCGGCGGCAAAGACCTGCTCCGTCCGCTCGCCGACGCCTGCCACGCCGAAGGCTTGCAGTTCTGCCTCTACCACTCGGTGATGGACTGGCATCATCCGGATTGGCCTGTTCGTCCCGCGTTTAATGATTACGCCAGCAATCAGCCGGATAAGGCTCGCTTTAAAACGTACCTTTACGGGGAACTGAAGGAGCTTTTCGCCAATTATGGGCCGATTGGGATGGTCTGGTTCGATGGGACCTGGGATCGCCAGGCTTGGACCTCGGCCGACGGCAAAGAGTTGGAAGACTACACGCGGGCGCTCCAGCCCAGCGTCATTCTCGACAACCGCTCCGGTTATTTGCCGCCGCAGCCCAAGCTCAACATCTCAATCGCCAACTCTTATGGGTACGTTTTTGCGGGCGACTACATTTCACCGGAAGGGGAAGTGCCAGCTACCGGTTTACCCGGGGTTGATTGGGAAACCTGCCAGACCATGCAATTGCCCAATAATTGGGGATACAATCGGCTGGTTGGTTTTCGGCCCTTTAATGATTTGCTCCAGCAATTAATTGATGTCGCCAGCAAAGGGGGAAACATGCTGCTCAACATCGGCCCGACCGCCGGGGGCGAAATCCTGCCTCAAGCCCGCCAATGTTTGGAAAAATTTGCTTTATGGATGAAGGTCAATCACGAGGCGATTGACGGCTGCACCGCATCGCCGTTTGAGTCGCTCGCTTTTGATGGTCGCTGCACGCAAAAACCTGGTAAGCTGTTCCTTCACGTATTTAAATGGCCCGCAAATGGCCGGCTGCCGGTGCCCCTTAAAAACCCGGTGCAACGTGCCTATCTTCTGGCCCGCCCTGATCAGAATTTGGCGGTGACCGCCTCGGCCAAAGGGTTGCAGGTTGCCTTGCCGCAAAGCTCCCCGGACCCCATTGCTTCCGTGGTGGTGCTGGAAATTGCCGGGCCGGTTGCAACTTTACCTCCTCCCGAGAATCTCGCCATGGGTAAACCGGTTAAAGTTTCAGCCGAATGGCCCGGACGGGAAAAGGAACTTTCCCAGCACCACATCAATGACGGAAAACCCGACACCATTTGGGCCGGCCCGGAACGTTCGCGCGCTGGCTGGGCGCAGATTGATCTCGGCCGGGATCGTTCCGTGGATGGGGCTTGGCTGAGTGAAGGACCCCTGTATGCTCGCTGCACCAAGTTCGAGGTGCAGGCGCAAATCAGCGG
>CAISVF010000116.1 GCA_903888765.1 uncultured Verrucomicrobia subdivision 3 bacterium | reverse complement strand
CCGTCCTGGCCGCGCCACCCGACAAAAACCAAAAACCCGTGCTCCTTTTTACCAATCGCTCAAAATGAAACATTCCTGGTTTGCTAACTACAAAAAATTCCTGGTTTGAAAACTACGCGACAAAAAATATTTTCTTATTTGACAATGCTCCAGAGCCGACATTTTTTGCGTAAAATTTCCTGCTTTATAAAATAACTTTTCAAAGTTGGAATTTTGCCATTAAACATCCACAAAAATTAAACCGCCAAAAAATACCAGTATGACACCAATGAAACTTACCCTCCTGGCCGCCGCGACCGTGGCCGTCCAGCTCCTGCTCTCCTCCACCGGCATGGCGCAGCCATTCTACCGGGCCAATCCGGCCACCTTCACTATTGCCACCAATCAAACGGGCAACCTGCTCTATGGCTCCTATGGCAATCGCGAACTCATCCGTGACGCCGCCGCTCAAAATGGCATCACCAATCTCTCGACCCTCTCGTTGGTCTATGATCAAACGGCCGATGCCTTGGAAGTCGTCAGCGGCACCAACTTCACCCTGATCAGCACCCCCATTACCTTCGCCACCGGCGTTGCGCTGAGCAACACCAACGGTCTCACCCAGCGGTTTGGCGGAGTGTATTGCGGCACCAACACGACTCCCAGCGGCACCTTGGTCGCCCAGCAGGGCGCAGTTCCGGCCACCGCGCATCGTGCGGCCACCTACAGCTTGCAGGGCCAATTGCAATTTGCCGTGCTTTCCAGCGGCACCAATAGCCCGGTCATTTATCTGGGCAATGTGAGCGTCGGCCCCGATTGCATCGGTTTGCGCCGTCGCTGATATTTTCCCTTGCGGTTATCCAACCGGCCTGCCAACAGCGGGCCGGTTTTTTCGTTTACAGCTAGAGCATCGCTCACGCCCGCCCTGGTGCCCGTCCGGAATGACCCTTCAATCGCCTCAAAGCCCAGCTCAAATTTTTCACCCCGAGTTTTGCTCACCTGCGGGACGGAGGGCCGTGTCGCCGGTATCGCCAGAGACCATCAAGCCGAAGATCTTCAAAATCCCCAATGTACTCGCACGCCAAACACCGACACCAGCCCGCGATCCTGATTGAATGACGGGTTGTCTATGAATTGATACTCCAACGAGGTATGAAGAGTTTTCCAGATTTTGAAATCGTAGTAGGTTTCAATGATTTTTTCCCAGCCGTAGTTCAAGTTGCCGTCGCCCGCCAGAATGCCGGTGCCACCCGCCGCGAAAAATTCCTGATGCACCTTGGAGATCCCGTTCATCACCCCGGCCAGGTCAAAGGTGTCATCCGGCCTTTGCCAGGCTTCGCCTTTACCCATGCGCGAAACCGATATTTCGGACTGAACCGCTAGCAGCCTGTCGGACTTAGTTTTTGGGAAAAGCTGAGGTGGTTGTGGTAGCTGCCCCGGGGGCTGTGAGAATGAGTTTTTATTCGGCCCCGGCGGCTGAAAGTTGCCAGTATTCCGGCGTGTCCGGACGCCTGGCTTTGGCCGAAGGCTCTGTTTGCGGCTTTGCCCCGCTGTTTCAGCTTGCT
>CAISVF010000115.1 GCA_903888765.1 uncultured Verrucomicrobia subdivision 3 bacterium | reverse complement strand
GCTGCCAGAGGATTTTGACCGGCTGGGAGCCGATTACGAAGCGTTCAAGCAGTATTTAATTCAGCAGCATCAGTAACAAGTGACTGCAGACCACGGGCGTCAGTTGGGGAGCCGCTTAAAAATGCGCCGTTGCGCCAGTTAATTCCGTCTTTTCAAACGGCAATTTCCTGACTATGCTTTGGATTCCGTTGGCAGTTTCCCGGAGGTTTACCGGAGAAACGTACTAATTTTGTATGGCATTGATTGTTCAAAAATATGGCGGCACCTCGGTGGGCAATACCGACCGCATCAAGAACGTTGCCGCTCGCGTGGCCAAATACCACGCCCAGGGCGACAAGATCGTGGTCGTGGTCTCCGCGATGAGCGGCGTGACCGATAACCTGATCAAACTGGCCAAGGACATCATGCCGCTGCCGAGCGAGCGGGAGATGGACATGCTGCTGGCCACCGGCGAACAACAAACCATCGCCCTGACCGCGATCGCCCTGCACAATCTTGGCATTAAGGCGGTTTCGCTCACGGGCGCGCAAGCGGGCATCGTAACCGACGGCGTTCATACCAAGGCCAAGATTCATAACATCACGCCCGATACCGCGCACAAGTTGCTTAACGCAGGCAACGTCGTGATTGTGGCGGGTTTTCAGGGAGAAACCCCTGAAGGACAGATAACCACCCTCGGGCGGGGGGGCTCCGATTTAACCGCGATAGCCCTGGCCGCCGCGCTCAAAGCTGATCTCTGCCAGATCTACACCGACGTGGACGGCGTGTACACCACCGATCCGCGCATTGTGCCGAACGCCCGAAAGTTGCAGGAGATTTCCTACGATGAAATGCTGGAACTCGCCAGCCTGGGCGCCAAGGTGATGCAAAGCCGCTCGGTAGAATTTGCCAAAAAATTTGGAGTGGTGTTTGAAGTCCGCTCCAGCCTAAATGAAAACCCCGGAACGATTGTGAAAGAAGAAACGAAAAGCATGGAAGGCGTCGTCGTGCGCGGCGTTGCCCTCGACAAAAATCAAGCCAAAGTCACCGTAGTCGGCGTGCCCGACAAACCGGGAGTGGCGGCCCGCATATTCAAAGCCCTCGGGGACGCCACGGTAAACGTGGACATGATCATCCAGAATATCAGCCACGGGACCGGCACGCCCCAAACCGACATTTCCTTTACCGCCGACAAGCCGGACTTGCTCAAGGCCCAAAAGGTGATTGACGGACTGAAAGCTGAAATCGGCTACCGCGAAGTCATCACCGCCGAGAAGATTGGCAAACTATCCATTGTTGGAGTAGGCATGAAATCGCACACCGGAGTGGCGGGCAAGCTGTTTGAAACCCTGGCCAAGGAAGGCATCAATATAGACATGATTTCCACCAGCGAAATCAAGATTTCCGTCGTCATTGACCTCGCCAAAGGTGAAGCGGCAGTAAAAGCGGTGCATGCCGCGTTTATTGGCTGAAGCAATACCTGCCCGCCTAATTAAAGCACTCGGGCAGGTTGGACTAGATTCCGGGCGCAGGTTGGGCAGGGGAGCGAGCCTCCCCAGCCCTTTAGAAAAGCGCATGGAGGCAGGTTGATTCACAAAGTGAAAGACCGGGGGCAGCGTCTCCAACGAAAACCAGCCTCATAGATTGGGCTGGCATTCATTGGCTACCCATCCAGCATGGTTGACCGCGAACCTGCGCAGACAGCTTTAAACAATAATTCCCTTCAGTGTCGCCTTTGCTATTATCCGGCACACAACGCATGAAATCACTTTGAAAATAAAACACTTCAAAGCCATAGCGGCGATGTCGCTAAATCGCGTCATAGGAGCGGGGAATAAAATACCCTGGCACCTGCCGGAGGATTTCAAATGGTTTAAAAAGATGACGTCCGGCCATGTGGTCATCATGGGGCGCAAGACGTTTGAAAGCCTGGGCAAACCGCTGCCGAACCGCATTAACATTGTGCTCAGCCGGCACCCCGGCAACTTGCAAAGGGATTTTCCGGAAACCTTTGGCAATGCCTGGGTCGGACGCGGCAAGACGCAGTTTCCGGAGCGTCCCCATCAATTTGAATTGCCCAAGGTCGGCTGCGCAGCGGCAGTGGACCTGCGCATTATCCGCGATTTTTTGAAGCTGGATCCGGCCAGTTCGCCCTTGGAATTTTTCATTGCGGGCGGAGCCCAGGTTTACGAGCAGTCACTCCCCTTCTGCTCCGATCTCTATCTGACTTTGGTAAAGCGAGAAGTGGAAGGGGGCGATGCCTTTTTCCCGGCCTTTGAGGAGAAATTTGATCTGGTAGAAACCATCCGCGAGGAACCGGAATTCAAGATTTTGCATTACCAGCACCGCTCCCTGTTCTCATTGAAAGCCTGAAATCTGGCGAAACCGTCTGGTGACAGAATCCATGCTGGATTCTGCCAATACCGGGCACACATAAAAAAACGGCGGACTGTTGGCAGTCCGCCGTTTGTCATGATGGAGCTGAATTAATTAGTCAGTCGTCTTGACGTCGTCGAGCGCGTCAAAGGCGTGCTGCAAAGCGACCAGGTCTTCGCCGGGCTTGAGCGCGTCGAGAATTTTCTGTTCTTCCTTGAGCTGCTCATCGCTGTAGGCTGCAGCTTTGATGGACAGACCGATGCGGCGTTCGCTGCGATCGATTTTCACCACGCGGGCGCTGACATCCTGACCGACCTTGAGGACGTTCTTGATCTTCTCCACGCGTTCCTCGCTGATCTGGGAAATATGGACGAGGCCGTCGATTTCGTGCTGGAGTCCCACAAACGCGCCAAAGCTGGCGAGTTTGGTGACCTTGCCCTGCACGAGGTCGCCGACGCGATAAAGCGTCTCGATTTTTTCCCACGGATCGACTTCCAGTTGCTTCATGCCCAAGGCAATGCGCTGATTGGCGCGATCCACTTCGAGCACCGTGGCTTCCACTTCGTCGCCCTTTTTGAGCATTTCCGAAGGATGATTGATTTTGCGGGTCCAGGACATATCGGAGACGTGCACCATGCCGTCGATACCTTCCTCGAGTTCCACAAACGCGCCGTAGCTGGTAAGGTTGCGGACCTTGCCTTTGACCCGGGTGCCGACCGTGTATTTCGCTTCGGCTGCGTCCCAAGGATTGTTGTCCAACTGGCGGATGCCGAGGGAGATTTTCTGTTCCTCGCGATTGATGCCAAGGACCACGGCTTCGATTTCTTCATCCTGTTTGAGCACATCGCCGGGTTTGGCAACGCGCTTGGTCCAGGAAAGTTCGGTGACGTGGACGAGACCTTCGACGCCGGGTTCGAGCTGCACGAACGCGCCGTAAGGCATGAGGCTGACCACCTTGCCCTTGACCTTGGTGCCAATGGGGAATTTGGCTTCGATATTGTCCCAGGGATTGGCCATCTTCTGCTTGAGGCCGAGGCTGACGCGTTCTTTTTCCTTGTTCACATCGAGAACCACGACGTCAATTTCCTGGCCAACCTTGAGCACTTCCGAAGGATGGGTTAAACGGCCCCAGCTCATGTCGGTGATATGGAGCAAACCATCCAAACCGTTCAAATCAATGAAAGCTCCGAAGTCGGTAAGATTCTTGACGGTACCCTTGCGGATGTCGCCGGGAACCATTTCGGCGAAGAGCTTGGCGCGCTTCTCATTGCGCTCGGCTTCTATCAATTCGCGGCGGGAGAGAACGATGTTCTGGCGCTCCTGATTGATCTTGACGACTTTGAATTCGTAGCTATTGCCGACAAACGACTGGAGATTCTTGGGCGTGATGACGTCGAGCTGCGACGAGGGCAAAAACGCCTCGACCCCGACATTGACGATAAGACCGCCTTTGACCACGGCCTTGACCTTGCCGATGACCCGGCCACCTTCATTGCAAATGGAGAGAATGCGCTCCCAGTTTTTCTTAAATTCAGCTTTTTCGTGGGAGAGGACGACAGTGCCTTCCTTGTTTTCGAGCTTTTCAATGAGCACGTCAATTTCGCTGCCGACCTTGACAGCATCGGGTTCTAAAAATTCATTGAGCGGGATTATACCTTCGCTCTTGTAGCCGATGTCCACAAGGACTTCCTTGGAACGAACTTCGATGATGGTACCTTTGACGATCTCGCCTTGAGCGACGAGCTTGCTGCCCTGTTTCAGGGCCTCTTCCATGGTGAGCATAACTATGAACTGCGGGAGACTTTTCGCCCCAGAGGGACGGGAAGACTCCATTGCCTAACTAACAAACGCTGCCGTGCAACGGAGGTTAAAGATTAGGTTATTGGTTTAACTGCTTTTCTCAGCCTAGTATGAACATCCGCACACGCGGGGTTCAGGCGGTTTTCAGTCTAGGCGAAAGGAGGCCAAAGGCAAGCAAGAAAACCAGCCATGTCGTTTAGTTTTCAAAATTGGAATTTGTGTGCGGTCAAAGTTGGAATGGATAAAAAGACTGGAACAAGGAGTAGAACGAGGGGTTTGGACTTGGGATTTCTGGACTGGTGGAGGTATTTGCCCGGTGGTCCGAGCCAAACGCCGAACTGGCTACCATCTGCCGCTTGTAATCCGCAATTTATCCAAGAAACCGCCATGGAGCTGAGCCGCGAAGCACGCCAACCACGCGAAAGGGAAGGCTGAGAGGGGTGTCCGTCGTACCCAAAATGCTTACCTCAGTGAGTGAATGGTTCCCGTTCGCAAAGCGGCGGCCCTTTGGCGTATTTCGCTTGTTTCGCGGTTTCAACTCCGGAATTTAGGTGTGCGCTGTGTTTAGCAGCAGGTATTAGCAGCAAGGCTGTTTCCAAAGGCTGAAGTTTTGTAAAGACCTTGTTTTCATTAGCCCTGTATGGACTGGAGCGGGTGATGGGAATCGAACCCACGTATGCAGCTTGGAAGGCTGCCGTTCTACCATTGAACTACACCCGCAACAGGGAAATGCTAGCGGCAACCGGCCACTTGTCAACTCGCAGGTTGCATTCAACCATTCGCCAGTCGTAAATTGTCACTGGCATCAAGGCAGGATCAGACCGTTCTGAATGGCGGCGGGTCGGGAATTCAAGGTCACGATGGCGGTGGTGAGTCCCGGACGCGTGGCGGTCAAGGTGATGGGGCCCGGCTGGAGCGTGGAGCGGATAGCTACCCGGTTGATGCCGCACTCGGTGTCCAGCCAGGGATTATTCACGGAATTGATTTTACCGCTGTTATAGCCGCCCCGCCAGATGGCGGGGCCGGCAAGCTGAAAATCCACGCGGGCTTCATCGGTAGGGCATCGCCGGCCTTGCGCATCCACAATTTCCACATCGAAAAGTGCCACATCCGAGCCATCCGCACGGAAACCAGCAGGGGAGACATGCGGGGTGAGTTTGATGGCGCTGGCTGCGCCGGCGGTTTCGATTTCTGCCCGGGCGACCGGATGGCTGTTGGAGCAGGCAATGGCCGCTATTTTGCCGGGGGCAAAAGCAATATCCGGAAACGAAAAGATGAAACCATGAGCGGGTTTGGCCGCGCTGCCTTTTGACTGGCCATTGACGAGCAATTCCACGGTGTCGCAATGATGGGCCGCCACATAAATGGTTTTCACGGTGTTCGCCGGGTAATTCCAGTGGCCAATGATATGCAGGTCCGGCGACGGATTTTGCATGACCCGGTAAAGATAAAAGGCTTCCTTCGGCAGCCGGACGGAATCTACTTTGCCACTGACGCGGCAAACTTCGCTGCTGTCCTGCCGGCCATCGGCGTTCGCATCCGACCAGTAGATGGAGGCGTAGGCGGACCATTTGGCATGGGCCGGATCGGGATTGGCAATCTGGTTAAGGAGGTAGGCCTGATAACGCTCAGCAGCCGCGAGACAGAATGTTTCTGAATTCCAGCCATAGGTGTCGTCCGGTCCTGGCTTGAAACCAAAATGAGGGGGCGAATATTCGTCCCAGAACCGGCGGGCTGCTTCGTCGCGGAAATCCTCCGTTTCGATCAAAGGTGCCCGATCCCGGCGCTCGGCACTGTAGGCGCGGAACATTGCGGTCCGGTTGGTCAACGCATCAGTCCGGCGATCCTGCCCGATCATCACGCCGAAATATTCGGCGATGGGAGTGGCCCCGGCCTCATTCAAGGTGCGGCAGCCCATGGCCCGTCCGCCCTGGGGATCCAGCTCTTTGCGCAAATTGACCATTTGTTGCAGGTGGGCCGTGGTGATGGAATTATTGCCCGCTTCCCAGAACAGGATGCTGGGGCAGTTGCGATAATAAATCATGGTATCGCGCATGACTTCCATGCGCTGTTCCCACTGCCGGCCGAGCGCATCTTTTTCTTTATCGCCCGCCGGGCATACTTCCACGATGCCCGCCCGGTCACACGCGCGCACATCCACCGGCTGAGGGGCGATGTGCATCCACCGGATAAAGTTGGCATGGGTGCGGCGCACCAAATCCGCATTGAAGTCATGCAGCCAGTCGGGATAGGCCTGGCCCAGCCCCGCCCAGTCATCGCTGGAACGCTGGGCATAACCGGTGAGCCAGACATATTGGCCATTGAGCCAGACGCCACCGGTGCCCACCCCGCCTTTGAACTCCGCCTGGCGAAAACCCGTGGTGATTTTCTGCACATCCACAACTTTATCATTTACGGTCAGCAGGGTGTACACGTCGTAAAGCTGCGGGGTCACGTCACTCCAGAATCGGGCTTTTAGGAGTTTACCGCTGGCGAGGAAGGTTTCGGTCTGGCCATTCACCAGGTCGAGCGCCTCGCTGGAAAATCTGGCAGCGAGATGGCCCTGCGCATCCACCAGGATCGCCGACAGGACGATGGATTGCTGGTCGCCGGATTCATTGCGCACTTGCGACGCCACATTCACCTCGCAGGTTTGTTTTGGGAAGTCATAGTGGGAGCCATAGACATACGTGCCGGTGGTTTTGAGGTTTTCGTAGAGCGGCAGGGTTTGATAAACCTTGCCGGTCAGGTGCAGCCAGATGTCGTGGTTCAGCCCGCCGTAATTGGGATTGAAGGCGCGCCCCATCCATTCGTAGCCGGTGCCGGTCGCCTCTTCCAGGTAGTCATTACGGTTATCCACTTTTACGGCGATTACATTATCTGTGTCGCCGAAATGCACGAGCGCAGTCAAATCCAGGCCGCAGGGGGTCACTCCGTTCTCGTATTTGCCGGCAAAAGTTCCATTCACCCAAAAACGGCCGGCCTGTTTTAAACCTTCGAATTCCAAAAAGACCTTGTCCTCCCTGGCGTTTGCCGGGAGTTTGAAATGTTTGCGGTACCAGGTAATGCCTGACCAGGCGTGCCGGTCGCCACCGCTGTGGCTGATGATGCCAGTGTAGGAATCGGTATCATTAAAAGTGTGCGGTGCGCTGACGACGGTCCACCGGGAATCGTCAAACCCGGCCTGCTCGGCGTTCGTGACATCTTGCCGCATGAATTTCCATTCGGGATTGAAATTGAACCGGGCCCGGGGCGAGGCGGGAACTGCAAACGGGGGTTCAGCCGCTTTGGCCGGCCAGGTGAAGGCTATCGTGAGCAAGAGGATCGCCAGGGGTTTCATGGGATGATAACAAAAGAATCATTCCGCCAGGGCAGGGGAGTCTGTGCGAAAGGGCACGGCTGGTAAACCGGCGGCATTGTAAAGGTGGCCGCCCTCGGGGAAATTGACCCAGGCATAGCGCACGGCCACGGGGTTAGGCACCTCGGGATGGGCTAGCACCACCGCAGTGCCATCAATCCGGGCTTCGGCGGGGAAGAATTTGCCGTCGGCCCCGGCGATGGTGAACCATTTCAGGGCACCATCTTTTGCCACCAGCCCTTCCGCATGGGAGAAATTCACCCGGATGCGGTGAACTTCCGTTTGCAGGGAGGCAAAAACCGGGCCGGAATATTCCAGCTTACGGCCGTAAACCCGGGCGAGCGCGATGCGGGCGAGCCGATCGCCCACGTCCTGTTTGTTTTTGGGATGAACATTTTTCCGCTCCCCGATATCGGCGGTTACGGCCATGCCGGTGTTGGGCAGGGCCAGCACCGTGGCCTGGGCTTCCCGCACCAGCGGGCTGTTGCTTTCCGCCGCTTGTCCGGCAAGCTGCACAATATAAAACGGCAGGTCCCCTTCGCACCACAGCTTGCGCCAGTCGTTCACCAGCGCGGCCTGCACCCGGGGATAAAGCTTCCGTCCAGCGGCTCCGCCGACGATGGACTCGCCCTGATACCAGATGACTCCCCGGATGGCGTAGGGTATAACGGGATGAATCATGCCGTTATACAGTACAGTAGGGTTGTGCTGGTCCTGCACCGGATCACGCGGCGCAGTGCTACGGCGGCTTTTGCCGGCGGGGAAATTCGTGATGGTCGCGTCTGCGGAGCGAGGTGGCCCGACCGCCGGCGGTGGATTGGTCCGGAATGATTCTACTTTGGCATCAAATAGTTCCAGCAGCGGTTGGAGCTGGGAGTCCTGTTTTAAGGCTTCCCGGCGGATCCATGACTCTGCCGTACTCGCGCCATAGGCCAGGGTGAGGATGCCGACCGGCACTTTAATTTCCCGCTGCAAGGCGCGCGCGAAAAAATAGCCCACGGCGGAAAAGGCCGGTGCGGTTTCTGGGCTGCAGACCAGCCATTCGCCGCCAACCTGGTTCTGCGGTGAATAAGCCTTGGCGGCAGTGCCGGTGAACATGCGGATCAGCGGATAGCGGGCGGCGGCAATCTCCTGTTCCTCATTCGTTACGCCGGCAAAACGTTTGATTTTTTGGGAGAGGGTGAAATCCATATTGGATTGGCCGGAGGCCAACCATACTTCGCCCACCAGCACGTCTTCACACTGCGCCGCTTCACCCGGAGTGGCTGCACTGCCGTGAACGACCAGTTCGCGTGGTTCGGAGCACGGCGGCATCGCCTTGAGTTCGACCTGCCACTTCCCGTTGACATCGGCGACACCGGATGTTTTTTGCCCGGCAAACTCGACCGTTACGGTTTCTCCCGGTGCGGCGGTGCCCCATACCGGCACCCGCGCATCGGCTTGTAAAACCATGTGGCTGGTGAAGGGACTGGCCAAGTGGATGCCGGCATGGCTTACCGAACCGGACAGCAGCCATGCCAGCAGCAGCGCCCTCAAGCTGCGGTGAATTGCCCCAAGCCTTTTCCGGGGAAATGAGATCACCGTTGGAAAACAACCGAGTTGCCGGGCGTCGCTGGTTTCAGGGTTTTGCATAAGGGGAGTCATTAGTTGATTTTGGTGGCAGAGACCTGCGCTTGGGTGATAGCCGGTCAAAACATTCCGAGAGAGGCTGCTTTGGGGGAATAAACAGGGTGGCAAGGCGCGACGAGGGAGGCTGCCATGCGGGGCAGCGCACGATTCCGCTTCGGGAAAACCATTGGCAGGGCTTGGGAAGCCCATAGCCTTTTGAGGCGCTTCGTCCGAGGGATAACGCAGCCAGACGGGTTTTTGCCCGAAAATCCTTCGGCCAGCGTATCGTTTGTCTTGGACGGTCCGTCCGTCACGGACCTTCGTGGTTGCGTGCGTCACCGCCCGCTGCGGGGAGGCTCCGCGCGCGCCGCTTTGCCTCAAGCTAAAATCCCGCGCCGCCGCATCCCCCGGAATTTTCAGACAGGCTCTCAGCCAGCCAACCATCGCAAGGATCGAACGCACGTACATGGCAATAATTTAGCCGGTGGCGAGCCTCGGTGCCATCGCCAATTCCGGCTAGCCCTTTTTGTGCACGGCGACATGCATTTGGGCCAATTTTTGGTATAACTGGCCGCGCCGCCGCAGCGGCCACCAGTCGTAGAGATAAATCTCCATGGGACGCCACATAGCCACCCAGCCGGCGATGGTGAGACTTTCCCGCGCAATGCTGCGGAAGGTTCCGGATTCGTCGCCGCCCAAGGCGTGGCTGGCAAACAGGCAGGCGGATAAAAAGCCCAGGCCTATCGCCAGGCTTTTGCGGCCATCGCTAAAGAGCCGGCGCAATTCCATCCGGTTCATGCGCGCGCGATAGGCAAAATAATGGTGGACCCCAGATTCCACCACGGGTTGCGGGTTTTCCGCCGGCAATTCTGCCAGATGCACCACCATGGTCACGGGCTCTTTCAGCGGAAATTCCTCGACCCAACTCAGAATGAATGCCTCCGCATCGCTATCCAAATCCTTTTCGGGAAAGGGGGCCGGGTCCATCGTGTTAAACAGTTGCCCGATTTCCCGCAGATTTAATTCGATCTGGTGCGAGGGTGTTTTGGCTTTTTGACTCATCGCTGGTCTTCAATTAACCATGAATCGGGGCGGAAGCAAAATGAAACCGGTGACGGCCGGTGCCGGAGGCGCTGGCAAAGCACTTTTTGTGTCCGGACTTTTGCTGTGATTCAGGTGATGCGGGTGGAATTAATCATCAGGGTTACTTCAGGTTAAATCCGCCGGTGCCGCAACGCCTTTCTTGACTCGCCGCGTCGGCGTTTTATGATGAGAGTTCAATTTTATATGACAAAAATTCAAAATATTGAGGCGCGCGAAGTTCTCGACTCGCGTGGTAATCCCACCGTTGAAGTGGACGTCACCCTGGACTGCGGAGCCTCCGGGCGGGCCGCCGTTCCCAGCGGTGCCAGCACCGGTGAACATGAAGCCATTGAACTGCGTGATGGCGACAAGAAACGTTATCTGGGCAAGGGTGTCAGCAAGGCGGTTGCCAATGCCAACACCAAGATCAAAGCGGCGCTCCTTGGAGTGGATGCGCTCGATCAATTAACCGTGGATGCCACCATGATCCAGCTCGATGGCACCGAAACCAAATCCAAACTGGGTGCCAATGCCATCCTCGCCGTCTCGCTGGCCAATGCCAAAGCGGCGGCGGCGGCCGTGGGCCAGCCTCTTTTCAAATATCTGGGTGGACCCAACGCCAAGGTGCTGCCCGTCCCGATGGCCAATGTCATCAACGGTGGTGCGCACTCGGACGCCCCGATTGATTTCCAGGAATTCATGATCCAGCCCCACGGCCTGCCGACCTTCAGCGAAGGCCTGCGCGCCATCACGGAAATTTTCCATGCGCTGAAAGCGGTGCTGAAGAAGCGCGGATTGTCCACTGCGGTCGGCGACGAGGGCGGTTTTGCGCCCAAGCTCAACAGCGTGGAAGACGCCATTGAATCGATCCTTGAGGCCACCAAAAACGCCGGGTACAAGGCGGGCAAGCAAATCTTTCTGGCCCTGGATGTGGCCAGCTCCGAATTCTATAACCACGACGGAACCTACACCTTCAAGAAATCCACCGGCAAGACCATCTCTGGCGAAGAGTTGGTGAATTTCTATGCCGAGCTCTGCGGCAAATATCCGATTGTCTCGATCGAAGACGGGTGCGCCGAAGGCGACTGGAAGCATTGGAAGTTGCTCACCGACAAGATCGGCGACAAGGTGCAGCTCGTGGGCGACGATCTGTTTGTCACCAACGTCAAGTTCCTCCAGAAGGGGATTGATACCGGCACCGCCAATTCCATCCTTGTGAAGGTCAACCAGATTGGTTCCCTCACCGAAACGCTGGATGCGGTTCAACTCGCCCAGTTCCATGCTTATACCGCCGTTCTTTCGCACCGCTCCGGCGAAACCGAGGATGCCACCATTGCAGACATCGCCGTGGCCACCAACTGCGGTCAGATAAAAACGGGTTCCTTGAGCCGCTCTGATCGTCTGGCGAAATACAACCAGCTCCTGCGCATCGAACAGCAACTCGGCAAAAATGCGGTATATGCCGGCTTAAGCGCGCTGAAAAAGAGCAAATAACCGGGCTGTATCGGCACCCCAATGATAAAATGAGGCGGTGAGCAATCCCGCCCATGGCAGATTTACCCCCGAGAGCCGGGCAACTGGCTTTCGGGGTTATTCTTTTTCATTTCGGTGTTGTGCAAGTTTTTGGGGGAGGTTTGTAGCTAAAAATAAAATAAATAACGGTAAGGCAGAAATTCGACGGACAACGGAAGTCTTGTAAAAAACAAAATGCGGCGGGTTTGATAGTTGCTTTGTTCATAGGGTAATTTAAAAATTACCTTACGGTTGGCCGCTTTTTAGAACAGGTGGGTTCTTTACAAAGCAGTTCAGCGTTTGCGGGAAACTGGCACCCGTTTCCAGCAGCCACACCGCCGACAAGACGAAAAGGAATGCCAGCCAACGCTTCATTTTCATTTTACCACCTTCCGTTAATCATTCGTCAACCACTTCAACTGGCTCGAAAACAATGTTGGTTAATCCAAGGCTTCGAACAGCGTCAAAAAACCGTTCCGTTGCCAAAACAAATCTGCTGCGAATGCGCATTCTAAATAGGTCAAGGTTTTTGGGTATTGAACTTTTTGTTATCAGGTCGGGTTCGATAAATGCGCTAATTCCTGAAGAATCACAAGCCGGACAATTTGGGCGCATTCGTTTAATACATCGCTCTGATAACAAGGCGTGTGCCTCGGTTTGAATTTCCAAATGTTCAAATGGTATTTTGCCACGGGCTTCAATCTCTGGCTTAACTGTTGTTGGCATTTTAATCCCAGCCACAAGTAGTTTCTGCAAAGCCTCTGGATGAATAAACACTGCCGAGGAGTAATCCCAAGTAAAGTCACCATGCTGGCCAAAGGTAGTGCCAAGCATGGGACCGAGTTGGGTGCCAGACGGAACGGGAAGGCTTGAAGACAGCAAATGCTGAATTTGATTACGCAGCTTAAGAAACTCTTCCAAAAAAATTCTTTTTGATCTTCTGTATTTTTTGAAATCGTCTTCATTAGTCAATTTTGAACAGTCAATCGTTGGATAGGCAATTGATGAATCTCCCCAAATATCCCCAAATGTTTTGCAATTAATCATGGGTACTTCCCACTTATGTTTAAGCGTGAAATCATATTTCCGGTTCGACCCCCAGCCCTTGCAATCTTCACTGATGCGGTATAGTTTCATTGGAGATATAAATATAGCCAGTGATTTTTTTGTCTTGCAACTCTCATGACCATTTTAAATGCAATGTGGCAAAGCCCATCGCGTGGCGTTGCCGACAAGGTCGCTTTCTCCTCGCCCTCGCCGCCCATGAGATGGGCTGTGTGGTCGGACATCGCGCGGTGGGCTTACTATGAATTCAGTTGCAGAATGCGGTTTATCACAGTTGGCATAGGAGGGTTGTATTTGCTTCTTTCGGGCATGTCAACAAGGGTTTTAGTTCTGGAGCGTTGGCGCTATAGGTGGGTGGGCGCTGGGAATCTTCGATTGGTCAAGGGCTGGTGTCGGTTCAGAGCCGCGACCTCCAGCCTCAACTGCCACTAAAAACTATCGCAGGCAGCCCGCAAAGGCAGGGATAAATAATTAGTGCAAATCAGACAGGTTTTGCCATCTTTCTGCCTAACTTTATGACCGACCTGCAATGGAACGGCTTGCTCGCAGTGCTGCGTGGCGAGCTTTTGAACCCCAGCCCTGTGGGATTTATCATTGATTGTCCCTGGCTGCCGGGCTGGTGCGGACGCGACATCGGCGAATACCTTGCGAGCGAGACGCTCTGGTTTGAAGCCAACCGCCGGGCCATGGAAACGTTTCCGGACGTGTGGTTTCTGCCGGGGTTCTGGTCGGAGTTCGGCATGTGCACCGAGCCGTCGGCATTCGGCAGCAAATGTCGTTTTCCGCGCAATGAGTTTCCCTTTGCAGAGGCCATCATCAAGGACGTGGAACAAATTGCGGATCTCCAGCCCCCGAATGTCGGCACTGATGGTTTGCTGCCGTTCATGCTTAACCGCCTGTGCTGGGCGCAACCGCGGATTGAGGACCTTGGCCACAAGATCCGATTTTCCGTGTCTCGCGGGCCGCTGAACGTGGCGACATTTTTGATGGGCACGACGGAGTTCCTCTGCGCCCTCAAGACCGATCCCGAACCGATCCACCGGTTACTGAGGGTGATCACGGATTACCTCAAGCAATGGCATGCGCTC
>CAISVF010000114.1 GCA_903888765.1 uncultured Verrucomicrobia subdivision 3 bacterium | reverse complement strand
GCCAACGTTACCAGCGTCGGCGATTTCACCTGCTACGGCGACGCGAAGCTGAACATCAATGGCAATGGAAGTCCTCTCACCATTCCCGGCAGCGTCACCAACATCGGAAACTCCGCATTTTATGGCTGCACCAATCTGGCGAGCGTGTTCTTTTCCAGCCCCAGCAGCCTCATCAGTATTGGCAATTCTGCCTTCTCCGGTTGCAGCCGGTTTAGCGGTTTCGCGCTGCCAACCAGCGTCAAAACCATTGGAGATAGTACCTTCTCCTATTGCAGCAAAATTGGTGCCTTCACGATCCCATCCACCTGCACCAGCATCGGAACGAACGTCTTTTCGTATTGCACAAATCTCGGCAGCGTCACGATCAACAGCAGCCTACCCAGCATCACCGACTTCATGTTCTACAACGATGCAAAATTGAGTTCTGTCAACATTCCCAACAGCGTCACGAACATCGGCTATGCGGCGTTTTATGGCTGCACCAGCCTCACCAGCCTCACCTTTCCATACGGTGTCGCGAGCCTCAGCGACGCGGCGTTCTATGGCTGCTCTGGCTTGACTAGTCTGTATTTTCTGGGAAATGCTCCCGCGCTGGGCGGTGCTGGCGTGTTCACCGGCGTCAATCCGGCGCTGGCAACAGTTTATTATGTGAACATCATGGGCAATTGGAACACGCTGTATGGCGGGTTGACCACCATTGCGCAAAACCTATTCACTTACACGACCAATAACAACGCGATCACCATCACAAGCTACACCGGCACGAATTACATAGTCGTTATTCCCGACTTTATCACTGGCCTTCCGGTCACCTGTATTGGGTCCAATGTTTTTAGATACAAAGGCCTTTCAAGCATAACTCTCCCCAATAGTATTACCAGCATTGGAGACTATGCCTTTTCATATTGCAGCCTGGGAAGTATTAGCCTGCCAAGCGGTCTCATCAATATCGGGAACTCGACATTTGGCAGCAGTGGTTTGAGGAGCATCACTCTTTCAACCAATCTCGCCAGCATCGGAGACCACGCGTTTAATAACTGCCACAGCCTGACGAACATCACTATCCCCGCCAGCGTCACAAACATTGGACCATTCGCCTTCTTTTGGTGTTCAAGTTTGACGGGAATAATGGTGGATGCTCAAAACCAATATTTTAGCAGCGTAGCGGGAGTGTTGTTCGATAAGAAACAGACTCTGCTTATACAGTGTCCAAACACTCTGTCGGGAATTTACTCAATCTCGAACAGCGTCAACATCATTGGGCTGGCCGCATTTGATTTTTGCATAAATTTGACGGGTATTGTTGTCCCTAGCAGCGTTACCAACATCGGGTCTGGTCCATTTGCTTTTTGTCGCAGCCTAGTTGCCATAACGGTAGATGCGCAGAATCCATTTTATACTAGCACGAATGGCGTCTTATTTGATAAGGGACAAACCACTTTGATCCAATTTCCTCCAAATGAAACTGGCACTTACATCGTCCCTAACACAGTCACCAGTATCGCAGACAGGGCGTTCCAAAACTGCTCAGGCCTGACGAGCGTCACCGTCCCAACCGGCGTCACAAGTATCGGATATTTATCATTCTCCGGTTGCTCAAGTATGACTAGCATTGCCCTTCCGAATTCCCTGACCAGCATCACGTCCAGTGCGTTCGAGAGTTGCTCCAGCTTGGCCAGTATCTCCCTGTCAGCAGGTATTTCCAGCATTGAAGATTATACCTTCTATGGCTGCGGGAAGCTGAAATCCATCTCACTTCCCACCAACCTCACCAACATCGGCTACGGGGTGTTCGTTTACTGTCCCCTAACTAGCTTAACAATTCCAAACAAGGTTGTCAGTATTGGAGACTTGGCGTTTTATGACTGCACCGGCCTGACAAATTTCTATTTTCAAGGGAATGCCGCCACACTTGGTGGAACAAATGTATTTCTCAATGTCAACGCGGCAGCGGTGGTTTATTACTTGCCCGGCACCACCAACTGGAGTGCGACGTATGGCGGGCTGCCCACTGTGATGTTGACGCCTCAAATTGCCGGTGCAAATTCAGGTGTTTCGACGAACGGTTTTGGTTTCGCCATCAACGGTGCCGCTGGCATGGTTGTCGTGGTGGAGGCCAGTGCCGACCTCATCAACTGGCAGCCGATGCTGACCAACACCCTATCCGGAACGACGTTCAATTTCAGCGACCCGCAGTGGACGAATTATCCCGGTCGCTACTACCGACTTCGTTCTCCATAGAATTAGCAATTCCTTAGTTTCAGAGCAATTCGCCGTGCCCATTTCCCTTCAAATGGTAAGTGCGCACGAAGGCGAGCCGATCTCCGTTGAACATAAAACGGATGTTGATAAAGAAAACGCCGTCGCTGGTGCTACGATAGAGAAATTCCTTTTCCAGCAGTTCGCGCAGGCCGCGCCGAAAAGTCCGTTCATTCAAGCCCCGGTCATGCGCGAAGTATTGGCTCAATTCGATTTTATCATTGCCCGGTTTTTCTCGCACCTGGTGATAGACCAGTTCAAAAACCTGCATCCCGGATTTTGAAAGATTGCAGGCTTGTTTGATGCCATCCAAAAACAGTTTCACGAACCGGCTGGCGTCCACTTCTTCCTGCCACCAGGAGCCGACGCCGCCGATGCCTTTGATTTCGCAGCTGGTGTTGCCCACGATGACCGCCGCCTTGTGCGTTGTCCTGGACAACAATCTCGATGGACTCGATGAAGGGAGATTTATCGTCCATCGGTTTTTTCCATTTGGCCCGGTCGAATTCCTGAATGTAATCCGCCGTGCCTGCCAGCAGCGCCATGATGACGGGCTGCAAATTCCGGCCCGTCACCTTCACGCCGAGGATGGTATAGACCAGCACGAAATCCGTGCCGTCATTGCCATCATAGATGATGTCCAAAAGAAAAGCTTAGCCCGGCGCGTGCGTCGGATGCTTGGCGCGTTTGATTTTCAAAAGCTCCACGCGATCCTTTGCACCGGAGACCGCATAGCCGTCATCGGCGGCTGGTTCTGGAAATGAAGCAGGAGGCATCCGTGGTTGCACTGAGGTTTCTGGGTTTATATAGCGAAGTGCCATAAAATTGCATTTTGGGCAACCGCAGTTGCCGCAGGCTGACATTTGTGTAAATGTGTTTTTGCTTGCGCGGGGTAGTTGTTTGATACTAGCCGCAAGCTGCCAATACTGGTGCCAGGCAGGATCACCAATATGGGCGCTACACCGCTTGCGTCCGCACCAGGCTTGGTAGATGAATGGGCATCGTCGTTCGCACAATTGGTCCGTTGCCGCTGCGGTCCTTGGGCGCGGCCAATTTTGTTTTAAGGGAAAATCTCAATTTTGTTGTGGCGCTCGCCCTCACCAAACTCAGGCTGCGGCTGGGAATCTAAATTAGTTTGAACAAATGGGCGCCGGCATGGTCAGATAATCTGTTGGGATTTTTGTGTGTTTAGGTTCGGGTTGGTTAAAGAGTCTGGCTTTGGGTTGGCCAGACTCTTTTTTATTTGGGATAACCTCCAGACGGTCACTTTTTTGGCGATCTCTGGAGGGATATGACGCCCAAAAAATCTAGCCAGCCGGATGGTTTTGTTCTATCTTTTCAATATGATTTTTTGAGCCAAAATCGGTCGGCCAAATGGGCCTTCAGACTCAGTTCAAACTCGTTCTTTGACAAAGTGCCGCCACCTCGTGGCGATCCTGCAGGTGCAAAAACCGGGAATATTTATTTTCGGCCATCTCTGGTTATCTCCAGCAGACCAAATCTGTCAGTAGCATTGACAGAATTAACGAACCAGGGCGGTAACGTTTTGCGGTAGCGGTAAAATTCGGTAAAAATCGGTAAACTTTTTACTGCTGACCACACAGTCACAACAGTATATGACCGGCTGCAAATAGTCCTAAAAAGGTAGATATAGCCGCGCGCACAAAATTCTGGCACGACAAAAGGTGACAAAAGGTGACATTTTATGACAAAGCCGGCCATTTTTCGGGACGTTTCCCCACTTTTATTAAGTGGTTCCATGCGTGGTCCACTCCGGAGAGGCAAATCCGGGATAATCGGTAGGGGGACGGGTGGCAACAATTTTGAACATCGGTAAAGTACGATGAAGTTTGCCTTGTTGTCCTCTAGCAACCGTCTATGAGCGTCGAGAAAAACCATAAGGGACCCGGAAAAACGACCACCCAATCCGAGTGCATAACCGAGTACACAAAAAAGTCGGGCCATTCAATGATGCGGAAACCACATTTTTAACAAACTGATTTATATTTTAATACGAACTTATATTAAAACATTCGTCGGTTCGCCGACAAACGGTGCTGCCTGTGCAGGCGGAGAATGATAGGAACCACCGGGCAGGCGAAAATAAATCGTTAGAAAATTCAATGAGTTAACTTTTGGGGCGAAAATTTAGATTGCCGCACCGTGAAATTTGCGACCTCTTCAAGTTTGGCTCAAATTTTAAGTGATATTAAACACTTCTCCGGGATCCAATCCGTAAACGTCCATTGCGGCGATGGGAAAAAATGCGTAACTTGGTCATTCACAGAACTGTCTCAAAGGGCGGACAAGCTCAAATTTTAATTATGTCGGAAAAATCAAGCGGCGGTGGTTGGAAATGGATGCTAATCGCAATGCTACTCGCGGCGGGCGCGGCAGGGATTTATTTTTTCCGCCATCGCCACAGCGAGCCTTTAAGCTATAATGCGGTGGCAGTGGCGCGGGGTGAACTGACGGCCACCGTTACCGCGACCGGCACTTTGAACCCGGTGGTGAACGTGACGGTCGGCAGCCAGGTTTCCGGCCGGATCGCCAGGCTTTACGTGGATTTCAATTCGCCGGTGACCAAGGGGCAGGTCTTGGCCGAGATTGATCCCTCGACTTATCAGGCAGCCGTCGAACAGGCCGGGGCAGATCTCGCCAACGCCAAGGCGAACCTGGAACTGCAAAATGCCCAGTTCGAGCGCAATCGCAAATTGTTTCAGGACAAGTTGGTCTCCGGCTCGGATTACGACGTGGCGCTCGCCACCCTCCATTCCGCCGATGCCATGGTTAAAATCAAGCAAGCCTCGTTGAGCAATGCCATGGTGAATCTGAACTACTGCAAAATTGTCTCGCCGGTGAATGGCGTGGTGATATCGCGCGCGGTGGAGTTGGGCCAGACGGTAGCCTCCAGTTTCAACACACCGACAATTTTTCAAATTGCGAACGACCTGACCAAAATGCAGATCGACTCTAACGTGGCGGAGGCTGACGTGGGCGGCATCCTGGAAACCCAGAGCGTAGATTTTACCGTGGATGCCTATCCCACCCGCACATTTCATGGCGAAGTGGCACAGGTGCGCAACTCGCCCATCACCGTCAATAACGTCGTCACTTATGACACGGTCATCAGTGTAACCAATTCGGATTATAAACTGAAACCCGGCATGACGGCGAACGTTTCCATCATCGTGGCGCATCGTGAGGATGCTCTGAAAATACCGAACGCCGCGCTGCGCTTCCGTCCGCCGGACAGTGCTCTGATTCTGACGAACGCCGCAGGCGCCGGCCCCGGAGGCGCCACGAATGATGTGGCAGCGGGCAAAGGGCCCCGCCGGGCAAAGGGCCAGCGCGGCCTTCGCACCGTGTATGTCCTGGCCGACGAAACCGGAACCGCAATGCTGAAACCCGTGCCGGTCAAAACCGGTATTACCGATGGCATTTTCACCGAGATCACTGAAGGCTTGAAAGAAGGGGAAAAAGTGGTTTCCAGCGTCGTGCAAACCGACGCCCAGAATGCCACCGCCGGAGCCAATCCGTTTGGTGGCGGCTTCCAACGTCCCCACTGACCTGTCGTGCTGACCAAAGTTGTCATCAAATTGGCGGACATCCACAAGATTTACCGCACCGGCGAAGTGGACGTGCATGCCGTGCGCGGCGTCACTCTGGACATTCAGGCGGGCGAATTTGTGGCCATCATGGGTTCCAGCGGCTCCGGCAAAAGCACCTTGATGAACATGATTGGTTGTCTGGACCGCCCGACCGAGGGAACTTATTTACTGGATGGCATTGACGTCTCCACTCTCAACCGCGACCAGCGCGCGGAGATCCGCAACGATAAAATCGGCTTCGTTTTTCAGGGCTTTAATTTGCTTTCCCGCACCACTGCGCTGGAAAACGTGGAAATGCCCATGCTCTACAATAACCGCCGCGTGCCCGCGCTGGAGCAAAAAGAGCGCGCGCGGCACTCGCTAGACCTGGTCGGTCTCGCAGCGCGCGGAGACCATAAACCCAACCAGCTTTCCGGCGGACAGCAGCAGCGGGTCGCCATCGCCCGGGCGCTGGTTAACAAACCCTCCCTGCTACTCGCCGACGAACCCACAGGAAATCTGGACAGCCAGACGAGCATAGAAATCATGGGGGTTTTTCAAAAGCTTAATGATGCCGGCATCACGATCGTGATGGTGACGCATGAGCTGGACATCGCCCGTTACACCAGGCGCACCGTGATCTTGCGGGACGGCAAAATCCTGACCGATGAAAAGATCGCCGACCGCCTGAGCGCGGAAAATGAGCTGAAAAAATTACGCGTCGCCCAGGAGGCGGTGAAACTCGCATGAGATTTTTTGCCCCCTTCAAAATTGCCGCGCGCGCGTTGCGACGGAACAAGATGCGTTCGCTGCTGACCATGCTGGGCGTTATCATCGGCGTCGGCTCGGTGATTGCCTCCGTCAGTATCACGACGGGTGCGACCAAGCAGGTAGAGGACAAGGTGGCCAGCCTGGGTCAAAACGTGGTCACGGTTTTTTCCGGAAGTTTTAGCGGCGGCGGCATGAGGGGCGGCTGGGGCAGCGCCCCTACCTTGACGGTGGAGGACTCGCGGGCCATCAAAAATGAGGTGGCCAACGTCGTAGCGGTCAGCCCGGAAATTCGCGACCGCTCACAAATCCTGGCCAACGGCCTGAATTGGAACACCCAAATTCTAGGCGAGTCGCCGGATTATCCCCAGATACGGGACTGGGACCTCGCCAGTGGTGCCATGTTCACGGAGGGCGATGTGCGCAGTCTGGCCAAAGTGGCGGTAGTCGGCAAAACCGTGGTGGATCAGTTGTATGTCAATGACGACCCCATCGGCCAGACCCTCATTGTGCGCAACATTCCCTTCAAAATTGTCGGTGTCTTGGAAGCAAAAGGCTTCAATTTGTTCGGCCAGGACCAGGACGACGTGGTGATTATTCCTTACACCAGCCACATGCGCCGCTTGTCAAAACGGACCTTCGTCAACTCCATCATGGTGCAAGCGGCGGGTAAGGACACCATTAACCAGGTGCAGGAAGATATCAACGCATTGCTGCGTGACCGGCACAAGAGCCCGGAGCCGGATTTCACGGTGCGCAGCCAGTTGGAATTAATGCAGATGATGACCTCCACCTCCAAAACCATGTCCGTTCTGCTGGGGGCAATTGCCAGCGTTTCGCTCATCGTCGGCGGCATTGGCATCATGAACATCATGCTCGTCAGCGTGACCGAACGGACCCGCGAAATCGGCATTCGCATGGCCGTGGGCGCGCGCGGTCGCGATATCCTGATTCAATTTCTCATTGAGGCGGTAACCTTAAGCGCGGTTGGCGGCATACTCGGCATCCTGCTGGGCATGGCAGCGGCGTGGACTACCTCGCATTTCACGGGATGGCCAACTCTCACCCCCTTCGCGTGGATTGGCATCGCCTGCGTTTCCAGCGCGCTGATCGGCATCGTCTCTGGTTTTTACCCGGCCTGGAAAGCTTCGCGGCTAGACCCGATTGAAGCGCTGCGCTACGAATAAACCTGCGGCGGGCCCAGGCATCGGCGCGACGGAGGGCCAGATTGTTGCGACGAGATTTTGCATTATCTCTGGAGCTCCGGTAAAAATTGTGGGGCTCCGAATGAAAACTGAAATCCTTTCCACGCACACGCCGCAGCTTTTCGCGGCGGCCGTGCATCGTGCGGCGGAGCTTTTGCGCGCCGGCGAAGTGGTCGCATTGCCGACCGAAACCGTTTATGGGCTGGCCGCCAATGCCTTGAATGCTCAGGCCGTCGCCCGGATTTTTCAGATTAAAGGGCGTCCGTCAAATAATCCCATCATTGTGCATGTCGCCAGCCATGCGATGGCAAAACGTTGCGCCGCCGAATTCCCGCCGCTGGCCGAAACCTATTCCCGCAGTTTCTGGCCCGGTCCGCTCACCTTGGTGTTGCCGCGCGCAGAAATCATTTCCGACCTGGTGACCGCCGGCGGCCCCACCGTGGGTATCCGCTGGCCGGGCCACCCCTTTATTCAAGCGGTGATTCGCCAATGTGATTTTCCGCTGGCGGCACCCAGCGCCAATTTATCCAATCAGGTGTCGCCCACCAACGCCGCTCATGTTGGCAGCCAACTTGCGGGAAAAATCCCTCTGCTCGTGGATGGCGGCCAATCGCAGGTCGGCATTGAATCCACCGTGCTGGATTTGACGGTGTCGCCTCCGCGAGTGCTGCGTCCGGGCATGATCCACGCAGAATCCTTGACCGCTGCCGGTGGTCCAATTTATACCGCCACCGGCGATGACCGGGGGCAAGCCTCCGCTTTAAAAAGCCCCGGATTGCTGGCCAAACATTATTCCCCCCGTGCGCGATTGATGGTGCTTGCTTGGCAAGACGATGTGGAACTGGATTTGCTGATCCAAAACGCCAAAGGCCAAAGGCGCAGCACCCACATCATCGCGCACACCAAAATTCCCGCCGGTTTTCCCGAGGCGAATGTCTGTGTGATTCCCCATGATGCCGAGGCCTTTGCGCGGGCGATCTACGCAGAACTGCACCGCTGTGATGAGGCGGGCGCGGAATTGATTCTGGTGGAGGCGCCGCCGGATTTGCCGACCTGGGCGGGCATCGCCGACCGCTTGCGGCGGGCGGCGGCTTGATGGTTCGCCGGTTTACCAGCGCTGGTGGTCGGTGAGAAACAGGCCGGTTATCAAACCCAGCGGCATGCTTTTAAGTGGAAACGGTGTGGGCACCTGGCCCAGAGCAAGGGATTTCAAAACAAAGTTGCCCCAGCTGTCCACATTGCCCCGCACACATTCCGAGTAAAACTTGCCGTCGAGCGTGTTTAGAGTGAGATATAGAGCGGAGACGGTTTTGCAATAGTCATTCAGCTCAAAAAACTGGTATTGCGAGTTAAGGGTGGTCCACGCACATTGCCGCTTGCCATACCAGGCTACCGCCCACGGGATGTCGCTCATCATCAGTTCATCCGGTTCCATCCAGCCAGCGATCTTTTGGATTTCGGGAGGATAATAAGGCGGGTAAACCACCGGGGACGGCCGGGGGGGCAGCAGAGTGGCGATCAGCGGCTGGGTGGTGATCAAAATCAGCAAGCCCATGATCGCATAGCGCACCTGCAGCGAAGGAGTGTTCATCTGATCCAAGAGCGTTAAAAAGAAGGCTACGCCAAAAATCACGACCAGCGGGGTCAGCAGCGCCAGCAGGTTTTCTGTGCAGATGTCTCCCGCGAGCACAGACATATTCGTGCGGATCAGCGTTTGTACGACAAACAAAATGCCCAGGCATAAAAGGGTGAAATACCGCAGGCGCCGGGCAGCTATATTGCGCAAGCCGAGCAGCATGCCGGCAAAAAACAGAATCCCCAGCCAGCCGCCTCCGATCCGTGGCAGATCGAATTGCATAATCAAACGGGAATTTTCCAGAAACTTGCGGGTATATGGAGTTACCCAATAAGCTGAGCTCAGATCGGGGGTCAGCGACTGCATCAGCCGCGTCCCCGGAAAGGCCAGCGTGCCCTCCACCGCCGCATAGCCAGCCGTCCCGAAAAAGGTTCCGCTGACTACCAGATTCCGTCCGATCCAGGGAGCCACCAGAAAGGCGAAAGCCAGGAACGCCGCCACCGCCAGGCTGCTTCGGCGGGCACCGCCAAACAACCCCAGGTAAATCATCACGGGAAAAATCAGCCAGCCAAACGAATAGAGGGTCAACATACCCAACCCGGTCAGTGCGCCCGCCACCATCGCCAGCACAAACGACCGCCGCAGATTTGGCTGTTCTGCCCGCCCCAACTCCTCGACTTGTAATAAAAACCAGATCAAGCCGAGAAAAATCACCAGCAGCAAGGTAGTCGAGAGGCCGGATACGCTGAATTTCCAGAGCAAATCTGAGCCCAGCGTCATCCCGGCGGCCAGCAAGGCCGCCGAGGGGTCAAATAATTTTTTAGCCACGAGATAGGTCAAAACGACCACTACCATCAGCAATAGCTGGTTGAAAATTGCGATCAG
>CAISVF010000113.1 GCA_903888765.1 uncultured Verrucomicrobia subdivision 3 bacterium | reverse complement strand
GCTGGGCGACAAAATCGGCGTCATCGCGACCGGCGTGTTTGACTTCCCAGGTCTTCATGGCAGCGTCCTGGCAAAGCTGATAAGCAGCTTCCCGCGTAAGGCCTTTTTTGATGAGCGCCAGTAAAACGGTCTGGCTGTTCCACATGCCGAGGGAGAGGCCGAGATTTTTCTTCATGTTGGCCGGATAAACGACCAAGCCATCCATCAGGCGCGTGAGCAGCCCCAGCATGTAGTCCAGCAACGTGCAAGAATCGGGAAAGATGATGCGCTCGACCGAGGAATGGGAAATATCGCGCTCATGCCAGAGCGCAACGTTTTCCAGCGAAGCCATGGCGTTGCCGCGCAAGACGCGCGCAAGGCCGGTCAGGCGCTCCCAGGTGATGGGGTTGCGCTTATGCGGCATGGCGCTGGAACCTTTCTGCCCCTTGGTGAACGGCTCTTCCGCCTCGAGCACTTCGGTGCGCTGCAGGTGACGAAACTCGACGGCCCAGCGCTCAATGCTGGCGCCAACGAGCGCCAGCACCAACTGAAACTCGGCGTGAATATCCCGCTGCACCACCTGGGTGGCAATGGGCGCAGCCGTGAGCCCAAGCCGCCGGCAAACAAACGCCTCCACCTGCGGCGAAAGATGCGCACTGGTTCCGACCGCCCCGGAGATTTTGCCGACAGACACGATTTCACGAATCGCCTGCAAGCGACGCAAGGCGCGGCCAAATTCATCATACATCAAGGCCAATTTCAAACCGAAGGTCGTCGGTTCGCCGTGAATGCCGTGGCTGCGCCCCATACAAGGCGTAAACTTATGCTCCTGCGCACGGCGGGCGATCACCGGCAACAAGGCGGTGACATCGGCGATGAGGATATCCGCCGATTGCTGCATCTGCAGAGCGTAGCAGGTATCCCCCACGTCACTGCTGGTCAGGCCGAAATGAAACCAGCGGCTGGCATCATGATTGATGGCCTCGGCGACGGCAGTCGTAAAGCCAATGACATCGTGATTCAGGACCTTTTCCAATTCACGCTGGCGGGCAACGAGGCCGGGCAGGTCGGCGAACCACTGCTCACAACCAGCCTTGATCCTGGCGAAATCCTTTGCCGGGACGATTTTCTCCTTCACCAAAGCCTCGCTGGCGAGCAATTCAATTTGCAACCAGATCTTGAGTTTGTTTTCGTCGGTCCAGATCGCCCGCATCTCGGGGCGGGAATAGCGCGTAATCATGCCATCATTAAACCGGCAAATGAGGAAATAAAAAAGACGGAAGTGCGGATGAACCCAGGAAAAAACGCCTTTTTTGACCCTGAAAACGCAAGCCCGTATCGCTTAGGGCGAAATTACAGTGGCATCCCCGCGGACGCCAATGCGAAAGCAGACCGGGGGAATCCATGTTTTCCATGCTGATCGGCACTGCTTGCGAGGGCCGACCAGCACGCCGGAAGGCGGAAAAATGCCTACTTAAACTGACTTCCGGTAAATCAGTTTATGGGAAGATGATCCGGTAGAAATTTTTAGGCTGGCTCAGAATATTGGTTTGGAAATTAATAATACCACCTGAACCGGTATTGTTGGTTCGAACAGGCGACCAGGACGCCGGCACCAGATTGGTGGTGGTCAGGATGACATAGGACAGATTGGTGACGGTGCTACCGGTGAACTGGACTAAACCGGGGCTGCTGAAAGACCCGACCAACTTCGGCGGCAAGGCAATGTTCAAGGCCGTAACGCTACTGGTAACGGTTCCGGCTGAGTTGGTCACCACCACGGTATAATTCCCGCTGTTATTGGTAGCGACGTTGCTGAGGGTCAATGCGTTCGTAAACACACCGCCATAAGCTCCGCCATTGGCCAGATTCGTTCCGGCTTTACGCCACTGATAATACAATGGCGGCGTTCCGGTCACGGTAACACTAATTGCGGACGATTGGCCGACCAACATGGCCAAGGCGGGAGGCGGTGGCAGCGAAAAGCCAGGTGCCGTTGATGAGGAACTGACCGTTAGCACGGCCGGAGTGCTGGTAATGCTGCCCCAATAGTTGGTCGTAACAACCGTGTAAATTCCGGAATCCAAGCTGGAAACATTGTTCAGGGTCAGACTGGCGCTGACAATAGAATTTGAAAATGTGGTCCCGCTGGTAGGTCCGTTGGTGTAGCTTTGGGAAGCAATTAAGCCTCCGTTTTTATACCAGAACACACACGGTACACCGGAATTGGTCGTGGCCGGAACCGCACCGCCGGGAATATAAATATTAAGCGTCCCCTGCAGGCTTAAACTGTAAGTCACATTAGTACCTGCGTTGACGCTGGTCGCGGCCGGCAGTTGATTCGTAAATACCGGCGGGTAACCGAATGCCCAATAAGATTCGTATTGTTGATTGGTCACCAAATAACCGCTGGCGTTCGTGCTGTCCAGGCGAACGGTGTAAACCCCACCCTTGCTGGGAAGGGCTTGAGCCGCAGAAAACTGCAATGTATTGGCGGTGTTGATCGAAGAACCATTGTTATAATACCAATTGTAGTAATTGGAGGCGGTAGTAACGTTGGTCTGATAGCAATACATCGTTAGCGGGACCCCGGCGGGAACGTAATTAGTATAATCCAAAGCGGTATAATTAGTTCCGGGCGAAATGCAAATGGTGAGGTAGCAATTAGCCTTGGGCAAAGTTAAGAAAGAATTGCCAACATTGAGCAGGTTGGAGGCGGTCAGAGTGTAAAGGCCCGCATTGCTTAACTGGACGTTCGTCAGGGTGAGAATAGAGTTGGTGGCTCCCGGTATCGCCGTCAGGCCCTGCCACCATTGATATTGGGGAATGGGGTAACCCGAGGCTCCCCCGCTTAACTGGATGCTGCTACCCACTTGGGCGCAGGTATTGAGTGGCGCGGCCGAGATGACTGGAGCCGTCTGATTACTCCCTGAGCCTCCCACCACCAGAGCGGTGGTCCGGGTATCCGAATGCTTCCCGCCACAGATGCCATTCCAGACCGTGACACTGAAGCTCTGATTAGGATTGGCCGCGAGCGGAGTGCCGGTGACGGTCGCGGTATTTCCGCCGGCATAGATAATGGAAAGACCATTGCCCAAAGGGTAAGCCGAGCTCAGGCAATTATTGGACAGCATCATCGAGGCCACCGTACCGGAATGGCCTCCGGAGTAGCTAACGGTGCCAACATAAGGCACGCCCACCGTGGCATTGGCGGGGGAGATGGAGATGCTGGAGGCTTGCGAAACGGCATCGAAACTTAGCAGCGCAGTGGCCCCAACGCCGATCTTTAAAATAAATCCCCAGGCTGACGGTGCCAGCCCCTGGGCCGGCAGCACGGAGCGCAGCAAGGGGGCCATTTGCAGCATGGCGGCCAGCGCCAAGGCGGTGATTTGGAGGAACTTTTGTTTCATAGTATTTTTCATGCGATTTTTAGTGTGGTTGGAGTTTTATTTGGCGGACAAAACGAGATAAGTGGGTAGTCCCATGACTTGAAAATAATCCAGCACCTCACGGGCAGGGAGTTCATTCGGACGCTCTGCCTGGTACCGGACGACGATAAAATTTTCCAGCCGTTTTTGTACATTGGTTTGATTAAAAACCGTGAGATCCATCGCTTCGCAGTTTTTGCACCAGCTCGCCGCAAAATCCACGAAAACCGGCTTGCCGGTCCCGCGCGCCTCAAGCAAAGCCTTGGCCAGCGTCTGATCACCGCCTGCCACCGCTCTGGCAGCACCCGGAGCATTCATCAAGGAAGTCTGCGCGTTTTGGCGGCAAGACAATCCGTACGCGATATTGCCGTAATAGAGAGCAAACAAAATAATTGCCACGCCAAAACTGTATTTCACCCAAACCATCCACTTGCCCGGCTTCGGCAGGAAAGACAGGCTTGCCCCCATGAACGGCCAGGGCAACGCCATGCCCACCCCCAATAAAAATGGCAAGGCGAGTCCGATCGCCATGCCCTTGGAATGCATATCCGTGGCCATGAGCAAAACAGAAATCACCACCGGTGCCACACAGGCACCAGCCAGCAGCGCCGCGATAACCCCCAAGGTGAAAGCCACCAGCCACTTGCTGCGCGTCTGATGCGCCACCCGCGATTCTTGTTTGCCCAACAGCCGATCAAACCGGGTAAAATCAATTTGAAACACGTCAAACATCGCCAATGACAAAACCAGGAAGATGACGGCAATGGCCAAGTTAAACCAAACGGACGAATTGAGGGTGCCGAATTTGGCGCCGGTCAAAACCACTGCCAAACCGAGGATTCCGTAAGCCAGCGCCATACCCAATCCATAAGCCGCCCCGTTCAAAAACCCCTGCCCGCGAGAGGGTGCCGCCTTGCCTGCGCCAATGATCGCGAGGTTGATGGGAATGAGTGGCAGCACGCACGGCGTGAGATTCAATCCCAACCCGCCCAGCACAATGAGACACAAGGTGGCGACGAGCCCAAACTGTCTGTACTTAGCCAGCGGGTCATTGGTCACCTGAACATGTCCAGTTGAGGCCTGGTTCAGAAATTGAACAAAATCGGTGGCCTTAACATAGCCAGTGGCTCGCGCGAGCACTTGAAAATCCTTTGCCGGGGTCTTCCAGTCCGATGATGGCGCAGCCGGATCTTTCGTCATCCCAACCAACTCCGTGCCGGCTGCCGTGGTCTCCGGATAGGCACCGTCCTGGTTTCTGGCAAAAACACGCTTTTCGGGAAAATAGCAGGCGGCATTCGTACACCCTTGGAATTTTACGAGCAAATTACCGGTCACCGGTTCCAACAAAACGTTGAAGTTGCGGTCATACAGTTTCTTCTCGTGCCCGGTAACCGGGTCCACCATAGCCACCGGGGCAGGGATTTGCCTTGGGGTCAATTCGGTGCCGTCACTCTGAAGGAAATGCAGGCGTTCCGCGTACAGGACACAGCCGAAAGGCACGGTAAAATCCACGCGCAACCCAGCAGCTACAAGGTTATGATTGGTGGATACGGCCACGCCGAACGGACTGCGCAACGGCAGTGAGTCTGCCATCACAGCCACCGGATGCGAGGCTCCGACGATAAGCAGCACTACAAAAAGATGAAATAAATGTTTCAAGCTCGTTTAATTGCAACCGCAGCCGCCGCCACCCACGCCTTTACCGCCCGCGGCCATTTCGCGGGAGAAGAAGATATGCTCGGCGATGCCATCGCCGATCGGATCACGATCACCGCGCATGGTATAATCCGCGAGCGTCTTGCGCTGCCAAGGCTTTACGGATTCACATCCGGTCTGCAAGCCAAGCAGGACGACCGCCATCGTAAGAAGAAAAAGTTTGGTCCAATTAAGGCGCATAAAATCATTTTTTCAAAAGCGACTCTATTTGCTGCTCGTATTCCTTGCGGGTCGCCGTCCCGTGATAGCCGGCATGGGTGAAGCGCACCTTGCCGGTTTCATCCAGGATAAATGAACTTGGCATGGTCTGGATACCGGCGGCGGCCACGAGCTTTTGTTTGGCGTCACGCACCACGGTAAAGGCGGCCGCATTGTGTTGCAGAAAATCCTTCATGTCCGAACTTTCCTCGTCTTCGTTGACAGCCAGGATAACCAGTCCCTGATCGGCATACTTTTTCTGCAACTCATTCATCGCCGGAAAGGATTCTTTGCACGGTCCGCACCAGGAAGCCCAGAAATCCACTATGACCACCTTGCCTTTGAGTGAGTCCGGCAGTTTACCCTCGAGTTGGAAACCGCGCAGGTCGGGGAAAGCCTCGCCGACGCTCAGCGCAGCGTTCGCCGGTAGATAACTTAGGGCGATCAG
>CAISVF010000112.1 GCA_903888765.1 uncultured Verrucomicrobia subdivision 3 bacterium | reverse complement strand
TTTAAATCCACCTCCACAATTTTCTTGGCGTTGTCCCAGGCGCCGCCGGCATTGGCCATGAAAATCGCCTGGAACAAGCCGAAAAACGCGATGGCGATGAGATAACCGATGAAGAAGTAGGGGTTGAAAAATGCCAGCGATAGCGCGAGGCAGAAAATGACAATGAAGATGTTCCACATGCCTTTCTGGGCGTACATTGTGCAAATGCGGACGACTTCTTTGCTGTCGGCTTCCGAGGCAGTGGTGGCATCCAACTTCATGTGGTTCTCAATGTAAACCACGGCGCGATAAGCCCCGGTGACCACCGCCTGGGTGCTGGCCCCGGTAAACCAATAGACCACCGCGCCCCCCATGAGCAGGCCCAGAATAATCTCCGGCTGCACGATGCTCAGGGCTTCAATCACCGGCTTGAACGGCCCCGGCAGGCCGGAAGCTAGCTGGGCTTCATACATGCCTTGCAGCAGCATGATGATGCCAAAAACCATGGTGGTGGCCCCCACTACGGCGGTGCCGATGAGGACCGGCTTGGCGGTGGCTTTGAACGTATTGCCGGCCCCATCGTTTTTTTCGAGCAAATGCTTGGCATTCTCAAAATCCGGAGTGAAACCAAAGTTTTTTTTGATTTCGTTGGCAATATCAGGCTGGGCTTCGATCCGGCTTAATTCGTAAACGGATTGCGCGTTATCCGTCACCGGGCCATAGCTGTCAACGGCAATGGTCACCGGTCCCATGCCGAGGAAACCGAAGGCCACCAGGCCAAAGGCGAAGATGGGAGCAGCAAAGACAAATTGCTTGGGCATCAAGGCGACAATGGGAGAATCGGTGTAAGTCGCGAGGAGGCAGGCGCAGAACATAAGACCGAGGATGACGAAGCCCATCCAGAAGGCGGAGAAATTACCGGCGACAAAGCCTGACAAGATGTTCAGTGAGGCACCGCCATGCTTGGAGCAGGTGGTCACTTCCTTGACGTGTTGGGAGTTGGTGCTGGTAAACACCTTGGTGAATTCAGGAATCACGGCGCCCGCCACCGTGCCGCAGGAGATGATGGCTGAGAGCACCCACCAAAGATTGGCATCCAGGCCCGCTTGTTTCGCCAGCAGCAAATAACTGGCGACAAACGTCACCACAATAGATACGGCCGAGGTAATCCAGACGAGGTGAGTCAGGGGCGCTTCAAAGTCGAAATCATTTTTATCGCCGAACTGGGCCCGGGTGATGGCTTCGTTGAGAAAATAGGAAATGAGCGAAGTCACAATCATCAACGCCCGCATGGTAAACAGCCAGATGATGAGGGTGGCGCAAATGAGTTGGCTTCCGGCCAGGGCGAGCGCAAGGAAGGCAATTAGCGCCACGCCAGTCACCCCGTAGGTTTCAAAGCCATCCGCCGTGGGTCCAACGGAATCCCCGGCGTTGTCGCCCGTGCAGTCGGCGATGACGCCGGGATTTTTCGGATCATCCTCGGGCAGTTTGAAGACGATTTTCATTAAATCGCTACCGATATCGGCGATTTTTGTGAAAATACCGCCGCAGATACGCAGCACAGAGGCGCCAAGCGATTCACCGATCGCAAAGCCGATGAAGCAGGGTCCCACCAATTTATTGGGCAGGAAAATCAGAATGCAAATCATGAAGAATAATTCCACCGAGACGAGCAGCAGCCCCACGCTCATGCCGGAGCGCAGCGGGATGCCCACGACATGAACCGGTTCCCCTTTCAAAGCCGCAAACGAAGTGCGGGAATTGGCGGTAGTATTAATGCGGATGCCAAACCACGCCACCCCATAGCTACCGAGAATACCTAAAATCGACGCGGCCAAAATGACTGCAACATCTCCATAAGACTTTTCCTCCAGCACTTTGAAGTAGAAAAAAATGCAACTGCCAATGAGCAGCCAGAGGATCGCCAGAAATTTACCCTGCTGGAACAGGTAGGTTTTGCAGGTTTCCCAGATGGTTTGGGAGACTTCCGCCATGGATTGGTGCACGGGCAAGGCTTTGGTCTGAAGATACTGCACCAAGCCAAAGATGGCACCAATGACGCAGATAACGACGCCAAGATACATTAATTGGAATCCGGTTACCCCGCAAAGGCCGTCAAACTTGACCGGGGCGAATGAGGGGATGTTTAGGTCTGCCTCACTGGCATGGAGCACTGCACCGGAGGCGGTGAACGCAACCGCAGAAACGGTTGCCCGAAGGAGTTTGCTGATGTGCATAAAGGGGTAATAAATAGCCATTGTTGCTTGCGGCGGTTGGACTTAAGAAGATTTTTACATAATACCTTCTAACTCAAACACGCTTGCCGCACAATAAATCTGATTCATTGGAGAGAAAAAGGCTTTCCCGATATTGACAATGACTGCACGGATTTTGGCTGCCATAAATTGCACAAAGGCAATTTATGGCAGCGCCAGGATCTGGAAAATATGGTGATACCAAGTAAGAAGTTCCATGGCGGCTGCCATTCTCGGGATTGACTTCCCATGTGCAAAATCATTGATTTTTCAGGCATGAAACAAGCGAAACACGGATAAAAGCCAGAGCAAAAGGTAGATTCAACCGATGCAGGAGCGCTCACTCAAAAGTTCGTCGCCTTTCCCGGTCCTGAAACGTCCTCCCATCCACTTCCTCTCCCGAAGATCCTTGGTTAAGTTGGGTTTCAACTGCACTCCCTCGGCTTGGTAACATTGGCCTCCAGTAAACAAGCCTCCAGCAGGACAGGTCAAAAAAAGCAACTTAAGGTCTGCTTTTAGCAAAAAAAGTGGGGAACTTTTAATTACTTTACTTAAACTGCACTCGTGTTTACTTTCGTTTATCTGATGGTTAATAATTTGAAGACGATATGACCAATATTGCGACACCAGTAACCCCGTCGCCGGTCGCGCCGGCACCGGCACCGCATCCGAGCGGCGACAAGCGCTTCAAGATCCTGGAAGTGCACATGAAAAAACACCAATTCCGGCACGACGCCTTGATCGAAGTGCTGCACAAGGCGCAGGAATTGTTCGGTTACCTCGAAGATGACCTGTTGCTGTTCATATCCCACAAGCTCAAGCTGCCGCCAAGCCGGGTCTATGGGGTGGCCACTTTTTACCACTTCTTCACGCTTAAGCCGAAAGGCGAACATACCTGCGTGGTCTGCATGGGCACGGCGTGCTATGTCAAAGGCGCGGATAAACTGGTCGAGGCAGTTCAGGAAAATCTCAAAATCAAGCCCGGCGAAACCACTCCCGACAAGAAGGTTTCCCTCCTCACCGCGCGCTGCATCGGCGCGTGCGGCATTGCGCCTGCGGTGGTTTACGATGGCATCGTCACGCCGCGCCAGACGCCGGAAGCTACCTTGGAACAAATCAACAAATGGGTGCAAGCATGATTCTCAACGATCTCCTCCAGTTAAAAGAAAAGGAACTTGCCGCGCGAAAGAAGATCCTCCTGCGCTGCTGCATGGCCGCTGGCTGCATCTCGTCCAACTCAACCGGCGTAAAAGAGCAGTTAGAAAAAGCCGTCGCCGAAGCGGGGCTGCAAAATGAAGTGGAAGTGCGCGGAGTTGGCTGCATGAAACTATGCTGCGAAGGCCCGCTGGTCGCGGTCGAGCCGGCGAACGAAATGTACGTCAAGGTAACCCCGGAAAATGCGCCATCCATTATCTCTGCCCTCCAAGGTGGCCAGGCCAATGTGGATCAAACCGATCCCAACGCCGCATTTTTCACCAAGCAGCTTTCTATCGTGCTCGCCAACAGCGGCATCGTGAACCCCGAGCGCATCGAAAGCTACGTTGCGCTGGATGGCTATCTCGCGCTGCATGAAGTCCTGAACGAAATGACGCCCAAGGACGTGGTCGAAACGATGGTCAAGAGCGGCCTCCGCGGCCGCGGCGGTGCCGGTTTTCCGACCGGGCTCAAATGGGGCACCGTCGCCAAGTCACCTGGAAGTAAGAAGTACGTGATCTGTAACGCGGATGAAGGAGATCCCGGAGCATTCATGGACCGCAGCGTGCTGGAAAGTGACCCGCATAGCGTACTGGAAGGGATGGCTATTGCGGCTTACGCGGTCGGCGCGGATCAAGGCTATCTTTATGTGCGCGCGGAATATCCGCTGGCCATTGCGCGGTTGCAGCTCGCCATCAAGCAGGCCAAACAGATGGGTTTGCTGGGCGCGGGCATTTTTGAATCGCCTTTTAATTTCAACGTGGATATCCGCATCGGCGCCGGTGCCTTTGTTTGCGGCGAGGAAACCGCGCTCATGATGTCGGTCGAAGGCAAGCGTGGCACGCCTCGTCCACGCCCCCCCTTCCCGGCCGAAAGCGGGCTGTTTGGCTGTCCGACGCTGCTGAACAATGTGGAAACTTTTGCCAATGTCCCCGCCATTTACCGCAAAGGCGCGGATTGGTTTGCGGGCATCGGCACGGAAAAGAGCAAAGGCACGAAGGTCTTTGCCTTGGCCGGCAAGATCAAGAACACCGGTCTAATCGAAGTGCCCATGGGCACGCCGCTCCACACCATTGTGGAGGAAATGGGCGGCGGCGCGCCCGATGGCGGCAAGATCAAGGCGGTGCAGACCGGCGGCCCGTCCGGCGGCTGTATTCCCGCACAACATCTGGACACGCCGGTGGATTATGAATCGCTCGGCAAGCTGGGTTCCATCATGGGGTCCGGTGGTATGATCGTAATGGACGAAGGCACGCGCATGGTGGACGTGGCGCGGTTCTTCATGGAATTCTGCATGGACGAATCCTGTGGCAAGTGCATCCCCTGCCGCGCCGGCACGGTGCAGATGCACAACCTGCTGGACAAAATTTTAAAACGCAAAGCCACCGCGCGCGATCTCGCGAAGCTGGAGGAACTATGCGACATGGTGCGCAACACCAGCTTGTGCGGCCTCGGGCAGACGGCCCCCAACCCCACCCTGAGCACCTTGCGGTTCTTCCGCAACGAATACGAGGACCTGCTCCAGCCGGACACCTTCGACGGTGGCGCAAACCATTCCCAAACCGTAACCAAATAATTTTATGGCCGCCAAGACACTGACTATTGACGGAAGACAGATCACCGCCGAGGAAGGCGAGACCATTTTACAGGCCGCCACCGAGGCCGGTATCAAGATTCCGACGCTCTGCCATCTCGAAGGCGTATATGATGTGGGCGCGTGTCGGCTTTGCCTTGTGGAAGTGAAAGGCACCCCGAAATTGCTGCCCGCCTGCACCTTGAAAGTTGCCGAAGGCATGGAGGTATCCACGGATACCGAGCGCCTGCGCAAATACCGTCGCATGACCCTGGAAATGCTTTTTGCCGAGCGCAACCATGTTTGTGCCGTATGCGTGGCCAATGGCCACTGCGAATTGCAAACGCTGGCGTATTCGCAAGGCATGGAGCACGTCCGGTACGAATACACTTTCCCGAAATGGAATGTGGATAATACGCACCGGCTGTTCGGCATGGACCACAATCGCTGCATTCTTTGCACCCGCTGCGTGCGGGTATGCTGGCACATTGAAGGAGCGGGAACCAAAAACGTCGCCGGCCGCGGCGGCAAATCTCAAATCATCACCGACCTTAACCAGCCGTGGGGCTGCTCCGAAAGCTGCACCGAGTGCGGCAAATGTGTCATGTCCTGTCCCACGGGCGCGCTGTTTCAAAAAGGATCCACGGTGGGAGAATCGGAACGCGACCGCAATAAACTGGAATTCATCGTCAATGCACGGGAGAAAAAACAATGGAACGCTTAAAAATTGCCACGGTCTGGCTCGGCGGCTGCGCCGGTTGCCACATGTCCTTCCTCGATCTCGACGAATTTCTCGTGGATATCGCGGATAAAATCCAAGTCGTGTACAGCCCCATCGCGGATGTGAAAGAATATCCCGAGGGTGTGGATGTCTGCCTGATTGAGGGTGCTGTCTGCAACGAGGATAATTTGGAACTCCTCCATCAGATCCGCGCGCAGACCAAGGTGCTGGTATCGTTCGGCGACTGCGCCGTGACGGCGAACGTGCCCGCCATGCGCAATCAATTCGGCCTGGGCAACACCGAAAGCGTGTTGCAGCGCGCGTATATCGAAAACGCGCAATATAACCCCGTCATCCCGAAAGCCGACGGCATCGTGCCCAAATTACTGGATCGCGTACTGCCGCTCCACGAAGTGGTTACGGTGGAATACTTCCTGCCGGGCTGCCCGCCGCCGGCAGATCGCATCAAGGCTTTTCTCGGCCAGGTACTGGCCGGTCAGGTACCCAAGCTCGCAGGCACGCAATTAAAATTCGGTTGAACTATTTTTATGGCAAAACGTATTGTCATTGATCCGGTGACCCGCATTGAGGGTCATGCGAAAATCAGCATTTTCATGGACGACTCCGGCAATGTGGCCGACGCGGAGTTTCATGTTGTGGAGTTTCGCGGCTTTGAAAAATTCTGCGAAGGCCGGCCCTATCCGGAAATGCCCGGCATCACGCAGCGCATCTGCGGCATCTGCCCCGTCAGCCACACGCTGGCATCTGCCAAGGCCGGCGACGCTATCATGGCTGTCAGCATCCCGCCCGCCGCCGACAAGCTGCGCCGGTTGATGAATCTCGGCCAGTTCGTGCAGAGCCACGCCTTGAGCTTTTTTCATTTGAGCGCGCCTGACTTTTTGCTGGGCTGGGACACTCCGCCTGCCAGCCGCAATGTTTTCGGCATCATCGCTTCCAATGCCGGTCTCGCCCGGGCGGGCATAAGATTGCGGCAGTTCGGCCAGGAAATCATTGAAATTCTCGGCAGTAAGAAAGTGCATCCGGCTTGGGCCGTGCCTGGCGGAGTACGTTCTAATTTGTCGGCTGAAGGCCGCGCCAGAATCAAGGCCTGGCTGCCGGAAGCCTATGCCACCACGGATGTCGCGCTCGAGATCTGGAAGAAAACCATGAAGTCGCACGGTCGCGAAATCCAGATATTCGGCAACTTTCCCTCGCTGTTCATGGGGTTGGTTACGCCGGACGGTTCGTGGGAGCACCATGGCGGCAAGTTGCGCTTCATTGATAGCAGCGGCAGCATCATCGCGGATCAGGTGGACCCGCTGAATTACAAGGATTACCTCGGCGAAGCCGTGCAGAACTCCTCCTACCTCAAATCACCCTATTATCTGCCACTCGGCTTTCCGGAAGGTATCTACCGCGTCGGGCCGCTCGCTCGGCTTAACGTTGCGGAACAAATGGGCGTGCCGAAGGCCGACGAGGAATTGAAAAAATTTAAAAAACTGGGACGCGGCACCGTCACCTCATCGTTCCTCTATCACTACGCACGGCTCATCGAAATTATGGCGTCGCTCGAATTCATTGAACGCTATATGGATGATCCGGAACTTTCGAGCGATTACCTTTGCGCCGATGCCGGCATCAACAGCCTGCGCGGCGTGGGCGCGAGCGAAGCGCCTCGTGGAACGCTGTTCCACGACTATACCGTGGATCGCAATGGTTTGCTGCAAAAGGTGAATCTCATTGTTGCCACCGGCCAGAATAATCTGGCCATGAACCAGACAGTGGCGCAAATCGCGCGCTATTACATTAAAGATAATAACGGCCAGATTCCCGAAGCCCTGCTCAACCGCGTCGAACACGGCATTCGGTGCTACGACCCGTGCTTGAGCTGCTCCACGCACGCCGTCGGGCAAATGCCGTTGCATGTCCAGTTGATCGCGCCAGACGGTAAGGTATTGAATGAAATAATGCGCGGCTGATCAAAGTTCCGGTGAGGCGAGTCCTCCACAAGTTCTCCTACATGTTTTGTCCTGGGGCGGGTGGAACATAACCAAGCCGTCGGGGAAATTCAGTTGGTCCTTCTCCGTCGGATGTTTTTTGAATGCGGACCGGGGTTACGAGGGTTACGAATATAAAGCGTAACCGCTTTCACATAATGAATTGACAGCAGTCCAAACAGGACTGGTGATTCCCGTTCCTACATTTCGCATGTGTCGCAGCAAATTGGGAGCCCCGCGAAACGACCAAGACACGAAAAAGACCCCGGAAATTCCCGGAATTATCTAGACGACCAACCGTGCCAGGCGCAAATTTGTGATTATAACTAACGAGGATTAAGACCTTGCACTCTAGATTAAAGATACGGTTACGTTATGCAGGCCAGTGATGAAAGCTGAATTAAAGCAATGCAGGACCTTTTCATTTCGCAATCTGTCCGCCAAACGGTATCAGTTCCTCGATCCAGCCGGAACAATCCCCTAAGCTTTATCGGGCATTGATGTAATGAACACCATGAATTTTGTCGCCCCCCTCCCAATTGAAACTAAACTTCTTGTCATTGGTTACGGCAACTCCCTGCGCAGCGATGACGGCGTCGGACCGCGCGTGGCCGAGGCTATCGAGGCGCTGCAACTGCCGGACGTGCGCACGCTGGTTTGCCAATTGCTGACACCGGAATATGCCGACCCCATCGCCCGCGCCAGTCGCGTGATTTTTGTGGACGCCGCCGTGGATAAGACCGATCGCGTTCATTTCCGCAAACTGGATCCCGGCGAAACTTCCCAACTCATGGCGCACGCCGCCGATCCGCGCACGATGCTCGCGCTGGCGCGGGACGTTTTTGGTCATGCGCCGGAAGCCTGGTGGCTCACGATTCCCGCTATGAATCTGGGTTTCGGCACGGTTTATTCACCCGAGACCGAGGCGGGGTTTCAGGCGGCCATTGCCGCAATAAAAACACTCGTTTGCGACAATTTCCGTCAAGACAACGCGCCGGCGCTCGTCTAAATTCTGCCGTACAGTGTATCTCACTGAGCACGGCAATGCCTCTCGAAACAACAAACAGCCAGAAAGCGCGCCTGAAAATCGCCTTGCAGGGCGCAGTGCAAGGCGTTGGATTCCGTCCGTTTATTTTTCGGCTCGCGGAGGAATTAAAACTGCCCGGCTGGGTGAACAATTCACCGCAGGGAGTCTTCATGGAGGTCGAGGGGAGCCGTTCCGTCCTGGAGCATTTCTTATTCCGATTGGAAGCCGAAAGGCCTGCCCGCAGTTTCATCCAGAGTCTGGAAACTTCCTGGCTTGACCCGGTTGGCTACGACAAATTTGAAATCCGCGCGAGTGAAACAACGGGCAACAAATCTGCGCTGGTTCTGCCCGACATCGCCACCTGCCCCGACTGTCTGCGCGACATTGGGGATACCAACAACCGCCGCTACCGGTATCCGTTTACGAATTGCACGAACTGCGGACCGCGCTTCAGCATCATCGAAGCGCTACCCTTTGACCGCGCCAACACGTCCATGCGGCAATTTGTGATGTGCCCGACCTGCCAGGCGGAATACGAAAACCCCGGGGATCGCCGGTTTCATGCCCAACCAAACGCGTGTCCCGTTTGTGGTCCGCAATTGGAATTATGGGATGCCCAAGGTGCGATTCTCGGCACAAAAGATGTAGCTTTGCGAGCTGCGGTCGCAGCCATTCAGGCCGGGAAAATTGTCGCAGTCAAGGGGCTGGGCGGATTTCACCTGCTGGTGGACGCGCGTAATGAAAAGTCCATCCGCCGCTTGCGCGAGCGTAAAAACCGCGACGAAAAACCCTTTGCGCTGCTATTCCCCACGCTCGCTCACGCGCAAGCATACTGCGAAATTTCGCCGCTGGAAGCCCGGCTGCTGCTTTCGCCCGCAGCCCCGATTGTCCTGCTCCGGAAAATCAGCCCAGCCATGGTGTCATTGCCTGAACTGGTGTCACCTGGCAATTCGAATCTTGGTGTGATGCTGCCCTCCAATCCATTGCATCATTTGCTGATGGCCGCGCTGGATATGCCGGTGATTGCCACGAGCGGCAATTTGATTGACGAGCCCATCTGCACCGACGAGCGCGAGGCGCTGCAACGCCTGGGCGGCATCGCGGAGCTTTTTCTGATCCATAACCGCCCGATCATCCGCCACGTGGATGATTCGATTGCCCGCGTGATGCTGGACCGTGAAATGATTTTGCGGCGGGCCAGAGGCTATGCGCCCCTGCCGATTCGGCTGACCTCGCAGGTACCCGGCTCCCAGCCCGAAGTCATCCTCGCCACCGGTGCCCATTTAAAAAACGCCATCGCGCTGGCCGTCGGTGATAATGTTTTTCTCAGCCAGCATATCGGCGATTTAGAAACGGTGCAGGCCGCCGACGCGTTTTTACGGAGCACCATAGATTTGCCCAAATTTTACGGAGCGTCGCCCTCAACCGTCGTTGCGGATCTTCATCCGGACTATCTTCCCACTCGATTCGCGCAGGACATCCTATGCCAACGCCATGTCGGGGTTCAACATCACCTGGCCCACATTTTATCGTGCATTGCGGAGAATGAAGTGGCGCTACCCGCGCTCGGGGTAGCGTGGGACGGCACCGGCTATGGCGGCGATGGCATGGTTTGGGGTGGCGAATTTTTTCTGGTCACGCAAAAAGAGGTTCAGCGGGTCGCGCATTTGCGGCCGTTTCGCTTGCCCGGCGCTGACAAGGCGGTGAATGAACCAAGACGAGTGGCGTTGGGCTTACTTTATGAGCTCTATGGCGAGGCGGCCTTCGAAATGCAACATCTGCCGCCGCTGCGAGCGATTCCGCCGGTGGAAATGATGACACTGCGCGGGATGCTCCAGCGCCGCGTCCATTCCCCGCAAACGACCAGCATGGGACGGCTTTTTGATGCCGTGGCTTCTTTGACGAACTTGCGGCAAACCATTTCCTTTGAAGGACAAGCAGCGATGGAACTGGAATTTTTGGCCACCGGCTCCAAAACAGAATTGCATTATTCCTTCCCCCTATTGGATCGCCAATGGCCGTTTACCCTGGATTGGGCGCCGCTGGCTCTGTCGGTATTGACGGATGCGACCGATAGATTGAGCCTGATGGAAATTTCGACCAAATTTCACAACGCACTGGCCGAGTCAGTGGTTGCCGTGGCCAAAAAAATCGGGGAAAATCGGGTGGTCCTGAGCGGCGGCTGTTTTCAAAACCGCTATCTGACTGAGCAGACCGTTGCCCGGCTCCGCCAAGAAAAATTTTCACCGCACTGGCACCAGCGTGTTCCCGCCAACGACGGAGGCATTGCCCTGGGTCAGGTTTATGCCGCGCGGAATGATTTGCACCTTAAATAATTTATGTGTCTCGCGATACCCGGAAAAGTAGTCAGCATCAGTGGGGACGACCCGTTGACGCGGCTGGGAAAAGTCAATTTTGGAGGCATTATAAAAGAGGCCAGCCTCGCGTATGTGCCGGAAGTGAAGATTGGCGACTACGTTATTGTGCATGTGGGTTTTGCCCTAAGCAAAGTGGACGAGGCCGAGGCGCAAAAAGTGTTTGAATACCTCCAACGGATGAAAGAGTTGGGGGACTTGGAAGAGGAGCAGAAATGAAATTTCTCGAGGAATATCGCGATCAGGGATTGGCCCGACAACTCGCGGCAGAACTTCAGCGGGCTACGACCCGACCATGGACCATCATGGAAGTTTGCGGTGGGCAGACCCATGCCATCATCAAATTTGGAATTGACGAGCTATTGCCGGAAAAAATCACCCTCATTCACGGGCCGGGATGTCCGGTTTGTGTGACGCCGCTGGAAATCATTGATCAGGCTCTGGAAATTGCGGCACGGCCGGAAGTAATTTTTGCCTCTTTTGGCGATATGCTGCGCGTGCCCGGCAGCTCTACGGATTTACTCTCGGTTAAAGCCCATGGCGGCGACGTCCGGATTGTCTATTCACCGCTCGACGCCGTGAAACTTGCCGCAGAAAATCCAGCTCGCGAAGTGGTTTTCTTTGGTGTGGGCTTTGAGACCACTGCGCCGGCAACGGCCATGGCGGTTTATCAGGCGGCTCAAAAAGGATTGAAAAATTTCTCCCTGCTCATATCCCACGTGCTGGTGCCACCGGCAATGGCGGCTTTGATGTCATCGCCAAACTGTCAGGTACAAGCATTTCTCGCGGCCGGCCATGTCTGCACCGTGATGGGCTACCAGGAATACTTCCCGCTGGCTGAACAATATCACGTCCCCATTGTCGTGACCGGGTTTGAGCCGTTGGACATATTGCAGGGCATATTGCTAACCGTGCAGCAACTCGAATCCGGCCGGGCCGAGGTGGAAAACCAATACGCGCGCGCGGTCCGCCGTGAAGGCAACCAACTGGCGCAGGAATTAATTAAAAAAGTCTTCGAGGTTGTTCCGCGCAAGTGGCGGGGCATCGGCGAAATTCCGCAGAGCGGTTTGGCCCTCCGTGAAGAATTCGCGACGTTCGATGCCGCAAAAAAATTCAAATTGACCCACCACTGCGTCCCCGAACCGGCTGAATGCATCGCCGGCTTGATTTTGCAGGGGTTAAAAAAACCCAACGAATGCGCGGTTTTTGGCACCCGCTGCACGCCGGAACATCCCTTTGGAGCAACCATGGTTTCCAGTGAAGGCGCTTGCGCGGCTTACTATAACTATCGCCGGCAGGCCCCCAAAGAAATGGCAGGTGTCCCATGAATGCCACTGATTTTGCTGCCACTTGTCCCCTGCCCATCTCCCGATATCCTAACATCCTCATGGCCCATGGCGGCGGTGGCAAACTGATGCATCGCCTGATCGAAGATTTTTTTGGCCGGGCATTCAGCAATCCGATTTTAGACACGCGGCATGATTCGGCACAATTCACGGTGCCGCCCGGGCGGCTGGCGATGACGACAGATTCTTATGTGGTGCGTCCGATTTTTTTCCCTGGCGGAGATATCGGTTCCATGGCGGTGCACGGCACGGTAAATGACCTGGCCATGAGTGGTGCCCGGCCACTTTACCTGACGAGTGCATTTATCATCGAAGAAGGGTTGCCCATGGCAACTTTGTGGCGCGTCGTGTGCTCCATGCGTGATGCGGCCGAAAAATGCGGAGTGCAAATTATCACGGGCGACACCAAGGTGGTGGATACCGGCAAGGGTGATGGCCTCTTTATCAATACTACCGGACTCGGCGTGATGGAACATCCACAAAACATTTCGCCCCTGGCGGTCCAGCCGGGAGATAGGATATTAATTAGCGGCGATTTAGGGCGGCACGGCATGGCGATTATGGCGGTGCGCGAAGGATTGCAATTTGAATGCACCATTGAAAGTGACTCCGCTCCCGTCGCGGGACCTGTTTTGGACCTGATCAAAGCAGGGATTGAAATCCATTGTCTGCGCGACTTAACGCGCGGTGGACTGGCCAGCGCGTTGAATGAGATCGCCGAAGCCGCCAGAGTGAAAATCACCATTGACCAAAAAGACATTCCCATCCGCGAAGACGTTCAAGCCGCTTGCGAGCTGCTGGGCATGGATCCGGTGCATGTGGCCAATGAGGGGAGATTCCTTGCCGTGGTCCCGGCGAAAGCGGCCCCGCAGGCGCTGGAAATTCTCCAGCGCCACCCGGTTTCCACCCGGGCAACCATCATCGGAGAGGTATCCGAAAGATCCATGCCGCTGGTGACTATCAAGAGCGTGTTGGGTTCGCATCGTATCCTCGACATGCCGAGTGGCGAGCAGTTGCCGAGGATTTGCTGATCCAGCGAAAGTTTGCCCCGAGCCAGGCTCAGCCGCGCTGCCGCATCGCCTCATAAAGAAAGATGCCGGCAGCTACCGCGACATTCAGCGAATTCATGTGCGAAGGCATCGGAATTTCCACCATATCGTCGCACACCGCCAGAATCTCAGCCGTCAAGCCCGGGCCTTCCGCACCGAACACGAGGCAGCAATCGCCGCGCAGGTTGACGGAGGCCAGTTTTCGGGCATCGCACCGGGGGTGAGCCGCCAGGCAAAGCACGCCGCGAGCTCGCAAGGTTGTCAGCGTTTGCACCAGATTGGCGGTGCGCAGCAAGGGCTGTTCAAAAATGGTGCCCATGGAACCCGAAACCGCCCGGCGCTGGTACGGACTGCCACAAGTTTCGCCTACGATTAAAAAATTCGCGCCGAAAGCGGCGCAGCAGCGCACCACCGCACCGAGATTTTCCGCGCTGGCAAGGCCTTCCACCGCAGCGAGGAGCAGCGGGCGCGAGGAATTATTGAGCAACCCTTCAAAGTCGGATAATGGAGGAATTTTTGCCACCGCCAGGGCTCCTTGGTGTAATTGGTAACCAGTGATGGTTTCCAATAACGCCGGCTCGGCCACATACACACAGATGCTTTCCTCCGGTCTCGCCTGCAATTGCGCCGACAGCTTTTCGAGCCAGACCGGAGTGACCAGTGCAGAAACCACGGCAAACCGGCTGGCCAGCAACCGTTTGATAACCTTGTTGTTCGCCGCCACCAATACTCCCGCCCGCTCGTGTTCCTCCACCCGACGCAGCGTGCGATATAAAGCCAACTCGGGCGCGTCAAGGGTTTGAACCGTCTGGATTAGCAACGTTGCCACGCCGAAATTAAACCGATTCGCCGCGCCGATTAAAAGCGCGGAGGTGGAAAAATACGCGCCAACGTTGACTTTGTTTTCCAGTTGGGATAACAAGAGCTTAACAAAATTCAAACCTAGGACAAACCATGGCCCAACCAATTCCCGATGGATTCCACTCTCTGACCCCGCACATTGTCGTGGCTGACGGCGCAGCGGCGATTGAATTTTACAAAAAAGCGTTTGCCGCGCAGGAATTGGCGAGGCTCCTGGCACCCGATGGCAAAACCGTCATGCATGCGCAATTAAAAATAGGCGATTCCCTGCTCATGCTCGGCGGGGAAATGCCGCCACACGCGCTCTCCCCTAAAAGCCGGGGCGGCACGAGCGTTTACCTGCACCTATACCTGGCTGATGCCGACGCGGCGTTCAACCGCGCCGTGCAAGCCGGCTGCACCATTCGTATGCCTGTATCGGACACCTTTTGGGGCGACCGCTACGGGGTGGTGGAAGACCCATTTGGCCATCAATGGGCCATAGCCACCCATCAGCACGATTATACGCCGGAACAGATTGCCGCCAACGCCAGGGTTTTCTTGGAAACGATGACAAAAGGCTAGCCGCAGCGTCGTCCGACAGCATTGCTAGGCTTTCTGGATTTCAGATTCCTTGCCCCAACCTATTGTGGTTCGACCACGAGACTGCATTCCTTTGATTATACCCGGCGGTGAATAACGTTCCGCATCTCCGTGTTCTTCTACGGTAAAACCACTGGGAATCATTGACCAAATAAAAGTTCCAGCTCGTAAGGATCATCGCCGTTTGGATTATCCGCAAATGAAACCCAAACCGCGTCGTGATCCGCCCACATGGTGGCCAAATCCCGCCCCTGGCGATTAACGATTCTTGCGGTTAGAAAATCCACCCCTGCCGGCAGATATTGATTAGTGCCCGCATTGATTATCACATTTGTCTGCTGCATATCCCACGGACTGGAATTCAAACTAACGGCTACTGGATCGCCATAAGCCATGTGGGTCCAGGTAGCCTCGTGCGCGGTGATTTTGAGCAGGTCACTACCATCAATCCGGGCGGCAATTTTCAGGGTGGCGGAAAGTGATGGGGACGCCAGCAAAGGCTCTGCTATCTTCGGGCGAAAGTGGATGTTAAATTCGTATGGCGCAGCTCCAACTGGCGTGTCATCCAGATAAACAATCAAGGCTTCATTCGTCCGCTCCAAAGCAACGATATCACGCCCCTGGATGACCTCCAGATTTACCGCTGCAAGCGAATAGGTTTTCGGCAGAAACGCCACCGCACCGGTGGTGGTCAAATAGTTCTTTTCTGAGGGATTCCACGGCACGCCATTAACCGTCACCGCACTATCGGGCCAGCCCCAATGGACGTGTTGCCACCACGCACCCTCATGAGTAATCACGATGCGGTCGGAACCATCAATCAAGCCTTTAAAATGAAATACCGCCTCCGTTGACGAGGTTCCATTCGAGGAAACCTCGCACAGTGACGGCATGGTCAGGTACTGGAGTTCTGCGGATAATTGTGCCGGGGCGGTTGGATTCAAGATCGCATTTAGCCGATAAAATGCTCGCGGCAACGCCGGTAGCGGGATGAAAAATTCCGTCGTCCCGCCAGTAACGGGCACCGCCAGGGTGGCAACTGGGCGCCAGGAAGTCGTCAGTTCTTGCCGCATTTCCAAAACGGCCTGCGTGACGCCAGGCGGAAAGGTGGCCGTAAACACCAGCTTACCTCCCGCAACGTTTAGCGACTCAATGAATAGTTGGCTTGCGGGCGCTTCCGCAGCGGCCGGAGCGCCCCGGAGCATGACCGCCAGCAGAAAGATGACTGCGTCCAATGGTTTTACAAAGCATGGGCTAGCGTTCACTTAAGATTGGACAGCATTTATGTCTTGGCGCTCACCTTTATTTAAATTTGTGAGCACAGATTTTCTTTAGACCGCCGTCCTTATGGCTTTCTCATCTCTTTTCAAAAATTAATTCCCCACTCCTTGCGCCAACCATTATTTTGTCGCCAGGTTTGAACTCGCCCTCTAGGAGTTTCAGGGCCAGCGGATTGAGCAGTTGTTCCTGGATGGTGCGCTTGAGCGGCCGGGCTCCAAACTGTGGGTCGTAGCCTTCCTTTGCCAGGAGTTTTTTAGCGCTGGCATCCACCTCCAGCGTAAGATTTTGCTGCGTCAGCCGCCTTTCCAGCCGGCCAATTTGAATTTCCACGATGCGAGACAATTCCTCTTCATCGAGGCTTTGAAAAATAATCGTATCGTCCACCCGATTAAGAAATTCCGGCCGGAAATGCTTTTTTAACTCCGCCAGCACCTGATCTTCCATTGCCCTATGCGACGCCTTGTCGGTGTGACCATCCAGGAAATACTCCTGAATGATCGGCGAACCGAGGTTGCTCGTCATGATGACGATGGCGTTTTTGAAATCCACCGTGCGCCCCTGCCCATCGGTAAGTCGTCCATCATCCAGCACCTGCAGCAGCACATTGAACACGTCATGATGCGCCTTTTCGATTTCGTCAAAAAGAATGACGGAATAGGGTTTGCGGCGCACCGCCTCGCTCAATTGCCCGCCTTCCTCATAGCCGACGTAACCGGGAGGCGCGCCAATGAGGCGTTGCACGGAGAATTTTTCCATGTACTCGCTCATGTCAATGCGCACCATCGCGTTTTCGTCATCAAATAAAAATTCGGCCAGCGCGCGAGCTGTCTCTGTTTTACCGACGCCGGTTGGCCCCAGAAAGATGAAAGACCCGATCGGGCGATTGGGGTCCCCTAGCCCGCTCCGGGCTCGGCGCACGGCGTCAGAAACCGCCTTGATGGCCGCCTTCTGACCAATGACCCGCTGGGCGAGCCGCTGCTCCATGCGGGCCAGCTTTTGCCGCTCGCCTTCCAGCATTCGTGACACGGGAATATGTGTCCAGGAGGCAACGACGCGTGCGATATCCTCGTCCGTGACTTCCTGTCGGAG
>CAISVF010000111.1 GCA_903888765.1 uncultured Verrucomicrobia subdivision 3 bacterium | reverse complement strand
GGGGAAAGCAGGGATGCTCACGCTAGACTTGAATAAGGATTAATCGAACGATCTGGCCGTTTTCCAAAGTAAAACGAGGCTCCTCACAAGCGGATTTTTAACATATTAAAAGTCGGATTAACGCCGCTCGCTACGCAAGCAGAGACACTCGCTTAGGTTTTCTTTCTGCTACTTGCGCCTGCGCACGGATGGACTATTTTGGGGAGGTGAAACTCCGCATTGCCCTGCTGTGCCTGATAGCGCTGGCCAATCCCGCCCTGGCACAGACGAACGACGTGGACCTTGGCGACATGCTGGATACCGCTCAGCAATGGGCGCAGGAAAACCTCGATGAGAATGTCCTGAAAGCCCTGCAAACGGTGGACCGGGATAAAGTCGCGGATTTTCTCGCGCACTATCAGGATTACCTTAACGGTGACTACGTGCTGGATCTGGCCCAGCTACGAGACACGGCGAAGGTGGTGCTGCCCCTGCTGGAAGCCCACCCGGAGACGCAGCCTTATGCGGCCTGGCTGCGGGCGCGGCTGGATTATTTTGACGCGGCGGAAGCGTTGAAAAAACTGGCGCCCCCGCCACCGCCGAAACCGGGGAAATTGCGGCCACCGCCGGTGAATCCCACATTCAAGGCGGAGCAGGAAATCTGGATCCAGAAATTGACGCCACGGCCGTGGCCGCAAGGTGCGGAAAAGCTCGTGCCGGAATTGAAAGCCCAGTTTGCCGCCGAAGGCGTGCCGACGGAACTGGTGTGGCTGGCGGAAGTGGAATCCGGTTTTACTGGCGGGGCCCGCAGCCCGGCTGGCGCGGTCGGGATGTTTCAGCTCATGCCCGCGACGGCGAAGCACTTTGGGCTGAGCCTCTGGCCCTGGGACCAGCGCGAGCAGACGAAACCCGCAGCCCGCGCAGCAGCAAAATATCTGCACCAACTTCACGGACAGTTCGGCGACTGGCGACTGGCGATTGCCGCCTACAATTGCGGAGCGGGCACGGTGCAAAAAGCATTAACCCGGTATCACGCCAAAAGCTTTGCCCGCATCGCGCCCCACCTGCCGGCGGAAACACAGATGTATGTGCCCAAAGTAGAGGCCCTGATCCGGCACCGGGAGGGTGCGGAACTGGAGAAATTATAATAGCTGCCGGTCGCCCGCGGCGAGCGAACCGGAACCCCTTCAGCCCTGGATGATGGTGGCACCCGCAGCCGGCCGGGAGGCAAAAATCGTGGCGTCAATCCCGGTACGGGCTTTATAATCAGCCCCGATCTTTCGGGCGATGGCGGGAACGGCATCCGCCTGCACCAACGCCACGCAACAACCACCAAAACCGCCACCGGTCATGCGGCAGCCGTAAACTCCCCCATTAAGCCCGATGCTTTGGGCGAGCTCCACGATCACATCCAGCTCCGCGCAGCTGACTTCGTAATCATCGCGCAGGGCGGCGTGGCTGGCATACATCAAAACGCCAACGGTCGGCCAATTCGATGCACGGATTCCTTCGGCGGCGTGAACGGTGCGCTCAATTTCACCGATCACGTGGCGGGCGCGGCGGTAAACGACTTCGCTCATTTTTTCACGGGAGCGTTCCAGCTGGTCGGGGGTGGCATCGCGCAGGGAAGCCACGCCGATAATTTTGGCGGCCTGCTCGCATTCGGCGCGGCGCCTGGCGTATTCCCCGGAGCCGAGCTCATGCTTCACGTTGGTATTCAAGATGAGCAACGCGACCGAGGGATCGCTCATGGGCACCAATTGTGTCGCGCGCGTGCGGCAATCCAGCAGCAACAAATGCCCCTCACGGCCAAGTGCAGAAATGAATTGATCCATGATGCCGCAGGGCACATTGGCAAAATGGTGTTCGGCCTGCTGGCACAGGAGGGCTTTTTCCACCGGATCAATGGTTTTGCCGGTCACCGTCTCAATGAGCGTAGCGGTGCAGACCTCAAGGGCGGCGCTACTGCTCAAGCCACTGCCCAGAGGCACGGTGGAGTGCAGCAGCACATCGAGTCCGCCCGGGTTTTGGCCGCGGGCCAGAAAGCCCGCCACCACGCCGCGCGGATAGTTGCCCCACTTGGGCGGGGCCGGCTGGACCGGGGCGGAGAGATCAATCGTGGCGACTTCCTTTTCCAGGGTGCTGCGCAAGGTGATGACGTTTTTGCCATCCACCGGCCGGTCTGCAGCCATGACGCTGTAAAATTCAATGGCCATCGGCAGCACAAACCCGTCGTTATAATCGGTATGTTCCCCAATGAGATTGACGCGACCCGGCGCGGCGGCAATCCAGCGCGGCGGACGACCATAGGTTTTTTCAAATTCCGCAGCAACGTAAGCAGAGAGTTCTTGCAAGGTCATAAAAGGAGTCGCGAGTTGGTAGTTGGGGAAGCGGGCGGATACAAACAAAATACGAACCCGCAGGGGCGAGGTGCCAGTGAACCCGCTTGCCGGGACGCCGGGCTCGCGCCAAAAGGTCTATTTTGCCGGTGGATTTTTTTTGCCATTGATGGCACCCAACAGCATCAGAGCACCAAACACCAGCAAAACGGCACCCCAGATGAGGTTGATGTTGATTTCAGAGCCGCCCGCCGTCGAGAGGGAAGCGGCGCGATTGAGCACGCCATAGCCCGCCAGCAGCAGGCCGATGAGCGAGAACATGAGGCCAATTGGCCAGCGAATATCGAGTCCCATAATTTTTTTGTTAAATGCGGTTGACGGTTGGTTTTACCAGAAAAGCAGGTTCAGAATGACGCACACGATCAGCATCAGGATGCCGAGGAAAGCCGGCTGCTGCCACGCGGGCAGATTGTGGTCCACGGTTTTGGGCGTGAGCGAATAGACGAGGCCTTTCAATTCTTCATCCGACTTGGTGGATCGCGTGGCGAGCGATATCACCAGCGTCAGCGCGAAGCAGGCAATGAACGCAAAGGCGGCGAGCCAGAAGTTCTGGGCCATCTCACTCGGAAATTTGGAAACGACGGAAAGATAACCGCCTTTCATGCCGTTGATAACGTGGCCGGCGGCGTCCAGATTGCTGCCCGTGGTGGTCAGCGCATGGAATAGCGCCGAACTGGCGATACCGCCGAACAGGCCGAGGAAGGCACCGGTACCGGTGGCGCGCTTCCAGAACATGCCGAGCAGGAAGGTGGCGAACAGCGGCGCGTTCACAAAACCGAACACCAGTTGGATGATATCCATCGCATTATTATACATGGAGGCGAAATAGGCCGCCCCAATACTCAATACAATGCCGACGACGGTGATCACCTTGCCCATCCAGAAATAGTGCGAGTCGCTCTTGCCTTTCGCAAAATAGGCTTGGTACAGATCGTAGGTGAAAACCGTATTAAAGGCCGTCACGTTGCCAGCCATGCCGGACATGAACGACGCGAGCAAGGCGGTCAACGCCAAGCCAAGGAGACCGGCGGGGCAATATTTTTTCACCAGCGAAAGAATCACGCCATCGTAGTCATATTCGGCAATAGCGTTGTAAAGGCCGGTTTGAATCTGGTCATCGGAGAGTTTGCCGCCGGCGTTTGCGGCGACCAGGGCACCGACTTTGGCGGCATCTACTTTTTTACCCAGCGCGTCAGCTACGGCCGTGACGGCGGCGGCGGAATCGGCAGCATTCGCGGCTTTGACCACGGCCACAGCCTTGGAATAGTTTTCCTGGGAGACAATCGGCGGCGGCACGCGATACCCCTTATCCGGCATGGAGGTCAGCGCAATGGCGATCATGCCGGGAACGATAACCAGGAAGGGGAAAAACATTTTCGGGACCGCAGCGACGAGGGGCGTATTGCGGGCGGCGGTCATGTTCTTGGCTGCCATCGCGCGCTGGACGACGAGGAAATTGGTACACCAGTAGCCGAAGCTCAGCACGAAACCGAGGCCAAAAACCATGGCAAAAAGATCCACGCCCATGGGATTGGCGGACGGTCCGCCGAGGAGCGGTTGCCAGGCGCTGGACCAGGCGTTTTCCGCAAAGCCATTGCCCTTGGAAACACCGTGGAGCGCCGTGGTCATCTTATCCCAGCCGCCGACATCTTTCAGGCCGAGGTAAACCACCGGGGCAAAACCGAGAACGATCATGAAAAACTGGAGCACCTCGGTGTAAATCGCCGACGTCAGACCGCCTTTGAGAACGTAGAGCAACACGACGCCGGAGCAGACCCACAGCGCGACATTGTAATCCCAGCCCAGCAGCGAGTGGAGCAATTTGGCCAGCGCATTCATGGAAATACCGGAGGCGAAAATCGTCATCACCGCGAAGGCCACGGAATTGAGGGCGCGAACGCGTTCATCAAAGCGCATTTTCAAATATTCCGGCACCGAGCGCGCCTTGGAACCGTAGTAAAAGGGCATCATGAACACCGCGAGAAAGATCATGGCCGGAATGGCCCCCACCCAATAGAAATGGGCCGTGCTGATGCCGTATTTGGCACCACTGGCGGCCATGCCAACCAGTTCCAGTGCGCCGAGATTGGCGGAGATAAACGCCAGACCGGTCACCCACGTGGGAATGGAGCGGGCGGACGTCAAAAAATCCGCCGACGTTTTCATATAACGTGAAAGCGCCCAGCCTATGCCGAGCACAAAAACGACGTAAGCAATGAGGATGGTGTAATCAATCCACTGAAGTTGGATAGGTTGCATAAGCTATGGGCGAAATGTTTAATGGCTCATTTAGGCATTGTCAATTCCAATGGCAGTCCAAAACAAAATATTTTGTGGTTGGTGTTCAAAAACATGGTTTTTTGAACCTCGGGCTATTCGCCAAACAATTGAAACTCGGCGAGGACGGGTTCGCCATCAGGCTGGCCAACCGCCTTATCCACGCTAAGGGTCAGGCGAAAATGCCGGGCCTTAACCGGCTCGAAACTCAACCGCTTGCCCGGGCCAATACCCGTGCCGCTGGCGATGGTTTTCCAGCCGCCGCTGATTTGCGCCTGCACCTCGAACTTGGCGCAGCGAGCATACAGGAGACCTTCGCTCAGCCAGGCCCCATCCACGGAATTATCCTGGCCGAGATCAATCTGCGCCCAGCCAGCGCGCGAACCTTCCGGCCCGGCCCAAATCGTGTCGGGTTTTCCATCGTTAATGTGGCGCCGGGAAAGATCCTTTTCCCGTCCGGGCCATTCGGCTGAAACTTTAACCGGTTTACCCATGGCGAGATTCTCGGGAGGAGGTAAAGTTG
>CAISVF010000110.1 GCA_903888765.1 uncultured Verrucomicrobia subdivision 3 bacterium | reverse complement strand
GGCCTCGGCACTCCAATTCAGGGGGAGGAACGTGAGGGAGCGCTGGACATTCATCGGCAACTTATTGGAGAGCGGCACCAGCAAGGCGCCCATGAATATAAACCCAAACAGGAAAACGCCCAGCAGGCGGGTGCGGTGCAGCCCTTCCATGAAAAACATGACCCCGATGATGAGCAACAAACCAACGGCTGTGGAGCGGTACCCACCCACGAGACTTAGGAGCGCACATGCTATGAAGGCGACCGTCCGCCACAGCCGGTTGCCCATGAAGATGCCCCTCAACCCCCATTTGACCAGCATGAAGCTGGTAAGCACGCCCATGGTGGTGGAAACCGCGCCAAAACGACTGATCGTGGTCTGGACATCCCCCAGAACATGAATAGCACTGGCATCCAAACTCGGGGGAATCAACAGGTTGACGTAGTTCAAGGGCGAGGGTAGGTACGGCCCGATATCGCCAATGAAACTGGGCAACCCGGCCAGAAAATACAGGGCGATGTAAAAATTCCGGTTTTCCGGCGGAAAGGGCCGGCTGGTAATCGCAAAATAGGTGAGGATGCTGACAAACAGCACAATGTATTTTCGCCCGCCACCCCCGGAACTGCCGAAAGAATGAAAACCCATGCCGCCCGTCAGTTCCATGGTCAAGATGACGACCGCCAAGATGAAAAACATGGGCCAGGTCATACTGGGCACATTCACAAATCGTCGCCGCCGGCTTAAGGTGCGTTCCACGATGGCAATGGTCAGGCTGACTAATACCATGGCTTGCCCCATGGGGGGGCGCATCACAATAAAAAACAGAACGATGGGGGACCCCAGGGCGAAGAGCATGATTTCATAATGAAACTTGATCAGCGGTGGGGAGAACATCACCATCAAAACAAACCCCAAAAAGCCCAAGGAACCATAATCCAAAGGGTTGGTCAGTAGATAACCGACAAAAATAGCCAGCGGAATGCAGACCGCATAGGTCATGAGCATTCGCATCGCCGCTGCCGGGTTGTTCATCATGGCTTTATTTTAAAAACTGCGCCCAAAATACGATAATTTCTGCGGCTGCCGCAATCGTAAACACGCTGATTTTGCCGAGGATTTGCCGCTTGGAACATTTTATGCAAGCGGCTGCACTGTGCCGATGGGCTTGATGAGGCCAAGTAAACCATGCCCAGTTTGAAAATCAAAAGCCGTTAAGTCGCACTCGACTCATCAACGTCATTTATGATAACAATGCTAGCCGGTAGCCGACCCCCAAGTTGGTGGTGCAAGCATGACATTCGAGAAACACCCATGAATAACCAATCTAAACGAGTTGAATATTTAGACAGCATTCGTGGTTTGGCTTCTTTGTTTGTGCTGTTTAGCCACACCATTGGAGCCTTTGCCTGGCCCGATACGATTGCCAGGATTTGCACCCTTCCATTTTTGATAATTTTTTTCGATGGCAAGGCGGCGGTAGCCATGTTCTTTGTTTTAAGCGGGTTTGTCTTATCCCGGCCATATGTATCGTCCGAAGCGCCGGAGAAGCAGCGGAAAATATTTCTGCCGACCTTTTATTTGCGCCGGATTACCCGGATCTGGTTCCCTTGGTTTTTCGCCTTTTGCCTGAGCATATTGTTTCAGAAATTTTGCTTCTATCGGGTGTCCTCCACGCCGCCCATTTCCCAGTGGCTGGATCAATTCTGGCATGCGCCGTTGACCGCTTCGGATTTTTTCCGGCAGTGTTTGTTTTTGCTGCATGATAGTTCCCGGCAATTATTAAATCAGGATTGGAGCTTGGGTATAGAGCTGAAAGGTTCTTTTTTGATCCCTGTTTTTTTGGTTCTTCTTCGCGGGCAGAGACTTCCCTGGTTTATGGGTTTGGCAGGCTTGTTTTGCGTCTTTGTCCATACCGGGCATTATTACGTTTCTTTTATGCTGGGTGTTTTGATCGCTCAATATGGCAAATCTCTCTCCCATTTTTGGATTAACCGCAAGCGAACCGTGCCGATCGGGATGTTTTTGTTGGGACTTTCCTTGTATCAATCGTATCATTACATCGTTAGCTTTTTTGGAGAAACGGACCAAGCCTTAAAAATTGGCTGGCTCGGAACTGCCTTGGGTTGCTCGCTCATTTTATTGTCCGCGCTCAATAGTTCCCGATTGCAATCCCTCTTGAATCATAAGCCAGTCGTTTTCATTGGCAAAATTTCCTACTCGGTTTATCTGCTACAGTTCGTCGTTATCCTTTGTTTGTTACCTCCAGCCATGCACTTGTTGAATAATTGCGGAATAACCCAGTTCACCCTCCTTTTTGCCCTCTCGCTAATATTTAGTACCGGCATCACCATTGCTTTGGCCACGCTGTCATATCAATTCATCGAATCGCCAGCCATCAATCTTGGGCATTTTTTATCAAAGCGTTTGCAATGCCGCTTTGACAAATCTGGGCGGTAGATGTTTCCTTGTCCAAACGAAGTTGGAGAGGGTAGGCAGTTGGCCATTGGGCCGTTGGCGAGGGCGGATGCGCGAAACCCCCATTTTTCTTGGTTTTTGCTCATTTTGAGGCGGGGTGGTGCCTTGGCGGCGGCAGTTGCTAAGTTTATTTTTGTTGCGAGTTTTTAGTGTGCCACGAACCCCACCGATGGAGCCTGATGACCCTGCCAGTGGTTCACAATTCAAACAAAGGAATGAATTCAGGGGCGCCCATGACCACTCAATAATGATCATCGCAGTGGGTGTTTTTGACGTTAAAAACTGCATCAAAAAGGCTGTTATTTCTGCGGCTGCCGCAATCGCAAACACGCTGATTTTGCCGAGGATTTGCCGTGTAGCGCATTCTCATCCCAGCAGTACGTTGTGTGTTGGCTATGGGGTAGTGGTAAAGGTCACAATCCCATTGGTCACATGGGCATAATATGGAAACGGGGCATTAGCCACCCAGGCTCTGCCGGCTGAGTCGTATTTTGTTTGTGACGGGCAATAAACCACCGGATCGCCCAGATAAACATAGGCTTCCGCTGCATTGGTCATCACCAACTGAAAATTGTTCACTCCGGTCAGATTGATGCTGACGTTCTGGTTGAAGTTATTGGAGCAAGTATAGGCTGCCAGCAAAGTGCCATCCCCGTAAAACCGGCAATCCGTGTTTCCAATCCACCCGTTCAGGTTGCAGGTGAAGGTGGTGGCGTTGCCATTAATGACCCAGGTAAACTGGTTGGTGAGGTTGGGGAAAAATTGCAGGCAGGTTTGGTTGGTCGGAAAAGCCGGGTTGCCGCGAAAGGGGGCTGGTAATTTGCCAAAATCGCCAAAATAAACCCCTCCATAATTATTTACCCCTATGGTGTCACTCGTGTAAGGAAAATAAAATGCAGACCAGGGAAAACCTGCCAGCGAATTTGAGCCGGCGGCAAATTGCTGCTCAATCCCCGGCAGCACTTTAAACCATGAAATGTCATTGGGGTCGAGAGTGACTGTATATGAGTTGGTCGCCAAGTCAACCGGAGCGTTCAAAAAACCATCGTGAATCGTAACCACGCAAGGGAAAAGACTCGGGAAAAAGTTGGTAAAACCGACGGTTGCCACCTGAGTATCCGTGAAACTCCGATTCTGGATCGCGAACGCGTGGGTGCCGTCGCTCAAAGGCTTTTCATAAATGACGACGTTGTTATTGGAAGACAAAACCGAAAGGTGAGCGGACAGGTCATTGTTGATGGCATTGAGCAGCGGGTTGTCATAACTGTCGTAATAATAACCATGCGAGAGGCAATATTGTTTTGGCACGGCTGGCAGCAACCCCAACAAAATCGGGGCATTGGCCATGGCATCCATCGCCAGCTTGTTTTTGACTAGCATGGACGGGTCGGTGTACCAATTTTTCGCCGTATATTCATCGAAATCATTGAATGATCCACTGGCAGACACCCAAAACGGGGCGTTATCCAGCCAGATGTAAAGAAATGGCAGAAAATTTGCATCGCCAATAATGCCTACACCAATTCTCCACGAGCTAAACAGTCCGCGATACCAAGGCAAATAACCAGACGCGGTGGCGACGTTGACATAAAATGGTCGCTGGGTCAGACGCGTCAGATTCGCCACCAGTCCTTGCTGCCGGACCGCGCCCGGGTAATCCAGACCGGACACTTCGTCTTTGATCCCGTCCAATTTCCAATTTACGATCGCATTGGAAAGCCAGCCGTAGTAATAAGCGGAACCAAATGCTCCCGGCTGAACGTTTTGCAGTATGTTGGTACCTACATGATTTGCAAAACCGCCTACGGAACTATTGAAGGCGTACAAAATCACCTTGCAACCATTGGAATGCGCCAAATCCAGCAACCATTTGGCCCCATGCGGAAAATAATCCGGATCGAAATCGAGCCACTGATGATTCGTGAGCGAAGCGTACAGCACGCCATTCGTAATCAGCGGGAACGGGGAATCGCAAGCAAGTGGAGCCGCCGTCCCGCCGTCCATTAAAATCCAGTTGTATCCATTGGCCACCATGCCATTTTGCACCATGTTACTCACTACGTTGGCAAAATTGGTTTCGCTTGAACACGCGCGGGTGCCCCCAAACCAGCAGGAAATACCTTTCGGCGGCGTATCGAATTGTCCTTGGGTATATGGGGTGCTGGCGGAGGCAATGATGTTGTTTGGATTGGTAAACTCCAGAGCTCCGTTAAAATTGGTGGTCACCGCGCCCGCCCATGCGGATGGCGGCAATAATGCCTCCGGCAAATTGGTTAGCCCGCCGCCATTGCCTGTGAAAGTGCCGGCCAAGGATACCCCGCTCGCGCCATTGGTAACGAGATTGGCGGGGAGTAGCGCGGCCGTAACCTGGCCGGTCAACTGACTGGCGTCCACCATGCCCAGCAGGTTGCTGGCGGCTGCTGCGAACATGGCGTAAGGAACGGGAGTCAAAGCTTGCCGTGGTGCGAGGGTGGTGAAAACATTAGCCCCGTTCGTGCTTACCGCCAGTTCCAGCCAATAGCTGGAGCCATTAAAAACCGCGCCCAAATCCACCGTCGTTACCAATAAACCATTGGTGACTGCCACTGCTGCATTGGTCACCGGCCCCGCTAGCGGGCTTCCATTCGTGCTGTTGCCAAATAGAGCGAATTTTACATCGTAGCTGCCGCAGGCTGGATGGCTATCGGCGTTTAAGCTTCCCTGATAAGTGAAGACGGTTCCTTGGGCAAAAGGCTTGGAGTGGGAAAGACTGCAAGCGAGAAATGCCCCTAAAAAAAACACCCGATTAAATGAGCGGTTCATTAAGGTTCCAGGTTATCTACGGCAAATCATAGTGTTTCATTTTTCGGCCATCTTTTTCTAATTAATTAATTAGGGTGGGTAGCTGTCATTGTCATGAGCACTCCCTTGCTTGCGAACACTCATTTCAGGATACTTGCAAGACCTTTCGTGCCAGCATGATCATTCTCATCTAAAAAACGGTCAATGTTATTCTGTTTTTGAGTCCCGCAGTTCAAAACCCATATCGTGACGTCGTCACGTTCGGCAGGCAATTTTCTAGTTTCCCAGATTCACCTTATTTCGCCGGGAGGCTGTTTTGTGGAATTCCAACTGCCCTCTGACGACTGACAACTTTCCCAACACCTCCGTGTTTGCATGGCCTAGCCCTCCTTGAAGCTTGAAGCGATATCCATCCTGTTCATCCCGTTGATCCTTTCACAACTCTACGTTCGGAACCACCTTTCACTATCGCAAAAATTGCCCGAAAAATTCTAGTCAAGTGGAGGGTTTTGCAGTATCTTTTTGGGTGTTTGGAACCGTCGGCCAAATGAGCCTTCCGATTCAGTTCAAACTCGTTCTTTGACAATGTGCCGCCACCTTGGACGGTTCCGGAGGGCCAAAACCCCGGAATTTTTTATTCCGGTCATCTTTGGTCACGTTTGGTCATCTTTGGTCATCTCCCAAGGACCAAATGTGAGAAAATGACTTTGGGATTAGTAAAGGTATTACCATTCCTGCGCCTGTAGCGGCAGTCTATGACTGTCGTTGGAAAAGCTATAAAAAAGGTATATTTACTTGGCGTGCAAAAAAATTGACAGTACAAACTGTGACATTTTATGAAAAAATATGACAACAACCGCCATTTATCGCGACAGTAACCACCTTTTATAGCGTAGTGGCCTATTTGCTCCGCTCCGGAGGG
>CAISVF010000109.1 GCA_903888765.1 uncultured Verrucomicrobia subdivision 3 bacterium | reverse complement strand
TATCGCGCTAAGGTGGCGGCGTGAAACATGACGAGTGATGCGTGGCACGTGAATTTGGGCGAAACGTTTTTTTACGCGTCACGCATCACGCAACAATATGCCTGCAACTGCTTTTGCCATTGACGTGCGCGGCGTTACGAAAAAATTCGGAGCGCGCACGGTGGTCAACGATATTGCCATGCAGGTGCGGCCGGGTGAGATTTATGGCTTTCTCGGTCCGAACGGCAGCGGCAAAACGACGTTTCTGCGGATGCTGTGCGGTCTGCTCCGGCCGGACGCGGGCAGCGGGAATTGTCTGGGTCTTGATTTTCGCAAGGATTCCGCCGAAATCAAAAAGCGCGTCGGTTATATGACGCAAAAGTTTTCTTTCTACGAAGACCTGACCATTGAGGAGAACCTGGATTTTATCGCGCGGCTGTATGAATTACCACAGCGTCAGGCCGCCGTGCAAAAAAGTTTAGCCCGCCTGGGTATGATTGAGAGGCGCACACAGTTGGCAGGCTCGCTTTCCGGCGGGTGGAAACAACGGCTCGCCCTGGCAGCCTGCCTGATCCACGAGCCACAGCTCCTACTGCTCGACGAACCGACGGCGGGCGTGGACCCGAAGGCGCGGCGCGATTTTTGGGAGGAAATCCACAAGTTGGCGGCCCAGGGGCTGACCTTTCTCATCACCACGCATTACATGGACGAGGCGTCGCGCTGTCATCGGCTCGCTTATATTGCTTACGGCAATCTCCTGGTCAGCGGCACGGTGACCGAAGTGGTGCAGGCCGGCGGCTTGACGACGTGGGAAGTGTCCGGCGAAAATCTTTTGGCGCTCGCAGACAAACTGCGCGGACTGCCTGGCGTGGAGCAAGTCGTGGCGTTTGGCACCACGCTGCACGTCAGCGGACGCGACCCGGTAAAACTGCGCTCGTCCGTCGCGCCGCATCGGCAGGGTGCCCAGCGCTGGACGGAAATTGAATCAGGGCTGGAAGATGTGTTCATCAGCCTGATGGAAACCGCCAAGGATAATTTTTCGTGAGCTTTAACTTCCATCGCTTTATTGCCATCGTGCTGAAGGAATTCATCCAGATGCGGCGCGACCGGCTGACGTTTGGCATGATGGTGGGCATTCCGATGGTTCAGCTGATCCTTTTCGGTTTCGCCATCAACTCCAATCCCAAGCATCTGCCGACGGCAGTTTATGCGGCGGACAACAGCCCGTTTGCGCGCACCCTCATCTGGGCCTTGCGCAATAGCAGCTACTTTGATATCACGCGCGAGGCACACAGCGTGGCAGAAATCCAGAATTGGCTGGCCAAAGGCAAGGTTCAGTTCGCGGTGACCGTGCCGGTGGATTTCTCCCGGCACCTCTTGCGCGGAGAAAAACCGGAGTTGCTATTGGAAGCGGATGCCACGGATCCCTCGGCGGTCGGCTTCGCTCAGGCGGCCGTCAATCAACTCGCCACCACGGTCATCAACCGCGATCTCACCGGGCCTCTGCTGAAGTTGCGAGCGTCTGCACCGCCATTCAACCTAATCACCCACCAGCATTACAACCCCGAAAGCATCAGCCAATACAACATCGTTCCCGGCCTGATCGGTGTCATGCTGACAATGACGATGATCATCATCACCGGGCTGGCCATCACCCGCGAACGTGAACGCGGCACGATGGAAAACCTGCTGTCCACACCCGTGCATCCCGGCGAAGTCATTATCGGTAAAATCGTGCCTTACATCATGGTGGGGTATGTCCAGGTAGCGCTGGTGTTACTCGCCGCCAGGTTTCTGTTTAATGTGCCGTTCATCGGCAGCGTGCCATGGCTGGTGGCGCTGACCTTTTTGTTCATCGTTGCCAATCTGGCGGTCGGAATCACCTTTTCCACCATCGCCAAAAACCAGTTGCAGGCGGTGCAAATGGCGTTTTTCTTTTTCCTGCCGTCTTTGTTGCTTTCCGGTTATATGTTCCCTTTTCGCGGCATGCCCGGCTGGGCGCAAAACCTCGGCGAATGCCTTCCGCTCACGCATTATCTCCGCATTGTGCGCGGGATTTTGCTTAAGGGAAATGGGCTGGCTGAATGCGCGCCCGACCTTTGGCCAATTGCCTTGTTCGTTACCGTGGTGCTGGCCATCGGTATCAAACGATACCGGCAGACATTGGATTGATGGCTAATTGCCTTCGAATAAACGGGTCTGACAAACAACGCGCTGGCGGAGTCAGCCATCCTCGGTAATCCAACCGTTGCTCGCTTTTCATCCATTTCCGCCCGCATCCATGCATGGTCAAACTGTAATATTTAAGAATGTCGCGATTATTTCATTGATTTCATTGGAAATCGGAAGAATCTTTGCCATAATAACACGATCACCCATATGAAAATGACGATTCCTACCAAGGCAATCCGGCTCGCGTGCAAAGGCTTTACCCTCATTGAATTGCTGGTGGTTATTGCCATTATTGCCATTCTGGCCGCCATGCTGCTGCCCGCCTTGAGCAAGGCCAAACAAAGGACTCAGGCCGTTTATTGCATGAATAGCTGCAAGCAACTCATGGTGGGCTGGCTCAGCTATACGCACGATAACAATGATAATATTGTCATCGCCCTGCATGGCGGTGGGGCCAGGGGCGGGGCCGGGGATGCCACCTGGGGCATGGGCTGGGTGGAAGGCTGGCTTGACTGGACCACGCTCAGCGACAACACCAATACGGCCTTTTTGACGGATGACAAATATGCCCGGCTCGCGAATTATCTGGGCAAATCCAAGAACGTTTTCAAATGTCCGGCGGACGTTTTTTTAAGCGGTGCGCAGCGCACGGCGGGATGGACCTCGCGCGCCCGGAGTCTTTCGGGCAATATCTGTCTGGGCAATGGCAACGCCGGGACGCAGTCTGGTGGTGGTCCTTGGGGTACGATTTACAACAAATGTCCTAAAGTATCGAGCATTCAGGTGCCAGGGCCAACGGAAACCTGGGCTTTTGTGGATGAACACCCGGACAGCATCAACGATGCCGGGTTTTTCCCACCGCAAACGGCCACGCAGATTACGGATGTGCCAGCAACATATCACAACCGTGCGTGTGGCTTTGCCTTTACGGATGGCCATGCAGAAATTCACAAGTGGATCGGGGTATTCAAGGGCGGACGCGCCTCGGTAGTGCATGCCGTGGATGGCGATTATTTGAACAATGTCATCACCGCCAACGCCGGCGATCCGGATTTGCACTATCTTTCTTATCATTCGCCCCGGCTTCCGGGGGTTGCTGGCACGTCCTATTGATAACTTAACTTTTAGATTCCTGTATTATGAAATCACTTATGCTGTCTGTGCTGGTTGCCTTGTCGGGTATTGTGTTAATTAGCGGGTGCGGAAAGTCGGAACAACCGGTTCCGGGAACCCCGCCGCCGATGACCATGAATGCTACCGAGTTCCGGCCGGCGTTCGCCTCGGCTAGTCCGGAAATCAAAGCCTTGGTAGATCAGGTGATGATGGACCTGCAAGCCTCGACCTACCCCGAGGCGCTGAGTTGCTTGGCCAAGCTGGCTGCCAATCCTGCTCTCAATGAGACGCAGAAAAAAGCGGTTACCGCTCTTACTGAGAATGTAAAAAATAAAATGGCGGCCATTGCTGGTTCGGCAAAATAACAGGGACGCTCCCGGCTTTGACCGGTTGCCTTGCGCCACGTCCGCTGCATTCGCTTATCACCGCCAGCGCCTGCAAGGTTGTTTTCGTGACCTGCGGGAGAATTTTCTGCTTTATTTTGTTTGGCCAAGGCGGAGAATCCAATCATGCTTGAGTCAGCCAGCCAGAATCGCCGGACTTTCATCAAAACCGTGGGCCTTGCCAGTGCAGGTCTTGCCGTAAGCCATACTACGTTGGCGGGCTCGCTCCAACTTCCAGTACCCAAGCGCAAACTCGGTCGCCACGCTGAAATGGTTTCCTCGCTGGGTCTGGGTGGGCACACGCTGGCCACGGCCAAAACCATCGAAGACGCCATCCGCATTGCGCATGAAGCGATTGATTACGGCGTGACCTTTTTTGATAACGCATGGGAATATCACGATGGTCGGGGCGAGGAGTGGATGGGGCAGGCGCTGGCCGGCAAACGGAGCCAGGTTTTTCTGATGACCAAGGTATGCACCCACCTGCCCGGCAACCAGGGCAAAGCCAAAGCGCTGGCCATGTTGGAGCAGTCCTTGACGCGGCTGAAGACGGACCATCTGGACTTATGGCAGGTGCATCAGATCAGTTCGGAAACGGAAGCTGATTCCATTTTTATGCCGGGCGGCGTTATCGAGGCCATTGAGCAAGCCCGGCAGCAGGGCAAAATCCGTTATTGCGGTTTCACCGGCCACCTCAATCCCCGGATGCATTTGCGCGTTCTGGCTCATAAATATCCCTTCGATACGGTTCAGATGCCTTTGTCGGTTTTTGATGCACATGCGGATGGCTTTCAAAAGCTGGTGTTACCAGAGTTGCTCCGGCAGGGGATTGCCCCGCTGGCGATGAAGACCCTGGGCGGCAATGCCGGTGCGGTCAAAGCCGGTGTGGTCACGGCGGAAGAAGCCCTCCGCTACACGCTGGGGCTGCCGATCACGACGCTGATTTCGGGCATTGATTCGCTGGCCTGGCTGAAACACAACACGCAGGTGGCGGCCAATTTCAAGCCGTTTACCCCCGGGGAAAAAGCGGCGCTGGAACAGCGGGCCGCTGAAAAAAAGCAGTTTGAACCTTACCGGCATTGGGCTTATTTGGACGGCCATGCGCGCCATGCCAATTTGGTGGCATAAGCCGGAGGCCAAACCGGGCAGGCATTCCCGGCATTTCAGATCAGCTTTGGCTGGCGCGTCGTCCGCCGAATCCATTTGTAGCAATGGATGGAATTTTGCCAGAAATATTTTTCCGCCGCCAATTGTCCCAAGCCATTGAAATAGTCCCGAACCAGCTTGAAGCCATCCGGCACCGGCAGCCACTGATCGCTGTTGGGCCAGTCACTGCCATACAGCACACGATCCGTGCCAAAAACCTCCATAATCTGATCCAGGCGGGGCCGATAAAATTCCAGGTCTATGGGGATATTACCATTCACCCGGCGCAATACCTCCGACACCTTGACATAAATTTGTGGCTGCTGACGCAACGTTTTCATGGCCGTTGCATAGGCCACCCGCGCGGCTGGTTCGGTGGGCAGGGGCATTTGCGGCAAATGATCTATGACCACGCGCAAATGCGGAATCAACTGGCTGATGCGGGCGACGTCCGCCAGTAAGGCGAGGCTGGGATTGGCTGTATCCAGCACCCGGTCCGCATCCGCCAGACTCTGGAGATCCGCCAGAAATTCGGGCCGTTCCAATTCCCGGCCAGACGGCCGCCCCAGGCCATAACGGATCCCACGGAAAAGCGGGTTTTGGCATAGACGGTCCAGCCGGGGCCGGAATTCCGGGGTGCCGGGATCCAGATGCCCGATGGTTCCCACCATGACATCCTCCCGGGCAGCGACATCCAATACCCACTGATTGTCCTCAGCCCAGCCGCTGCACTCGACTTCAATAGCCCCGACGATGCCCAGGGGTTCGGCGATGGGCCGGTAGCGCGCGGGTAGCGAGGTTTGGTACAACTTGGGATTATCTTTACCGGGCCACGGCACACCTTGGGGCCGGAAAGGATCGTAAAGGTGGATATGCGAATCAATAACGGGCATTGCCGTTTTCGGAGGCGCGGGGGCACCCTTGACCTCGACAGCCACGGCGCTGGCCCAAGATCCGGCGAGTGCCGCTCCGGCTAGCGCAGCCGTTTCGATGAATGTGCGTCGGGAAATGCAATGCTTCATGCGATAATTTCTCTTGCCGGCGAGGCGCTCAGCCCGTGGTCACTCCGCTGATTTTAAATCAAACTCCAGTTGAGTGCGCGTACCGGCCTGAACATTTTCCATGATAACCATTGCCACCTGCCAGCGGCCGTTGACTTTTTTCAAATCCTTCACGCGGAAATCTTTCAGGAGCCGGCCGGCGAGGTCGTAAGTTTTGGCTTCCATGATGCCGCCGCTATCTTCATCAATGCGGGAGACCACGCGGGAATAGCTGCCCGGAGCCGGCTGCGGATGAGTGCTTTCGAGTACAATGCTGGCGCAGTTGTCATGAAATTCCTTTCGCAAAACCTTTTGCAAGGGCCAGTATAGAAACTCCAGCCCAAAATCGCCCGGTGCAAAATCGGAGCCGGCGAAGGCGCGCATCGTTGCCTTACCGGCCAGTTCGTTGGTGGCCTGGTCGTGGATCAACTGGTAGCGGTTGGGCCGGTCAATAAAATGGGTGAGGATCAATTGCCAGTGATCCGTCCCCGTGGTTTCATAACTGGCCACCCAGCTGGAGGCTTCGCTGCCGGCTTGGCCGGCGGAAAAACGGACTGGAATTTCCTGCCACTGCTTTTGCGCATTGCGGATTTTTAACACGCCCGCCTGAATGAGGTTGGTCTCCGGCCGGGCGCGGCACAGCTTTTGCGCCCATTCATGGCCCTGGCTTTCCGCATCGCCCGGCCCGCTATCCGGTTCGGCTGCGGGCGCAGCGACTGCCAGCGCAACGGCCACCAGGAGAATCAGGCAGGTTTTCATGCTCATTTGGCCGCCAGCGCGATTTGCAACACCTCGGAGATTTGCTTCACAAAATGCACCTGCAATTTCGCCCGCGCATCCGCCGGCACATCCTCCCAATCCGGCTGATTGCCGTCCGGCAGGATAACGTGCTTCACGCCAAAGCGCGCGGCGGCCAGGACCTTTTCCTGAATGCCCCCGACCCGTAACACGCGGCCGCGTAGGCTGATTTCACCGGTCATCGCCAGATCCGAGCGCACTCGTTTATTGGACAGGAGTGAGGCCAATGCGGCTACCATGGTCACGCCTGCGCTCGGACCATCCTTGGGCGTGGCACCCGCCGGAATATGGATGTGTAAATCATATTTGCCGTAGTCTTCAAAACTGAGCTCCAGCTTTTTCGCTTGCGACCGCAGATAGCTTACGGCCGTCTGCGCGCTTTCCTTCATCACCTCGCCCAGGGATCCGGTGAGCAGTAACTGGCCGCGTCCCCGCATCCGCGTCGCCTCGATGAACAGTACGTCGCCGCCCACGGGGGTCCACGCCAGGCCGGTGGCAATGCCGATTTCTTCGATTTTTTGGGCGCTTTCGTAAACAAATTTCGGGTGGCCGAGAAAACCTGCCAGATCGTCCGCACCCAGTTGGAGGCGCGCTGGCGATGCCAGGCCAGACGCGGCTTTGCGCGCGGCTTTGCGGGCCAGCGACGCCACCTCGCGCTCAAGCTGGCGCACGCCGGCTTCGCGGGTGTACTCCCGGATAAGCCGCCGGAGAGCGGTGTCAGAGATGGCGACCTCGCGTTTGGTCAGGCCGTTTTCTTCCAACTGCCGCGGCACGAGATAACGGCGCGCAATCTGAAGCTTTTCTTCGTCGGTGTAACTCGGCAGCTCGATGACTTCCAGCCGGTCGCGCAGTGCCGGTTGCACGGGTTCCAGCCAGTTGGCCGTGGCAAAGAAAAGCACCCGGGATAAATCAAACGGCAGGTCCAGATAATGGTCGGTGAAGGTGTGATTTTGGGCGGGGTCGAGCACTTCCAGCAGGGCCGAGGCGGGATCGCCGCGAAAATCCGCGCCCAGTTTGTCGAGTTCGTCGAGCAGAATCACCGGGTTACGGCTCTCGACCCGGCGCAGGGTTTGCAAAATCCGCCCCGGCAGCGCGCCGACGTAGGTGCGCCGATGACCGCGAATCTCAGCTTCATCCCGCATGCCTCCGAGGGAAATGCGCGCGAACTTCCGCCCCAGTGCCTCCGCCACGCTCTTGCCCAGCGAAGTTTTGCCCACGCCGGGCGGGCCGACCAGGCAGAGGATGGGGCCTTTGATTTCCTTGCGCCGCTGGAGCACGGCCAGGAACTCTAACAGCCGGTCTTTGACCTTGGCCAGGCCGAAATGCTGTTCATTCAGGATTTTCTCGGCGCGGCGGAGATCAAGATTATCTTCGGTTTCCCGCGCCCACGGCAGCGCCAGAATCCAGTCCAGGTAATTCCGGGCCACTCCATATTCGGCGGCTGCGGGCGAGGTTTGCTGCATCCGGTCCAGCTCCTGGCTGGCCGCCTTGCGCGCCTCATCGGACAGGCTGGCTTGCGCGATTTTCTCTCGCAAGTTTTTGATCTCGCCGGCATTCGGGTCCGCGTCTCCCAGTTCCCGTTGAATGACGCGCATCTGTTCGCGAAGGAAAAAATCCCGCTGGTTTTTGGAAATGTTGGAGGCGACGTCATGCTGGATTTTGGAGCTTAAATTCAGCACTTCCTGCTCGTGGTTGAGCAGCGGCAGCAGCTTCTGCAGGCGCTCGCGTACCGAGACGGTTTCCAGTAGTCTTTGTTTCTCGGCCAGGGGCAGGTTGATGTTTGCCGTGATGAGATCGGCAAATTGACCGGGATGTTCCGTATTGAGGGCGGCAATTTTCACCTGATCGGAGAGGGAACTGGAAATTTTCGCAATTTCCGCAAACTGCCGGTGAGCCTGGCGGAGCATCGCCTGCAGTTCGACCGAGTCCTCGGTTTCATTGCGGAGCAGTTCATAGCGTGCGCGCAAATACGGTTCAGCCGGCAAAAAAGTATGCATCCGGATGCGCCAGAGACCCTCGACCAGAACGCGCACGGTGCCATCGGGGAATTTTACCATCTTGGTCAGGCGCGCTGCGCAGCCTACCGCATGGAGATCGTCCGGCCCGGGTTCGGCCAGGTCGGGATTTTTCTGGAGCACCGCCACCAGCAGTCGGTCGCCCGCCACCAGATCGTCCACCAGCTTGAGGCTGGAGCCCGTCTCCACCAGCAGCGGCACCACGGCACCCGGAAAAATCACAATATCAGCCAGTCCCAGAATCGGGAGGGTTTCCGGCAGTGAACGCGAGGAAACACGTCCGGCGGCGTCGGCTTTTTCCTTGGCGCCGAGAATGCTGATGAATTCTGTCTCGCCCTGGTCGGCCATTATTTTTTACCCGGTTAAAAAAATCACTCGCTGAAGGTGGGGCATATCCGCTGCGGGTCGCTCAAAAGCCCTCGCTGATGGGCACCTTGGTGGCCTTGGAGGGTTGCGGACGGGCTGGCGGCACGTCAATGCGCAGAAATCCGTTCAGATACACCGCTCGGGCGGCACCAAGGTCGTACCCGGTTGGCAGGTCCAGCAGCGTTTCAAACTGGCCATAGCTGATGGCCATGATCAAAAAACTGCATTGCCCCGACCGGCAGAAATCCGGTCGCGCGCCGGTAATGCGCAAGCGCTGTCCCTCGATGGTGATTTCCAGACTATCGCTTTTCATGCCCGCCAGTTCCACCTTGATGACCAGGCCGGTGGGAGTGACGTAAACATCCGTGTTGGGCGTCCACCGGCCGGTGGCTGACTCCGCCGCGCTGCCGGAGGGAAAAGCGTGGACGCTGGATTTGAGACGGGTAATGGCCATGGAAAAAAGTGCTCTCGGAAAACTTTTAGGAACGAAGGTTCTCTTTGCCGGGTTTGGGTTCGTGTTCCCGATCACAACCGCACCCGCAATCATGCTGGTGCGGTTTGCTGCCCGAACTGCGCCAGACAAAAACCACCGCCACGGCCAACACCAGAACCAAAGGAATGAATTCGCGCCAATGCATGTCGCAACATAGCTTCAATCCGGCGGCGCGCAAATGGAATTTTCAGCGTGAATTTTCAGCGTGTGGCAATTTGCAATCTATTTTCAGTTTGACTCGCCTGGCTTCGCTTGGCGGTAAATATTGAGAAAAGTGATTGGTGCCGGATGCCAGAATACTTATATGGTTGAACCAAAATCGGACCTGCCTTTAGTTTTTTGGGGCACGCCAAAAGAAAAAGAATATGAAAACGGTGAATCTTTGGCTGTTTACAAACTGGATTTATTTTACCTGCTCCCTTTTGCCCTTATCCGCGCATTACAGACACTGATTTTTCGGGACAACTTTAACACCAATGTCACTGATTCAAGTTCTTGGATAACGGTGACAAATATTCCGGCCATTGCGCATTCGGAAAACGCCGTTACCAATCCGGTTTCCGGCGACGTGGTGTTTTATCGGTTGAAGAAATAGCCATTTTTGCGCCTCTGCAGCTCTGCCATTGAAAATTGAGATTTTATTGCGGTTCGCGGACAGCTATTTTCTCCGTAGCCCATGAACGGAAGGTTTCCAGTCAAAGTCAACGGCCAGTGGCGTGAAGCCAAAATCCACTTCGCTTCGGAACGCGAGGTGAAGCGCCTCGCCTATTGGCGGATTCCCCGGCCTTTACCCGAAGATGCTTCGGTGGCGCAAAAGATTTTTGATTCGGTCGAGTTTGCGCGGATCGCCGCCAACCGCTGGCGGGATTATCACCGGCAACATTCTACGGTAAGCAGCATAGATGGGTTGAGGCAGACCATTCGGGAGCATCCCCGCGTGGAATTGGCGCTGGTGCTGATTGCGCCGCCAGCGTGGAATTCGCCGATTCCAACCCTTGGCATCGCCTACCTGAGACGAACTTGGTGCAACCATCTGTTTCTGGAATTTTTCGCTACGCACCCGCAGGTGATTGTCCGGCGGCGTGAACAAATCGGAGGCGTTGGCGCTGGCATCTTGCGGCAACTGGTTGCGCTTGCGGAAATGCTGGATGTATCTTGCATCTGGGGAGAAGCGACGGAGCAGTCTCATTCCTGGTATGAAGATCAGTTGGGAATCGGAGAAGTGCATGACCATTTTTTCATCGAGGACGAGGTGATGCTGCATTGCCAAAATGAAATGCACCGGGCGCAACAGGAAATGCTTGCACGTCGGGCAACAGCGTAGGAGATTACTCGTATGAAAATGAAGTTGATCAGCCGTCGCATCCGCTCGATGGATGAATTAGTGGCGCTGGAAGAAAAATCTCCCGCTGTGTGTGGGCCAAGCCCGGCGTTATTTGCTGCCCGTCATGGATTGAGGCTGTCCAAGCCATATGTTGCGTTTATGCACAGCCAAAAGGCCAGCGGCAATGGCGTGAGCAAGGTCGTGCCACCCCGCCGCAAGCTGGTCGCCGCCTGACCGGATCTTTTTTTCAAATTAAAACGAACGAGAAACCGTTCGTTTTTTGTTTGGTGTGCCCGGCGTGGCGCGCTGACAAGCCTGCTCTCAAGAGTGAGGCGATGCCGCTGGAGAAGGCAGCAGCAGCCATAGTAGTAGAAACGAATTCAATGAAGGGCAAACGGGTTGAAAGCCGCGCAAGCAAGCCTCGCTTGAAGTCAAATGCCGGGACCAGACCCAATTTGGCAATCAGCGGAACCGCCTGATATGGAATCATATGTCCGGTGGTGTGAGAGGAAGGCGGGTTGCTTCTCCGCCTTCTACCTGGTTTGCAATTCAAATTAAGGAACTGCCGAATTTTCAGCGTGAATTATCCGTTCGCGCCGCCTACGCTGCCGGCATGGCTGAACCTTTCCGTCATCATCACCGCGTGAGTTACGCCGAATGCACCGTCGGTGATCACATTTATCATGCGCGCTATCTGGATCTCCTGGAGGCCGCGCGCGCGGAATTTCTCCGGTCGCTGGAGCAGACTGTCAGGCAGCTGCAGGATGCGGATTTCATCTTCCCTGTCATTGAGGCGCGGCTGCGCTTTCTGGCCCCCGCACGCTACGATGATTGGCTCACCATCGAGGTCTGGCCGACCCTGGTGGAGCGTGTGCGACTGAACTTTGGCCACCGGATTCGCAACCAGAATGGCAAGCTGATCCTGGAGGCGGAAACCTTTCATTGTTGCACGAGCCGGGAGGAAAAGCCCCGGCGCCTGCCGCCCGCGCTCGTCACCCGATTGAAGCCGTTGCTGGTCCTGGAGAACGTTTCTGGCCCCGGCGTTTCTACCGGGCTGCCATAGCCCGTCCACCAACCGGGGTTCGAGTTTTTTTCGTTTCTATTTTACACTGCCGTTCCACTTCGGTAAACCATCGGCCCATTTTCTGATGAACGAAGCTCATATTCTCAAAATTGCCGGCGAACTCAAAATCCAGCCGCGCCAGGTCCTGTCCACAGCGCGGCTGTTTGCCGAAGGTGCCACGGTGCCTTTCATCGCCCGCTACCGCAAGGAAGCCACCGGCTCGCTGGATGAAGTCGCCGTGACGAATATCCGGGAGCGCCTCCTCGGCCTCGCCGATCTGGACAGCCGCCAGGAAACCATTTTGAAATCGCTCGCGGAACGCAACCTCCTTTCCGACGAACTTAAGGCCGCCGTGAATAAAGCTGAGTCCGTGACGCAGCTGGAGGATATTTATCTGCCGTACCGGCCCAAGCGTCGCACTCGCGCGACCATCGCCCGAGAGCAGGGACTCGAACCGCTCGCCGACCTACTGTTCGGCCAGCAGTCCACCGCTGATCCGCTGGCGGAGGCTGCCCGCTTTGTCAGTACTGAAAAAGGCGTGGCCGATGTTGCAGCCGCGCTGGCTGGAGCGCGCGACATCATCGCCGAGCGCGTCAATGACGATGCCACCGCCCGCGCAAAATTGCGCGATCTGTTCTGGAGCGAGGGCATCGTTAAATCCAAGGTCATGTCGGACAAGGTCGAGGCGGCGGCCAAGTTCAAGGATTATTTCGACTGGAGCGAACCGGTCGCCAAAATTCCGAGCCATCGCCTGCTGGCCATCCGCCGCGGTGAAACCGAGGGTTTTTTGATGATGCGCATCACGCCGCCGGAGGAATCCGTGCTCCCGCTGCTCGAGCCGCTCTTTGTCACCGGCAAGGGGCCGGCGGCCGAACAGGTGCGCCTCGCGGTGCAGGACGGCTATAAGCGCTTGCTCGGCTCCGCCATTGAGGTGGAACTGCGCATGGAGACCAAGAAGCGCGCCGATGCGGAGGCCATCCGCGTTTTCGCCGATAACCTGCGCGAGCTGCTGCTGGCCTCGCCGCTCGGCAGCAAAAATGTGCTGGCGATTGATCCCGGTTTCCGCACGGGCTGCAAAATCGTCTGTCTCGACCGCCAGGGTAAATTGCTGCATAACGACGTGATTTATCCCACTGCCTCCAGCGCGGGGGAGATCCGCGACGCCGCCGCCGCCCTGCTGAGTATGGTCAAAAAATACCAGATCGAGGCCATCGCCATCGGCAATGGCACTGCCAGTCGCGAGACAGAAACCTTCGTGAAGTTGCTGAAGCTCCCCCTGCCCATCGTCATGGTTAACGAAAGCGGCGCTTCCATTTATTCTGCCTCGGAAGTCGCGCGCGAGGAATTTCCCACGCAGGATCTCACCGTGCGCGGTGCGGTTTCCATCGGGCGCCGCCTCATGGACCCGCTGGCGGAGCTGGTGAAGCTGGACCCGAAATCCATCGGCGTGGGCCAGTACCAGCACGATGTGGACCAGACCGCGCTCAAGCGCACGCTCGACGATGTGGTGATCAGTTGCGTGAACGGCGTGGGCGTGGAGCTGAATACTGCCAGCAAACAATTGCTGGCCTACGTCTCCGGCCTTGGCCCGGCTCTGGCGGCCAACATCGTGAGTTACCGCAACGAGCACGGCCCCTTCAAGTCGCGTGCGGAACTGAAAAAAGTCCCCCGGCTCGGCGATAAGGCTTTTGAACAGGCCGCCGGATTTTTGCGCCTCCGCGATGGCGAACATCCGCTCGATGCCAGCGCCGTTCACCCCGAGAGCTATACCCTGGTGGACCGCATGGCCAAGGACCTGCAATGCTCCGTCGGGGATTTGTTGCGGGATGCAGGACTGCGCCAGAAAATCCAACTGCCGAAATATGTCACGGAAACCGTCGGGTTGCCCACCCTGACGGATATTCTCGGTGAGTTGGCCAAGCCCGGCCGTGACCCGCGCCAGAAGTTCGAGGTGTTTTCCTTCCAGTCCGGCGTGGAAAAAATGGAGGATCTCAAGCCGGGCATGAAATTGCCCGGCATCGTCACGAATGTCACCGCCTTCGGTGCCTTCGTGGACATCGGCGTGCATCAGGACGGGCTGATCCATGTCAGCCAGCTGTCCGACCGCTTCATTAAAGATCCGTCGGAAGTGGTGAAGGTTTCCCAGCGTGTCACCGTGACGGTCACGGAGGTGGATTTGCCGCGCAAGCGCATCGCGCTGTCCATGAAGGCTGCACCAGTGCTCGGCCCTGGCCCCGCCGGCCAGCGGACCTCGCCCAGCGCCCCTCGCCCGGCGGGCGGCGGCTTCAACAACCGTCCCGGCCAGCCAGCCAAGCCGCAGGCGGTGGATTGGTTCACCGCCGCGCTCAACAAAAATAAAGGCAACTGACCTCCACCGGCAGCTACGCGTCGCTGGCCTCCATGAGAATGGCGGCCAGCGCCTCCAGCCCCGCCTCATCCGCCCCATCAAAACGGTCTAGCCGGGGGCTGTCCAGATCCAGCACGCCGATGACCACTCCGTTTTTTACCAGCGGCACAACAATTTCTGATCGGGACGCCGCGTCGCAGGCGATGTGACCGGGAAAGGCATGTACATCGGGCACCCGCACAGTTTTGCCCCGGAGGGCGGCGGTGCCGCAAACGCCTTTGCCCAAGGGGATCCGCACGCACGCCGGCCGGCCTTGGAATGGCCCCAGCACCAGCTCACTGCCAACCCGCCGGTAGCAGCCCGCCCAATTCAAATCCGGCAGGGCTAGCCAGAGCAGCGCTGCGGTATTGGCGCAATTGGCAATGAAATCGCGCTCGCCCTGGAGCAGCGCGCGGAGTTGCGCCTGCAGGGTGACGTACCCTTCAGCCCGGTGGGTGAAGTTTGGCGGCAGGAATGACTGCATCCGCTAAATCTGCCCGCGCCGGCTGCCAGCGTCCATGGCAAATCCCTTGGTTTCCTCTTGCACTCAACCTTTTTGGCCTGCCGCAGTTGTACCTGAAGGCATTCTGGTCGCCCCATCCTGATCATCCTGTTAATCCTGAGGCGCTTTCAAAACCGTAGGAGACGACGGAAGTCTCTAACCTTGCTATAATTTAAGCCTCGTCACCTCGTCTCCTACCGGGTTTTTAAACTGGCTCTCCTGTCAAAGAATTATTGAAGCAAGACAAACGCCAAAAATAAAATCGTTCCCCAAGGTAGAGCGGGCAGTCCTCTGCACGCTGCCGTGGCGAACCAGAACGTGTCAATTATCCGGTGGCCATCCGCAAGAATTCCCCGAGATTGAATTTCACGCGTTTAACCCCTGAACCTGACATTGCTCTTGTCCCTTCCGCTACGAATTAGCAACGGTCCATGGGAAGGCCGCGTCACTGATCCGCCAGGTCTTGGACTGCGCCAGCCCTCTGGCGCTTTGGGGAGGGCGGACACATGCTCGCCATGCGTGAACCCACCCACAGCCACCATTTTCCGATTTCTTAATTATGAGTTTTGACTGTCCACTGGCGACTGCCCGCTGCCAACTTTTGGAGGACCCCCATTTCCCCATTTCTTCTAAGTTTCTGCTTTGAACCACCTCGCCGCCCTCAATGATGCCTTACCTCTCTCTGCCTAATGAAGAATTTTGTCTTACACCCGATGCTAGACTACGCGGCATTCAAACCATTTGCCGTTGAAGTTTGATTTTGAGCCGCTAGAATTAATTCATGAAAACGATGGCCACAACCGGCGGCAAAGTGGAGACGAAATATCGCGGTCTCATCAATGATGCCTTGCTGGAGTTCAAGGAAATTCAAAAGGAGCTGCGCCAGCAGCAAGTCAAGACAGCGCGGCTCCGCGCGGCTTCCCGCCGCACCATGAATCAAACTTGGAGCATTCTTCGCCGTGTGGAAGCAACTCTTTGAACTGCTCCGGGGCTCTTTGTTCCTCGGTCGGGACGCGGTGGAATTGCGCCGCGAGGTCACGCATTTGCGTGAAGAAATGGCGGAAGTCCAGCAAGCCTTGAACCAGATGGCCCATGATTTTGAGCATCTTGCCGACCGCGAAAAACTGGAACGGGAGAAGCTGGTGCTGCAATTGGAAAACGCCCTCCTGCGGATCGAACGCCGTCTGCCGCCTGGCAAGCCATCCAAAGAATAGCTCGCGAACAACAGGCGACGCTGGTGCTGATTGACGAACGCAAGGCGCAAGGTCGCCCGCGATATTTACGGTCTGCACCCCATTGGCACAGTGCGCATTCTGGTCGAAGCCAAAAAGAAAAAGCTGCTGCCGGACATTGCCTCGCCATTAAAAAAACTCCGGCAGGAAGGGTGTTGGATTCATACTGCGATTATCGAAACGGCCTTGCGCGAAGCCGGAGAGAGTTAACTGGTTTTGCCCGGCGCGGCAAAAGCAGGCCCTTCATGTCAAGTAGCCAAACTTGTCCGTCTCCCGCCCACTCTTTCCCAAGGCCGCGCCACTGATCCGCCAGGTCTTGGACTGCGCCAGCCCTCTGGCGCTTTGGGGAGGGCGCACCTCCCGCATGCAGCGCCTGAAATTAGGCAGCAGCCAATCGTCATCCTGTTTCTGCCTCAACCTTCGCCGCCTCAGAAACATTATCAAAGCCCCTTTCCCCCAGATCACGCACCCGCACTTTCAACGCCTTGGCGATTCGCCGCAGCGATCCGCGCGAAATGTCCATGTTCCCGTCGGCTCCCAATGCCAAACTATCGATGCCCCGCCTCGAGCCATCGTCCTCCTCCTTTGCCCTGCCTTTTAATAACTTTCCGCTTTTGCTCGCCCACAGAATTCCACTTTTGAAAACTAAACGACATGGAGCCGTTTGCCGATTGACACATTTTTGCCGCGCATTAAATTGATTCCATGAATATCGCCTTGCCGCGAAATCTGGAAAACTACGTTGCCGAACTGGTTCAAACCAATGGCTACAAAGGTTCGGATGAAGTCGTGCTGGAAGCGTTGAGCGAGCATCAAGCCCGCCGCCGGGGCATGGAAGTGGTGATGACGCCGGAGCTGGAACGCTTGCTGGACGAAGGTTTGGAAAATCTGGATGCAGCCAAGACCACCGACGAGTTGCGCCGCCGGTCATGAGCCAGGCGAGGTTCAGTCCCACAGCCGCGCGCGACTTGGACGAAATCTCCGGCCACATTACCGCCGACAATCCTGAAGCAGCGGAACGTGTCCGCCGGATGATTCTCAATACCGCTGGTTTGTCGTGCCGAAGTTCCGCAATTACCTGATTTTCTACCAACCATTCCAAGCGAGCATCCTGGTCGTTCGCGTTCTGCACGCGGCGCAGGATTGGACGCGGTTCTTTCCGGCGGCTTAGTTCTACTTTGTTATAAACCGCCTAAAATAGCCGGTTTATAACAAAGTAGAACTAACCTGGCTTTAATTTGAGCCTCGTCACCTCGTCTCCTACCGGGTTTTTAAACTGGCTCTCCTGTCAAAGAATTATTGAAGCAAGACGAGCATCAAAAATAAAATCGTTTTCAAGGCAGCAGGGCGGGCAGTCCTTTGCACGCCGTCGTGGCAAACCAGAACGCCTCAATTATCCGGTGGCCGCCTGCAAGAATTCCCCGAGATTGAATTTCACGCGTTGACCCCCTGAACCTGACATTGCTCTTGTCCCTTCCGCTACGAATTAGCAACAGTCCATGGGGAGGCCGCGTCACTGATCCGCCAGGTCTTGGAGTGCGCCAGCCCTCTGGCGCTTTGGGGGGACGGGCGGAACGCGCAGGGTGCCGCAAAATAACCTCACCTCGGCACTGCTGGAATTTGCGATGGCGTGTTTGAAAAACACGAATAATTTGGTGGGCGCGGAGAAAAGCGGCGGAGGGCCGCCGCACTCCGGAGGGGCAAACTTGGGATGGGTGCTAACCCTTCTTGGCGGATTGGAGAAGAGGAGCGTGTTATTTGCTGGGGTTTTCTGAGTTGAAGCCCCCGAAGTCTCCACTACACGGTTGCGCGGGCGACTTTGTCGGCGGTAAGCTTGGGCGGGGGTTGCGCCGGCAACGTCAGCTTGAGTTGCGCCAAGAGTATTTGCACTTCTTTCTCCGGTTGCGTGTGCCGGGTCAGGATCACGGTGCGTCCGTCGGTTGTGGGCAGATGCACGTCCACCATTTGCACCCCGCAAAACTTTTCCAGCACGGCGCGCGGGGTCAGACCGCTGGCCACGGCGCGCAATCGTTGCCGCAAACATACGTGCAGGGTGTAGCTGATGAACGCCACCAGGATGTGCGCTTGGACGCGCTCCATTTTCTGGTGCTACACAGGGCGCACGGCCAGGTCTCCTTTCAGGTTCTTGAACGCTTCCTCCACTTGCACCAACTGCATGTAGTAACTCCACAACTGACCTGGCGTCCGCCCGGTGAGGTTGCTGCGCAGCAAATAGCTGCCTTCACGCCGTCGCACCACGCGCAGGCGCGCGCGCGAACTTGAAGGAAAAGGTTTCCGCACTCAAGGCATGATCAGCGGCGGGCACGGTGATGTTTAACAACGCATAAAATCTCCCCGCCTCTTTCTTCGCCGCGCCCAGGGCCATGAGCAGCTTGTCCCGTTCGGGCAGTTGTTTCCTCAGTTCGTGCAGGCGCGCGAGCAGTCGCCGCAGTTTCTTGCGGCGGATGGCGCGCTCCTTGGCCACGCGTCCATGGCGCTTGGCTAGCACATACACCTCGCCCTCCTGCGGGAGGAGCTTTACTTGCACGCCCGCGCGCACCGTTTCCCAGCTGCGTTCAAGCCAGTCTTTTTCCAGCGCGCTCAACCTCCCTTTGGGGGTGCCGACAAGGTAGCTCACCGGCGGATCACTCGCGCGCATCTGCTCGAGCACCGCTTCGGTCGGGATGCCGCGATCCATCAGCCACACGCGTTGCGCCTTGCCGTAACGGGCTTCGATCTGTTCGAGAAAACCTGTGCGCGTGGTATTGTCGGCGGTGTTGCCGGGCAGGACTTCATAGGCCAAGGGGAACCCTTCCGGCGTGACCACTAGGGCGATGACCACTTGCGGACAGTCGGGCCGGTGATCGCGCGAGTAACCGTGACGGCGTGGGTCTGCGGGATCCTCCGGCGTGTCGGTTTCAAAATAGGTGCTGGTCAGATCGTAGAGCAGCACCTCGTATTTCGCGCCGAAGAGATCACGCCACTGGTCGCGCAGATGCGCGAAGAGTTTTTCTTTGAGCGGCAACACTTGATCGAGCGTGGCGTAGAGCTTGTGGATTTCGGCCAAGCCGAAATCTTCGCCGAGCAAGTCGGCCAGCGCGGTGCGCGCGAACCAGTCGCGATGCAGCTGCCACTCCGAGCCGGGGGCGAGCAGCCGTTGGGTGACGAGGACCCGGAGGATGCGATCCCAGCGCGTGCCCTTGCGCGAGGCCGGGAGGTGTTCGGCGAAGAACGTGTCCAGCCTGAGTTGGCGATAGAGTTCGAGCGCGAGCCAGCCGCCGCCCCATTGACGCGGACGGCAGAGCAACAGTTGATCCAGGCGAATCGGCACCACGCGCGCATCGTCCGTGGGCGTGGGTCGGTCATGCGGGAAAAGCGCGATCTGCGACGTCACCTCAGAGTCAGGTGAAGGCGCGTCGAGAGTTTTACGCCAAGCCTCGCGCTGGGAATCGTTGACCTCGCCAAGGTAAAGTACCTGCCGTTGCGCAACACGTCCGTCGGGCAGACGTTTGTTTTCCACCACACTCCAGTATGTGTGTTTCTTGCCATCTTTTTTGCGAACCTGTGCACGCAGAAACATAATGACCCAAGAGAATACACGCGCCACGACGGGTGGGAAGAGGGGAGGTCTTCACGACACAGCCTTTTGAGGAACAAGGAGGCCCTTTCATTGGCAAATCCGCCCGCCACAACCCCGAAAATAGGCGAAACTGAGGTCGAATCCGCCAAGTAGGGCTAAGCGAACGGGGATGGTACAGTTTTTTGGGATTGTGCTGGCAATAGAAACTGTTGGAAAAAATTAAAAATACTTTTGGAAACTGCGCCAAACCGTCGCTTTCCACAATTTGCCAGGCCCATTGTCTGTGAGTCAGGGCCTCTGTTTATAATTGTATATTTTATATTTCTACAACAGTGTGGAAACAGATGGAGTTGGGCTTTTGCCTTCGTTGCTTCCTGTTCTGGCTGAGCGGCGGTCACCGCGTAAGCGGTAAAGGTTAATTACTTGAATTTAGTTTTGTCTGCCCCCGCTGCAAATCCCGCACCGTGCTTGTCAACGCCGCGAGGTTGACCTAGTCTGGCCGGATGTTCGATTCGTTAAGCACCAAGCTCCAGAACGCGTTTAAAAACCTGCGCGGGCTGGGCAAGATTTCCGACAGCAATGTGTCCGACGCGCTCCGTGAGGTGCGCCTGGCGCTGCTGGAGGCGGATGTTAATTTCAAGGTCGCGCGGGATTTTATTGAGCGCGTCAAAACCAAATCCCTCGGGGCGGAAGTCATCACCAGCGTCCAGCCGGGGCAGCAAATTATCAAGTTCGTCAGCGACGAGTTGGTCGCGCTGCTTGGTTCGGAAAATGCCGCGCTGAAACTGGACGGCAAGCCCAGTTCGATTCTCATGGTTGGCCTGCACGGGTCGGGCAAGACGACTTCTAGCGGCAAGCTGGCGCGGCTGCTGAAGAAGCAGGGTCGCGCGCCGCTGCTCGTGGCGGCGGATGTTTACCGGCCGGCGGCGATGGATCAGCTAGCCACCCTTGGCCAGCAGATTGACGTCCCCGTTTTTCTGAAGCGCGGCGAGACGGATGTTTTGAAAATCGCCCGCGAGGCGATGGTGTTTGCCAACGCGAACGGGCGCAACGTGATTATTTACGACACCGCCGGGCGCCTGCAGATTGATGAGCCGCTGGTGCAGGAACTCGTGCGGCTGCGCGACCTCATCCAGCCCCAGGAAATCCTGCTGGTGCTTGACGCCGCCACGGGCCAGGAGGCGGTGAATGTGGCGACCCATTTTGATTCCGCCTTGACCATCACCGGCTCCATCCTGACCAAGCTGGACGGCGACGCGCGCGGCGGCGCGGCGTTGAGCCTGAAGAGCGTCACCGGCAAGCCGATCAAGTTCGCCGGCGTCGGCGAAAAGCTCGACGAGTTTGAGGCCTTTCATCCGGAGCGCATGGCCTCGAGAATCCTTGGCATGGGCGACGTGGTGAGCCTCGTGGAAAAAGCGGCGGAAGCCGTCAGCGAAGATGAAGCCAGGCGCATGGAGGAAAAAATGCGCAAGGGCGAATTCACGCTGGAGGATTTTCTGGAGCAGTTGCGCGCTATGAAAAAACTCGGCTCGCTGGAAAGCATCGTAAAAATGCTCCCCGGTGGCGGCGACGCTCTCAAGCAGATGGATATCGGCAAGCAGGAAAAAGAATTCCAGCGCATGGAAGGCATGGTGTGCGCGATGACCCGCAAAGAGCGGATTAATCCCGTGATCCTCAACGCCAGCCGCCGCCGCCGCATCGCCGCCGGCAGCGGTGTGACGGTGACGGAATTGAACACCATGCTCAACAAATTTTTTCAGATGCAGACGATGATGAAAAAAATGGGCCGGATGTCCAAAATGATGGGCAAAATGGGCGGGGCCATGCCAGGCATGTTCCGGCGCTGACCGGAAGCATTGACTGGATGGTCAGCGAGCTTTTCGCTGGCGTTTTAATGAACCGGACTTAAATCTCCATGGCGTCGCGTTCGCACCCGGCAAACTTTTCCAGTAATTTGTCGTAGATCTTCGCGGCCTTTTTGTCGGGAACAATTTCACTGCCGGCCACCGGGCGGCAGAAGACAGCGGTCAGTTTTTCCCACTTGGGTGCGCCCCCGTCGGCCACCTGCCAGCCGTGCGCCGCCAGCAGGGCGGCTCCCAGGGCGGCGCTCTTGGAAACTTCAATCCGCACCACCCGGCAATTCATCACGTCGGCCATCACCTGCAGCAGCGCGCGATCATTCGATGCGCCCCCGGTGGCAAAGATTTTTTCCGGCGCCACCTGCATCCATTGGGAGTGCAGCCGCATGGAAAGCATTTGGGCCTCAAAAATGGCGCGGCAGTTGGCGGCGGCGTTTTTTTCGTCCAGATCAAACCGGTGGACGCCCGGCTGGTTGACGCGGGGAACAATTTCCGCCTCAAACCACGGCAGCAGAATGCCGCCGTCGTTGCCGGGCTTGGTCTGCTCGAGCATTTTGCCAAAGGCGGTCCAGTCTTTGATGCCGTAAAGTTCGCGCACCTTCTCCCGGGCGAGCGAGCCGTTCTTAAAGCAGATCAAGCTCATGTAATCGCCGGCGGGCGCGCCGAAGACGTGGCCTTCGCCATTCTCATCGGTCTGGCACTTTTGCATGGTGCCAAAAAATGTATCGCTGGTGCCGAGACTGATCGCCACTTGCCCGGGCTTCGTCAGGCCCAGCCCGAGGACGCTTGCCGGATTATCGCCGGTCCACACGGTGGCCAGCGCTTCGGGATTAAGGCCGTATTTGGTGACAAAATAGGGGCTGACCTGGCCAATCGTCCGGCCGGCATCAGTGAGCGACGGCAGTTTCTTGATGAGCCCTGGTGCCGTTGCCTTGAGTGCGTCGGGGTTCCAGTTTTTCCGGCGGATGTCCATCAGGTTCATCCCGGCACCGTCGCCGAAATCAATGGGGGCGATTTTTCCGGCCAGCAGGGACGCCAGAAAGGAGCTCACCAGCGCGATACTGGTAGTCTTCTCGTAGGCTTTGGGCTCGGTCTTGTAAAATTTGCGGATCTGCGGCCCGGTGAAGCGCTCGAAGGTGTCCGATCCGGTGCGCGAGGCGGTGAATTTGATGCCACCGAGTTTTTTGCGGATCTCGGCGCATTCCTTGGCGGTCGATGAATCCATCCAGATTGGCGAGGTTTTTCGGGCCAGGACGCCGGATAGATTGTCCGCCAGCGTTTTTTTGGGGTCGAGATTGGCCAGCGTTTCCGCCGCTTTTTCGTTGAGATAAACCGATCCGTGCTGCTGGCCGCAGCCGCTCACGGCCAGAATTTTTCCGAGCGCAACCTTGTCTTTTTTCATCTGCACAAAAAGCAGATCCAGCGCGGCCGCCCAGAGCAGGGGCGAACTAT